>JAFGMA010000187.1 GCA_016927835.1 Candidatus Zhuqueibacterota bacterium | reverse complement strand
GGGTGCAATCCTATAATTACGGTAATTAAAAAAAATGACGTAATTTAAGAATTCTATAAAACAACAGGTTGCAAAATTTCTCCATTCCGAATCATTGTTGAGGAAATTGCTGTAGAATTGGCACGCTTCGTTCTTACCCATCGGCATGCCGCACCACCCCTGCCCCTTCCCTAAACAATAGGGAAGGGGAACTTGCTATCGTTGCACGCCGCCGGGTTTTCTCCCCTTCCCTTGTTTTAAGGGAAGGGGCCGGGGGATGGGTTAAAACAGCACACCTAAACATCGTTTTTACCCATTATAAGCAATACGCCACTGGTTCCGAAATTATTGGATTGCACCCATTGCCTCCATTAAGGCTTATCAACCTGGAACCTTAAACGCTGAACCGCTCAACCGAGGAAAAATTAACCTACAGATTTCGTATGATGAACAGCAAAGCCAAATCGAAAAAATATTTGAATTCCGCAGCTTCCGGCATGCGAAGGCTTTCGATTCTGGTCGAAATCAATCAGGCAGTAAGCCGAAGCCTGAATCTGGATGAATCGCTGCTGGCGACGCTCAGAATTTTACATAATTCCTGCGATGTGAAATCGGGGGCAGTTTTCTTAATCGATGAAACCGGAAAATTGCTGAACCTGGCAGTTTCAATTGGCTTGAATGCGGAGATGACTGAAACCAAATATAAACTCGGCGAAGGCTTGACAGGACGCATCGCCGAAACCGCGAAACCCATCGTGATACCGCAGGTGAGCAAAGAGCCGCTATTTTTGAATCGCCTTCACTCCTGGAATCCGGGCGGGAATCAAGAGCAATCCTTTTTCGGCGTTCCTATCGCGCTCGATTATAAGACATTCGGTGTTTTGAGCGTAAGCGTGCCGTATAGCGCCAAACGAGATTACGATGGTACGCTGAATTTCTTTCAACTCGTTGCATCAGCATTGTTGCAGCCGATTCGCGTGCAACACCTGGTGAAAATTGAGCGACAAAAATTGATCGATGAAAATGTAATGCTCAAGCAAAAATTGCAGGATGAATATCGTTTCCACAAAATAATCGGAAATAGTCATGAGATGCGTGAGGTTTACAACCAGGTCGCCCAGGTGGCGCGAACCAATACCACAGTGCTGCTGCGAGGAGAATCGGGAACCGGCAAAGAACTGATAGCGGAGGCGATTCATTATAATTCCCTGAGAAGCGACAAACCGTTCATTTGTGTGAACTGTGCAGCGATTCCGGAAACTTTGATCGAATCCGAATTTTTTGGCTATGAAAAAGGCGCCTTCACCGGAGCGATCGCCCGGAAAAAAGGGCGTTTCGAAATGGCTGACGGCGGAACAATATTCCTGGATGAGGTGGGTGAACTGAGTTCAATGACCCAGGTGAAACTGCTGCGCGTGTTGCAGGAACAGGAATTCGAGCGCGTGGGGGGGACGAGTACGATCAAGGTCGACGTGCGGATCATCGCGGCAACAAATGCCCAGTTGGAACGCGTGATGGCGGATGGCAAGTTCAGAGAAGATTTATACTATCGGCTCAATGTGTTCTCGATTTACCTGCCGCCGCTTCGGGATCGCAAACCAGATATATTGCTGCTAGCCGATCATTTCATGCTGAAATATGGCAGGCAGCACGGCAAATCGATCAAGCGCATTTCCACAGCGGCAATTGATATGCTGATGCGCTATCATTGGCACGGCAACGTTCGTGAACTGGAAAACTGCATCGAGCGTGCTGTTCTCGTGTGCGAAGACCAGGTGATTCACAGCTATCATCTGCCGCCGACACTTCAAACCGCTGAAAGCAGCGGCACGATTCCCAAATTATCGCTGAAGGATGCCGTGCAATCTTACGAGAAGGAACTCATTCAGGACGCGCTCAAATCGACCAAAGGCAACCGAGCCAAAACTGCGCGTCTGCTGGATTCCACCGAACGCATTATAGCTTACAAAATAAAACAATACGGTATCGACGTATCGCGTTTTAAGTGAAGCTGATTGAGCCGACCAACCGTGCGGTGATTTGATCTTCGAACGGGCAAAACTCAAACATTTCGGAGTGCATCGCCTTTTATGCGAGGCGGATCGTGAAATCCAGAAAGGGCTTTCACTCCAAAGCATCAGAGCGCATGCTTTATCATCACTCAATGGTCCATCGAAATGTTTAATTTATAACCATTCATAGGATAAATTTGCGGGGGAGCAAGATTACATCATCATTGAACCGCCTTATGTTATCAGGCGAAGCGGTAGAATCGGGATTTGATGAGGGATATAATTTGCGTTTCGGTGGCGTCTTTGCCGGTCAATCCACAAACTGCTGATAAAATATAATCCACGCCTTTGGGAAAAATTGTCGCATGAAATTCTGCGTCACCGGGAAATAGCGCACCGGCTTCATCTGTTTTCTTAAAGAAACAGGCTGCTGCGGCACCCATGGCGGTGATCACCGGTTCCACACCATGCGCCAGGGCGAAGCGCATGGCGCCTATCAGGCGATCATCGTAAGAAAGCTTGCGCTGAATATCCCTGCCAACCCTGAAAATCGTATCACCGAGATGGCGGTTCGCGAATCGCTTCAGCAGATTTTCAATGTGCTCTTCCTGGTTTTGCTCGTTGAATTCATCGGGATAAGCCTCGATGAGCGCCCTGCCTGATTCCCACATCGCCAGCTTCGCGGTTTTTCGTATGTCGGCATCTGCCATGGCTTCCCAGGTATACGTATAGCCTTTGTTCCGGACGAATTCAAGATAGGCGGTCATCGCGTGACCGAGGTTATGGATGAATGATTTGCGCTCGACATAAGCTTTCATGTTTTCCTTCGGAGCCAGACCGGCAACCGCAGGAATCTCGCCTTTGAATCCCTTTTTATCCAAAATGAGCGTGTTGTATGCCTCGGCATAAACCAGCAGCGGATCGCGCTGACGATCCTCGGCGCTCATGATGGGAACCATTTTGCCGATACTGGTTTCAACCAAACCGAGTATTTGATCGAGCGGGAAGCCGTTTGGCAACAGCGGCAGGAGACGCTCGCGGATGAATTGTGCCCCGTCAAGAATATTTTCGCAAATTATCAGATCAATGATGCGATTGCCGAATTTTTGATAGCGGCGCATCAGTCCCTGTGCCAGGTTCGGAATAATTTTTTCGAGCGCGTTTTTACCGACTGCCGAGCCCAGGCAATCGGCTTCGGCGATCTCACCTGCCACGCGATCGCTGTCATTGCCATCGATGCCACGAACATTCGAGATGCGGATTTTTTCGGGGCGCTCATCCCGAATTTCGACGATGAATTCCCGTTTTTCGTTCAGCGCCCGGATGATCACCGGATCGACATCCACAAACACCACTTCCCAGCCGGCGCGCGAAAAAAGCTGTCCGATGAAAGACCTCCCGATATTTCCGGCACCAAACTGAACCAGCTTTTTCATTTTATATGTTGCCCTGCTATCAATTTTGAAAAAAATGCACTCTCTAAAGTCAAAGGAATTTTGCCTCTGTTCCGCTTCTACAGAATTCCGAGATTGCTCAGGAACCGGCACTCATAGTTGACTCAGCTTAAATGTGCTTCCAGGAATTCATTCTCCTTTTCATACGACCAAGCATCCACGGGCGACAGGTCGTGACGTATGTGCGGATAAATCAGACCCTTTCCGAAGAAATCCTGCGCTCGAATGGATTTCACCAATTCCAGCGCCGCATTCAATCCGCCGACGCGTTTCACATAAAGCTCAGGAGAAATTTCGCGTTTTTCGATCAATTTCATCACAGCGTGAACATCCGACGGATCTCCGCCCGAAGAACCGACCATGGTGATGCTGTCATAATGGATGCGTCTCGTATCCACCGTAATAACGCTCTCACCCACTTTGGTGCCGCCGAAGAAATTAGCCACACCGCCTTTCGCCAGGTAATTCAGCGACTCTTCCTGCACTTTGGCAATGCCCAATGACGAAATGCAGTCATCAACTCCCCTGCCTTTAGTCACATTTTGCAGCACCCGCGGCAATTCATCCGGTGTGGTGAGAATGAATTCAATATTGCGATTGGCAGCCTTCGGGTGAATGATCTGTTTCGCCTGCCGACGCCGCATTTCCAGCGGTTCCGACAGGATGATGGTTTGCGGTTTATACGTCATCGCCAATTCGGAGTGAATAATGCCCATGGGTCCGGCGCCGAGAATTAGCGTTACGCCGCCACGCTTCAATCCCAGTTTCACTTCGCGTGGATTCAACGGACCATCTTTATAAATATGCGAAACCTGATTCTGGGCGGAATACACACAGGACAGGGGTTCGGTAAAAGCTGCGGCGAAATACGGGATTTGCGTCGTATCATACGAAATCAACGAATTGGTTTGAATAACTTCCTCGGGGATGAGGATGTATTCGGCGAACATGCCGCCTAGCGAATAGCCAATCGCCACTTTATCAATCGAAGCCGGATTGGCATAGCGCTCCCGGTGGGTGATGGGTCGGGAATTGATCGCCGGTTGCAGGGCATAGGTAGCGCCCACACTGATTTTTTCTTTCAGATTATCACCGATTTTCACCGCGGTGATGCATGCCTCGTGACCGATGGAAATGGGCCAGCGCTCGATATCCCAGCCGTATAAAAGGGGATGTTCCTTACCGTTTTCGATCAGTTTGCTGTCGGAAGCGCAGCCGAACACCGCATCGACTCGCGCTAAAAATTGATTCGCACCCGGTTGAGGAACCGGTACACGTTTCAACTGAAGATGTTCAAATCCTTTGCCCGAAAGAATCAATGCATCCATCTCATCCGGGATTGCCACCGATGATTCATTTATGAGTTTGAATTGCTCTAATTTTGTCATATTAATTTTTTGCTCCTGATAATTTTCTGAGCCGAGAGCTGTCCGTTTTCAGCTATAAACAGGATGCTAGTTCAGCCCATTCCCCTGAGCCATTTCCACCGCCAGCGCGTACGATCCGCCGCCCCCAAAGCAAATTGCGGTGATGCCATAGCGAATTCCGAGCCGCTTCATCGCGTAGAGCATCGTAGTCAACAGCCGGGCAGCGGCAGCCCCCAGCGGATGCCCCAGCGCAATCGCCCCGCCATTCACATTGATCTGTTTGTCGGGAAAATTCTTCACGAATACCGGCAATTGAATGCCAAATGCTTCGTTGATCTCCAATATCTCAAATTGCGAGCGCGGAATGCCGGTGCTTTCGAGTTCGGTCAGGAGACTATTTATCGCTTCGACGGGCGAATCGATGAATCCCGCTGCCGGGCGATCAATCCGGCTGAATCCCAGCACGCGAGCCATTGGTCGGCTTGGGTGGCGGGAAATGAATTCTTCCGAACATAGCACAATTGCCGATCCGTTATCCGCGGGAATCGAGGTATTATAGCCGCAGGCGATATCGGTTTCGGCTTCCTGCTGCATCCGGGACAATTTTTCTGACGTCACCAGATCATCCTTGAGAACGTCGCCAATGGGAACGATCTCATCATCAAAAAATCCCTGGCTTTGGGCGGTACGTGCTTTTTGATGACTCAGCGCCGCCTGCCGGTTGACTTCTTCCAATGTGATTGCATGCGCTTTGGCGTAAACCAGGGCGTATTCGCGCATGAATTTCTTTTCCGGTGTCCAGAACAGACCATCGTAAGCGGTGGCATCGATGATACTTGAAATTTTCACCTGCTCTTCAATGTTATCATCGAATTGCCAGCGATAGGCGCCGGCTTTTTTCAGTTGTAACCGCTGCCCTCGCGCATAATTGGCGCTTTTCCGCATGAATGTCGGACTCAACAAATAGGGTGCATTTGTCCGCGATTCCATGCCGCCGGCGACACCCAATTGAATACGATCCAAAAGCAGCACATCAATCGTGGATACGATGGCTTCCATGGCTGAACCACAAACGCTCTCGATGCTCCGGGAATAAATATCCGGCTGGAGTCCGCCATGCAGTGCAGCCTGTTTGGCGGGCGACTCACCCAATCCTGAAGAAACCACGCAGCCCATGCTGACCATTTCGACGGTTTCAGGTGAGCAATTTGCCCGTTGCAACGCGCCTGCGATAGCTTTGCCACCGAGTTCCGGCGCCGTGAATGATGACAGCGATTTGTTGAATCGTCCGATTGGTGTGCGTGCCGCTGCGAGGATGTAAACCGGTTTATCATAAATTGCTATCATCTCTATCTCCCCAATAGCGATAAGGCAGCCCTGGCAATTCGATTAGCGGAGGGGATATTCTCATTTTCCAGCGGTGCTGCCATGGGCGGAGGCACCGAGTAAGCGGGCACGATTTCGATGGGCTTTTTTAGATATGTGAAACTTTCGCGTTGAATTTTATATGCCACGTGCTCCGCGAAACTGCACGTTAGCGGTGCCTGGATGATGACGGCACAATGCCCTGTTTTTTCGACCGAGGCGCATATCTTTTTGGCATCAAGCGGAACCAGGGTTCGCAAATCGATCACTTCGGCTTCGATATCATGTTGTTGATTAAGCATCTCAGCCGCTTGCAGCGTATTTTTCAGCAGGTTGGAATAGCTAATTAATGTAATATCGCTTCCCTGGCGCAAAATATTTGCCTGACCAAAAGGTATTAAAAGCTCCTCATCGGGTTCGGGAACCTCTCCCAGGTCGGCATACACCATCTGGTGTTCGATGAAAACCACCGGATTGTCATCACGAATAGCAGTTTTTAAAAGTCCTTTGGCATCGTGCGCAGTGAAAGGCGCAGCAACCTTTAATCCCGGGAAATGCGCAATAATTGCCTCGAGACTTTGCGAATGCTGACCGGCGTAGCCCTTGCCGCCGCCTATAGTCGTACGCAACACCATTGGAATTTTGGCTTTTCCGCCGAACATGTAGCGGGCTTTGGCGACCTGGTTACCTAATTGATCAAGCGCGAGCGGGATAAAATCAATATACATGATTTCAGCCACCGGGCGCAAGCCGGTCATTGCCGCACCGCAGGCTGTTCCCACAATAGCCGCTTCCGAGATGGGTGCATTGAAAACGCGATCGCGTCCGAATGTTTCAAGCAATCCCATGGTTACGCCGAAGGCACCGCCGTAATCGGCAACATCTTCGCCATAGACAACCACCCGTTTATCGCGCCGCATCTCTTCCGCCAGCGCTTCCCAGACCGCGTGACGAACGAGTATTTTGCCACCCTGTATGCGTTTGATTTTGCGTACCGGTCGCAGCAAGTCGCTTGATTGCCACTTCGGATCGATCTTATCGGATGTGGTTGATGTCCACAAGCCATCATAAATCTCATCAACCCTGGGATCTTGGGAAAGGGCAGCTTTCAGCGTGATATCTCTGATTTTCTGATCGATCTCGGATTGTATTTCATCGATTTCTGTTTCAGACAGTACGCCAGACTTAGAAAGCTGGCGGCGAAATTGCTCGACAGCGTCTTTCTCTTTCCACGCTGTTTCTTCCGCTGGTGTGCGATAGCTGGTACGCTTATCACTTAGCGAATGACCCATATAGCGGTAAGTCATGCATTCGACCAGCGCCGGACCTGAACCAGTGCGGCATTTTTCAGCAGCTCTTCGGATGGCATCGTGCACGGCGAGGACATTCATCCCATCGACGACTTCTGCATTCATATTTTTTTTATCATAGCCGGCGCCGCGCTGCGCAAGATAATCGATGCCTGTTACCTCAGGTGCTTGTTGACCGGTCATGCCGTATTGATTATTCTCAATCACGAAGATCACCGGCAATCCGTGTTCGAACTGTCCTTGAACTGTAAAATTCATGGCTTCATGGGCGATCCCATTGTTTGCCGCGCCATCGCCGACTATGGTTGCGACCACATTTCCGGTTTTTAACAGGTACTGGGCAAGCCCTGCCCCGGCTCCGATGGCATAGCTTCCGCCGACAATGGCATTGGCTCCCAGATGTCTGGCATTGAAATCAGCGATGTGCATGCCACCGCCTCTCCCGCGGCAATAGCCATCTTCTTTGCCCAGCAATTCGCACATGGTTTTATAGATATGGTGATCCATGGCGTGTTCCATGACAGCTTCGTCACTCAACTGCGAAAAATTCTTATCCTCACCGATGAAATCGATTTGCTCCTGGCGGGTCATGGCGAAAATCCGGTAGGCGCCTTTGGCGATCGAGTGTCCGTGACCGCGGTGGGTCGACGTAATATAATCGGTCCATTTGAGCGCAGACATCACACCGATGGCAACCGCTTCCTGCCCGATGGATAAATGCGTTGCACCGATAAAATTGAAATTTTCATAGGGCTTGAATTTGCCCTGTTTCATTTCGACAATAAGCTCTTCGAAATAGCGATTCATCAGCATGACTTTGAATATCCGAATGGCATCAGCTTCGGACAAAAAATTCGCTTCAAGTTCCTGTTTCAAATCCGAATGATACGAAAATTTTGGAATCGGCTCAAGTTTAATTAAACCCGGTTCAAAATGCGGTAATATATCGTGTTCTTTCATGCTTCATCTCCCGATAAATCATTGGGTAGTGGTATGCAAATACAAATTTATTCGCGTGGGTGTTATTTCTCAACATCAGCGTATCATCGAGACCCGACGCAACAAAATTAATTGCGGTTGCGGTTTTCTCTCACTTATATTCCGAACACAAAAGATGTAGCGGTGGCTCATCTTCTTCGATCTCCGGAAAACGACCGCATTTTTCGTAAAATAAATTATCGGTTTTATCGTCATTCACCTGTGAGACCTCACCCACAAGGACCATCCCCTTGCCTTTCTCAGCCCAGAACTTATGATACAGACGGTGGACGAGGGCGATGCTTTCGCCCGGCGTGAGCGTTACTGTTTCTCCGGGCTTAAACTGGTGTTCGATCCCATCAATGGAAACAACTCCGGGCTTGTCCGACAATCCGCCGTTCTCATCGGAAAGGTACAATTGGATGCAGAGATTCCCGCCGCCCCGGTTGATAATATCTTCCATTTTCAGATCGTGGTAGTGCATCGGCGTCATCTGACCTTCGCGAACGATCATGATTTTTTCGGCATACGTCTTTTTATTCGCGGGATCGTGGTAATTGCCATTTCTGAGCGTGAACAGCAGCAATCCGCAATTGTAAAAATCACCCGATCCAAAATCGGTGATATCCCACCCCAGCATATTTTCCCGGATTTCATCAGCTTCAGAACCGAGTGCTTTCCATTTTTCAGGCGGATAATAGCCCCAGGGCGGTAATTTAAATTGATGAAGGTCAAAAAAATCAAGTGCTTCTTGCATAAGCCGATTTATCTCGGAACGTTTCATTTCTTTAACCTCTTTATTCGCTGCAAAATATATGATTATTTATTTTTGTGGATTTGGCAAAGAAGTGTATAGTATATCAAATTATTTAAAAAGAATCAAGATATTTTTAAATACTTGAGCAAAAGCTGAGTTAAGGGTTGTTATCAAGGGCTTCCAGTCCCCGAACAGAGACCGGCAACTGGAAACCAAACTGGGATGTGCCAGGAAAAACGGCTTTACATTTTCTTTTTCGTGTACCGTCTAAGCGACGGGGGAAGTGTAGTGGCGATAGTTTATTACGCTTAAACCGCGAATCATGGACGGGTAAATCTAAAAAATCGATTCAATTCGGATATGCGATTCAAACAGCAGCATTCCTGCTGATTTTAGCTTCCTTGACTGTGGCATAAAGCACCGGCACAACCAGCATCGTGATCACTTCGAAAATCATTCCGCCAAAAGAGGGAATTGCCATTGGCACCATTATATCGGCGCCGCGACCAGTCGCCGTCAAAACAGGAATCAGCGCCAGAATGGTGGTGGCAGTCGTCATCAATGCCGGACGAATGCGGCGCAATCCGGCTTCGAGCGTGGCATGGCGAATCTCGGCAATAGTTTGGGGAGTGTGACGCTCAAAGCTTTGTTTGAGATAGGTAGCGATCACCACGCCATCGTCAGTTGCGATACCAAATAATGCCAGAAAACCAACCCAGACCGCCACGCTGAGGTTATACGGACGAATATTAAAAAGCTCACGCAGATCAACGTCGAGTACGCTGAAATCGAGAAACCAGGATTGATTATACAACCAGAGCATGATGAAGCCGCCTGCCCAGGCGATGGCAATTCCGGAAAAAACGAGAGAGGTAACCGATACCGATCTGAACTGAAAATATAAAATCATGAAAATGATGATCAATGCTAACGGCAGGATTACTGAAAGCCGCTTCTGAGCGCGAACCTGGTTTTCATAGCTGCCGGAAAAAGAGAAACTGACACCTGCCGGCAATTTGAATTGACCTGTATCAAGCTGGTGTTGCAGATACGCCTTTGCTTGCATCACCACATCAACTTCAGCGTATCCCGGCTTTTTATCGAAAATGACATAACCGGTTAAAAAGGTATCTTCACTTTTAATCATCTGCGGACCGCGAATATATTTTATTTTCGCCAATTGTGCCAGCGGAATTTGAGCACCGGTAGCTGAAGGCACAAAAATTCTGTCGAGTGCTTCAATATTGTCACGTAATTCCCTTGCATAGCGTACGCGTATCGGATAGCGCTCACGACCTTCAACGGTGGTAGTGATTTGTTTGCCTCCGATGGCGGTTTCGATCACTTCCTGAACCTGGTTCAACTTGATTCCATAGCGGGCGATAGCCAGCCGATCGATCTCGATTTCCAGGTAAGGTTTGCCGACGATGCGATCTGCGAATACGGTTGCCGCCTCGACTGCTGGTATTTCTTTGAGAAATTGTTCGAGTTCCAGTCCGACTTTTTCAATCGACGCCAAATCCGGTCCCTTCACTTTAATCCCCATGGGTGCGCGCATCCCGCTTTGAAGCATCACAATTCGGGTGGCAATAGGCTGGAGCATGGGCGCCGAGGTGGTTCCCGGAATTTCGGCGGCGCTGACAATTTCATCCCAGATATCAATTGATTTTTGAATGCCCTGCCATGGCGCTCTACCGACATTTAATTCGGGCAATAGTGCTGAACGCCACAAGCGGAAGGGGTGCCCACCGGTTTCGGGGATCAATCGGTTCTCTTTGTCGCGGATAAATGCGCCTTGGACCAAATAGGGCTGACCATCAACCGCCGGAAGGGGTGTCCCGTCAACAGCGCGGAAATAATCGGTGCTATCCGGAGCGTGGCGAAATGTCAATCGCTTTCCGTTTTCATCCGATAAAAACTCAGGATGATAATTGATAATCGTTTCAATCATTGAAATCGGCGCCGGATCCAGCGGTGAATCGACCCGCCCCAGTTTGCCCACTGCCTGAGCCACTTCGGGGATGGCGCTGATTGCCCGGTCCTGCTTTTGAAGGACATCCAGTACCTCACCAATGGATGCGTGCGGCATCGTCGTGGGCATGTATAAATACGAGCCTTCATCGAGTGCCGGCATGAATTCTTTGCCCAGACCTGGGAATTGATGAGCGACAAACGAGACCGGGCTAAAGCGCTTTATCGGATTTGGCAGCCATCCGAAAAACGATTCGAATCCCAGCCAGATTAATAATCCCAGAATAAGTATAATGCCCGGAATGAGAAGAAATTTAATTTTATGGTTCAAAGCCCAGGTTAATATCCGGGCATAATGTTTTTTAAAAAATATAAAAAATAGCATAAAGCTGCCAATTATTCCGCCGACGAATAGGAAATTCAGTATCGAACCTTTTTGCGGACCAAGGGGCAGCCAGTTTACCGATAAGATGATAATCGCCAGCAAAATGGCGAGGCTATTCGTTAACCGTGGCAGCTTATCCTGATGTTTCGGATGAACATACGGCACCACAAGGTGATACACGCTTATTACGATAAGCAGGGCGCCGATCCACCAGGTGAAAAAGAAACCGATGATGATGCCGCTGGCGATAAGCCCCGCTATCATCCACACTGGTCGTTTATGATTTTTTTTCCCGCCGGCAAATAGCATCCTGGCAAAGGGCGGAATGATGGTCAGCGCAACGATTAGCGAGGCAATAAGTGCAAACGTTTTGGTAAATGCCAGCGGCTTGAATAATTTACCTTCAGCCGCCTGCATGGCAAATACCGGCAAAAAACTCACCACAGTGGTTGCTACTGCGGTAAATGCAGCGCCCCCGACTTCTCGTGTGGCGCGATAAATTACTTCCAAAGTGCTTTCGCCGGGTTCGGCTTCATTCAGGCGGCGGAGGATGTTCTCGCTGATAATGATGCCCAGATCAACCATTGTGCCGATAGCGATGGCAATGCCGGAAAGCGCCACAATATTCGCATCCACATGAAACAGCTTCATGGCGATGAATACCATTAGAATTGCGATTGGCAACAATCCGGAAATGAGGATTGAGCTCCGGAAATGCATCATCAGCATCAGAACCACGATTATGGTCACCAAAATTTCATAAGACAGGGCGGTATTCAGTGTGCCCAGTGTCTCGCGAATCAACTCCGTGCGATCGTAAAAGGGAATTAGTTTCACTTGATTCACCCGACCATCGGGCAGCTTTTTTTGAGGAAGTCCGGCGGATATCTCTGCGATTTTCTGTTTTATATTTTGAATCACTTTGAGCGGATTTTCTCCGTAACGAACCACGACCACACCGCCGACAACCTCAGCGCCGCCTTTATCCAATGCGCCGCGCCTCAGGGCAGGTCCGCGCGAAACCCGGGCGATATTTTTGATAAAAACCGGCGTATTGCGATTCGCTTTTATAACGGCATTTTCAATGTCTGCCACCGTTTTCACGAAACCGATACCGCGGATCACATATTCGACTTTATTCACTTCGATGCTTCGCGCGCCTACATCCAGATTTGACATCTTCACCGCTTCGATAAGTTCGTTGAGTGTAACCCGATAGGCGCGCATGGCATCGGGATCAATGTCAATCTGATACTCCTGCACAAATCCGCCCACCGATGCAACCTCACTCACACCTTCGGCAGACATCAACGCATACCGCACGTGCCAATCCTGGATCGAACGCAACTCCTGAAGCTCCCATCCGCCGGCTGGATTCCCATCAGCATCCCGACCTTCGAGTGTGTACCAGAATACCTGTCCCAGGGCGGTGGCATCGGGACCGAGTGCCGGACTGACACCGGGGGGCAGCGCATTGGCAGGGAGGCTGTTAAGTTTTTCCAGGATGCGAGTTCTTGACCAATAGAAGTCGACATCGTCATCGAAAATGACATAAATGGTGGAAAAGCCAAACATCGAGTTGCTGCGGATGGTTTTTACGCCGGGCATTCCCAGCAGAAGCGTTGTCAGTGGGTAGGTAATTTGATCTTCGATATCCTGAGGTGAGCGTCCCATCCATTCGGTGAAGACAATCTGCTGGTTCTCCCCGATGTCGGGAATAGCATCGACCGGCACCGGATCTCGGTAGAGCCCGACCAAATGCCAGTCAAATGGCGCAACGATAATGCCCCAGCCAATGATCAAGCTCAATCCCAGGATGACCACCAGGCTATTTTCAAGGCAAAAGCGCGTTATCTTATCCAACAAACCGGGACGTTCATTTTGTTCTTTCATGGTGTTGTTCTCCCAGTCTTTTGCGTATTCCGGATTGTTGATAACTCAGCGGTTTGTTCGCCGCAGTTGAACATGGCGCTCCCGAAATACGGATTTTCCGTGCCCGGTTTATTTTGCAGCCAATCCGCCCCGCGGTAATCAAAAGCCATGGGACAGTGGTAAACCAGCAGCGACTGTTCAACGCTGCCAAAGCGCTTTGCAGCAGCAACCATATTTTGTGACAATTTATCGAAAGCCTCGCGTGCCTTTGCGATATCAGGCGCTTTCTGAATGTCCCTTCCGGCTTTATTCAATGCTTTTGCGAGTCCCAACCAATGACTCCGGGTATCTCCCGGAAGCGCATTCGACTCGATTGAATTCAGCGTTTTCACCATTGCCGCTGCATTTTTAATGGCTGATTCGAATTGGTCGTGGCTGAGCGACGCCTGTATCGCGAAATACGCTTTGTAGACCGATTCGAGTTGTTGCCTGAATGCTTCGGGAATTTCAGCGGTTCGCAGACGCTCTTCATGCTCCGGGATCATTTTTTTCGCATCAACCCGATGAAGATGATTATCAGATCCGGATTCAGTCGCATCAGGATTCATCATGCTGGGCTTCGCCAGAAGTTGAACAGCGCTGTCAATTTTAAAATTTCCATTGATGACCACCAGTTCTCCCTGGCTGAGACCGGTTTTTACCAGGTAATACTCACCTGCCCGCGCGCCGAGTTCAATTTCACGCCCTTCATACACGCCATCCTGTCCCGGCATTTGCACATAAACGATAGCGCGTTTTCCTGTGAGCAGGGGTGCTGTGGCAGGAATGACCAGTGGCGCATCATCCTCGACATCATTCAAACTCGCGTACCCGAGTTGTTCCGGTTTCACAAGAGGTGCGCCACAGATATCGCATTTTCCGGGATGGTTTTTGATCACGTCGGGGTGCACCGGACTGATCCATTTGCCGGCTAGATCGGGAGCAACTACTTTTCCGCTGCCTGTTATGTTCGATTTCACCAATGCATGCACGAACATATCCGGTTTCAGTTTACCATCCCGATTATCGGCATTGACGCGGATTGTTACGGTGCGCAGCGCCGGATCGACCACCGGATCGATGAATGCAATTCTGCCTTGAAATATTTCACCGGGGTACGCTTCAATCCTGAATTGAACCGACTGTCCATAACGCAGCCAGTTCAAATCCGATTCATACGCTTCGAGGTTGACCCATACCTGGCTGAGGTCGGCAATCGTGCAGATATTCGATCCACCATTCACATACATCCCTGCCTGCGCTTCCATTCGAATGACGATCCCGCTTTGCGGCGAGTAGATCATAATCCGATCCGATGGCTTATCGCTTTTTGCCATCTCTGCAATTTGTTTCGCCGTCAATCCCCACAGTCGCAACCGCTCTTCGACGGCTGCAACCTGCTGTTGTGCCTGGCGATACATCTCCGGGGATTCGGTGATGTTTATCGCGCGCAGAGTTCTCGCGGATTCCAGCAATTCGCGGTGCGTGGACAGGATATCCGGACTGTAGAGCTCTGCCAGACGCGTTCCTTTTCGAACAGCGATTCCGGTGTAATTCACAAAAAGCCGTTCGATTCGACCGGGCACCCTGGCGGCGATATGACCGACGCGCGTCTCATCGAAAGAAATTTTGCCCGAAAGCCGAATCTCATGCTCTACAAATTTTCTTTCCACAGGTGCAACTTTAATCGCCGCAAGTTCGCGAGCGTGTGCGGATAACGTCAACTGACTGGCAGTGCTTTTTGATTCACTTCCAAGAGTGACAGGTATCAAATCCATTCCGCAGATAGGGCATTTCCCGGGTTTGGGTTGCTTAATTTGCGGATGCATCGAGCATGTCCAAACAGTTGCTTCACCGAGTTCGGACTCGGTGTGCTCGCGGCGGTATTCATCAATTACCTTGCCGCTATTAATTGCACTGCCCAGAAAAAATGCAATAATGATCAGCCCCAGCCAAAGCATCAATACTGCCCGATTTTCAGGCAAATATGTTAACAATTTTCGTTTCATTTTAAATGACTCCGCCTGTGTTATTCACGATTACTCTGGTTCAATTCGATGCCAATAATAGCTTCCAATTCAGCCATCGTTTTATGGTAATCACAAAGTATGCGCTGGTATTTCAGTTCATAATTAATTAAATTCAATTGGTTATTGACAACGGTTAAAAAGTCGGTTTTATCAACCTCATAAGCCGCCAGCGCCGATTGAAATGCCTGAGATGCCAGGTTGATAATGCCTGTTTTATACAAACCGAGTAAATCATGATTTTTTTGTAATTCAGAAATTGCCAGAGTCAGATCCGCCCGGAGTTCCTGCCGAATCGATTCTGTACGTTGTTTTATTGCAGCTTGATCCAACTGGCTTTGCTGGAATTCGCTATTTTGCTTGCGCCAGAAAAATAACGGTACATTCACACTGATAAAACCGGAAAGGTAATCCACTCCGCCGGCTCCATTCCGCAGAACGTCGCGTTGCGTATAGGCGATGCCCAGGGTGAAATCCGGTAGAATCGCTTTTCGGGCGAGTTTTGCTTTATGTGCGCTCTGGTTCATTGCCGCCTGAGATGATTGCAAAAGCGGGCGCTGTTTTTCTGCTTGTGAGAGCAATCCAAGACTGTCAAATTCAACGGCAGGCTCATCAAAGCTGCCGGTGATGTCCGGGCGCTGGTCGGGCGATCGATTTAGAAGCGTGTTGAACTGCACCGTCAATGCAAGCTTCTGTTGTTTGAAGGTTATCAGTTTTTCCTTGATTCCTGCAAGTTCGATTTGCGCCCGCAGCACATCCTGTTGCAAGCCTTTGCCCGTGCGATAGCGCGTCCCCGCAATCTCAATCAATTGCCGGATTACGATTTCATTCTTCTCAACGGTCGCTATCGCCTTATTCAAATATAGCAGCTCATAATAAATCAATTTAACTTGCTTGAGCAGTTGAATCCTGAATTCCAGGTATTCATAGCGTTTCACCAAAGCTGCTTCCCGGGCAATCTCATGTTTCAATCCCAGTTTGCCGGGGAAGGGCACTTTTTGCATCACGGTGAGCTGTTTGCCGGTCATCGGTTCCTGATCAAAATCGTACGTATTCGTGGGAAGGTTCATCAGGTTGAATCCCAACACAGGATCCGGCAATGTACTTTCAGGCGAAATATTAGCTTCCGCCGATTTCCATGCGTAATGGTATGCCCGAAGCGCAGTATTATTTTGCAATGCTTCCTGCAGCAGGTACTGTAGCGCCTGCGTTGAATCCGGCGAAGCGCTGAACGGGGAGATCATGAGCAGAGCCAGGGCGCTGTAAATCTTGAAAAATAAATTATTACTCATTTCGAACTGCCTTTTTTATCCGATATTTGTGTTTAAAAATAGTCAGAATTATCAGCTTTTGCGTTTTATCCCCTGTGAATTGAATTCAATAATGATACCAATCACGAATTGCATGCCGCCGGAATGATGCTGTCTAATAACTTATATTTAATTAATAAGATACACGAATATCATAATAAGCAAACCATTCGGTTTCATTAGCGGGATGTAATTTAATGTAGGATTTTGATTGGTTGATTGTAGAATATTCTACACTTATTCAAATTGATCATCAATTTGAAGGAGGCAGTTCTGGGAAAATAATCCGGCTTATTCATTTACCAGAGGCTGGATGGCGCACTCCTCGAATGAAAAAAATTCGCGAGGCATGTCGAAGCCGGAATCCGGAACGATAAGCCTTTCAGCCCGGATTGTTACAAATATTTTTTATTGACATTTGAGGTTTATTATCTTACATTCAACTTAAGCACATATTAACCTGTATCGGAGGGAAAAACGATGAGACTGTCACGTTGCTTGTTGGCAATATCGCTGTCTGTCTTGTATTCGGCTTATCCAATCACTCCCGCAGCGTTAAGCCAGGAAAGTCCAGCCAAAATCAGCATCAACGAAGTTCAAATCATGATGGATGATAGCGTTACGCTGGCAACCGATATTTACCTGCCGTCGGAAAAAGGAAAATTCCCCTGCATTTTAATTCGTTCCCCGTATGACAAGAAAAATTCCCAAAAAGATGCCACCTGGTTTGCTGAAAACGGATTCGCGGTCGTATCGCAAGATACGCGTGGAAAGTTTGCGTCGGAAGGTGTATTTTATCCGTTCATTCATGAGCGCAAGGACGGGCTGGCGACAATCGCCTGGATCAATCAGCAATCCTGGTACAATGGTAAAATCGGCGGTTTCGGAGGCAGCTACGTCGGCTATACCCAACTGGCGATTGCCGATCACCTCGATGCGATCACACCCCACATGACCGGCGCTGACATGTACGGGTTGATTTATCCAGGCGGCTTGTTCTCGCTGGCAACCTGCTTCAACTGGGGACTGGTGGTTGATGCCAAAAAAGGGAATCCGATCCCGCCGCAGAAAATATTGGCAAGTTATTTCATTCTGCCGCTGACGGTCGCCGATGATTCGACGTTCAAGCCGAATCAATTTTTGGATGACTGGCTGACGCATCAGTATCGGGATGCATATTGGGGCGCGCAAAACCATCGCGGACCCCTCAATTGCGCCGTGCTTTCAATCGGCGGCTGGTACGATATTTTTCTGAAGGCACAAATTGAAGACTTTCAGGCACTTGGTCCGGGCGCGCATCCTGGCAGCCGGTTGATCATCGGACCCTG
This sequence comes from Candidatus Zhuqueibacterota bacterium, assembly GCA_016927835.1. Taxonomy (GTDB): domain Bacteria; phylum Zhuqueibacterota; class Zhuqueibacteria; order Thermofontimicrobiales; family Sulfurfontimicrobiaceae; genus Sulfurfontimicrobium. Next base: position 33,207 of record JAFGMA010000187.1, on the reverse strand, counting down.
GGCGCATGGCAAACCGGGCGTCGACTTGGATTTTGGCGGAAGCCAAAAGACCGGGCACGTCAAAGCATTTCAGCGCCAATTCCTGGCGAAGATGCTAAAAGATTCGGCGTTGAAGCTGGAAGATGAAGCCTTCAAGCCGACCAGGTATTCGCTTTTCATCATGCAGCGCAATGAATATTTTGGCTGCGATCAATACCCGCCCAAAGAAACCGCCTTGCTTCAATATTATCTCACCTCAGCAAATACCGTTTCCAGAAAGCAGTCTGCCGTTGAAGAGCAATTCAAGTTCACCTATGATCCGCTGAATCCGTTTCCCAATAAGGGCGGGACATTTCTCGGCGTCGGCGTTGGTCCGGCATGGCAGAATAAAAATTGCAGCCGTCGCGACCAGGTCATCTTCGAAACAGAGCCTCTCGATTCACCCCTGGTTTTATTGGGTCCGCTGAGCGCCACGCTCTATGCGAGCACCGATGCCCCCTCAACCGATTTCATCGTTTGCTTGCAGGATGTGTATCCGGATAGCCAGGTATTGCACATTCAGGAGGGCGGCACGACGATTTACAGCGATGCCACCAGCGCGCCGCGTATCCAGAAAGTCGATATCTCGGTATGGGCAACCGGCTACCAACTCAATCCGGGACACAAGCTCCGCGTGTCAATCTGCTCGAGCTGGTTCCCGCGATTCAATCGCAATTTGAATTCAGGGGAACCCATTGCCAGCGCCAAAACGCCGCGGCTTGCCAATCAAGTCATCTATGTCGGCAGGAAATATCCGTCGCATGTTACGCTGCCGGTGCTGGATTTGAAGGATTGATTTGCATTTAGGACGCACAGTGTTAAATTCTGGTTTCAGGTGTCCGATAGATCATTCGAATTAAATGATCTTCGAAAATTACATTTGTCGTTGCATAGAAACCATCACTGCAAAGTACGCTGATCTGCCCGGGGGATTGAGGATTCGCAATAACTTTCACCCTACGCAGCATCAGCTCGAGAAAATATCCGGTGTGTTAGCTATATTTGCCTCACGTGGCGGTTGCTTATCTTATCTAGAGTTTGTCGGATTTTGTCATTCCCGCACGTTTTAAGCGGGGTGCCGCCCACGGGAATCCATTATTCAGATAGTCAAATGGATGCCCGACAGGCTTGTCCCCAAATGGTTTTATCGGGGAAGCATTCGGGCATGACAGAATCGGATTGGCGTTTTCTGATTTTGTTTTGAATTTTAAAAATCACTACTTTTCGGACGGACTCTATCTAGTGAAGCTCATGGGTAACGCTCATACTCCTGAAAATTGCATCTCTGCAACTGACTCTACCATTATTCGTAGGTTATAGTGTTTGCTTTTTGAATTGCAGAGAATATCATTTTGAAAGGAAAAAAGCCATGAGACCGTCTCCAGTATTGCCCATCAGTTTGACAGGCGTTCTGCTTTTTGTATTTATTCCGGTATTCCTGGCAGGTCAGTCAACGAATAACTTTAACCAGGGATCAGGAACAACTGAAAACCCGTATATCGTACCCATGACTGACAGCGAGATTGCAGTTGACGCCATTCTGGATGAAGCAGCATGGCAACGTGCGCTTGTTCTTGAATTGAAATATGAAGTCCGACCCGGCGAAAACGTGACACCACCGGTAAGCACAGAGGTTCTGCTCACGTACGATGCGAACACTTTTTATGCTGCCTTTCGCTGCTGCGATCCTGATCCCTCAGCTATCAGGGCACACCTGAGAGATCGAGATACGCTAGGCGGAGATGACTGGATTGCGCTGATCCTCGATACCTTCAACGATGAGCGACGGAGCTTTGATTTTATCGTAACCGCCGGGGGTGTGCAATTCGATGAAATCGAAACTCAGAACAGCGAGGACGAAGGATGGGATGCGATCTGGGATTGTGCCAGCAAAATTACGGATTGGGGCTACACAGTGGAAATTGCGATCCCTTTTTCATCAATTCGTTTCCAGCGCAAAGAGGGACCACAAGTTTGGGGTTTCGATGCAGTGCGCCGTTATCCCCGCGAATACCCGCACCACATCGGTCTGTTTCCCAGGAACCGCAGCAATAACTGTTATATGTGTCAGGCTGTCAAAATAAAAGGCTTCGAAGGCGCCAGTCCGGGGCGCAATATTGAACTCGATCCGACCGCTATCGGCTTTCGCTCGGATGAACGTAACGATTTTCCGAATGGCGACATGAAGAAGCAGAGCCAGGAAGCGGAATTCGGGCTGACCGCGCACTGGGGAATGACACCCAACCTGACAACCAATTTCACGGTAAATCCAGATTTCAGCCAGGTTGAGGCGGATGCCCGGCAACTCGACATTAACGAGCCCTTTGCGCTTTTTTATTCGGAACGGCGACCTTTCTTCACCGAAGGCACTGATTTTTTTGCCGCCCTGGAAAGCATCATCTACACGCGAACCATACGAGATCCGTCATGGGGGCTTAAACTGACTGGCAAGGAAGGCGCCAACACTATCGGTGCGTACATCGTTCGTGATGAAATTACAAATCTCATTTTCCCTGGCAGCCAGGGATCCGGATCAACCTCATTGGATATGGCAAACACATCTTCTGTATTCCGCTACAAACGGGACTTCGGCAGCAGATATAACGTCGGGCTGTTAGCAACCGACAGGGAGGCTGCTGATTATTTCAACCGGGTGGTCGGATTTGACCTCGACTTTCGGTTTACGCCAACGAATCAAATCCAACTGCTGTTGCTTGGTTCCAGCACAAAATATCCCGATGAAGTCACCAATGATTTTAATGAACCTTCGGGAACATTCGGTGACCGACTGATTTCATTTGAATACGATCATTACACCCGAACCTGGGGCTGGTGGGCGGATTATGAAGAAGCAGGTTCAAACTTCCGCGCAGATATTGGTTATTATCCCATGGTTGGCTATCGCAATACTGAAGGGGGATTATTTCGCACCTGGATTGCAAAACCCGGCGCGTGGTGGTCGCAATTCAGAGTTGGCAGTGAGTTAAATTACTTTGAAGAAACGGATGGTACGCTGCTGACCAGACGCGGATCGCTCTGGTTTTCGTACACCGGAACCATGCAGTCCTTCATTTATACAAATGGAAGAAAATCAAGGGAACTTTACAATAATCATGAATTTGACCTGACTTACCTCCAGATTGAAGCCGGATTTTGGCCAGCGAGCAACCTCGAATTGAGTACATACACCATTTTCGGCGATCAAATTGACTATGCCAACACACGGCTGGGGTACAGGTTCAGGATCAATCCATGGCTTTCCTACAATCTCGGAAAACATTTGCGTCTCTCATTCGATCACAATTTTGAGCGGATGCATGCTCAGGATATTCGGCTGTACACTGCAAACATCAGCCAGGTTACAGCAATCTATCATTTCAACGTTCGGACATTTTTCCGAACGATCGTGCAATACGTGAATTATAGCTACAATCCCGCGAATTACACGTTTACCATTGATGCGAAAAACGAGCATTTTTTCACCCAGCTATTGTTCTCGTACAAGATCAATCCCCGCACTGTGCTCTTCCTTGGATATAGCGATAATTATCGGGGAGATCAGGATATTGAATTGACTCAATCCAACCGAACCTTCTTCATTAAACTAGGATATGCCTGGGTACTCTGAAATAGTCAATTCGCAGCAGAGAGGATCGTACTCGCTCAGTGTGCATCAGGATAGAGGCTGGTATTTCATGATAAAGAGCTAAACAATGGCTCTGGGGTGAGTATATGACATCGATTAATTCATATTTTTAACTTATTATAATATAAAAGGTTATAAATTTATATGAATGATTTTAATGATTCACTTAAAGGCGCTAATCGAGAACTTTTGGGCGCAATCTGGCGCAGCGTTAAAGACGGCGTTCCGCTGACCGGGGAGAACGCCGTGCTGGCGCAGCTAATGCTGGAACACGAAGAATATACCGAGGATTGGGACGCGGCTGCAAATTCAATCGTGAAGGATTATGATCCTGAAACCGAGAGCAATCCGTTTCTTCACATCACATTTCATACGGTGATTGAAAATCAGCTTCGGGATAATGAGCCCAAAGGGGTGAAGAAAGTATTTGACCGGCTCATGACGCAAATCAAGGATCGGCACGAAGTGATTCACAGAATAGCGGTGGTAGCTGCAGGGGAAATATTCAACACGATGAAATATAATCGCCCCTTCGACGGGGTACTCTATCTGAAAAAGCTTAAAAAGCTGGGCAGGTAACACGATTTCCAACGTCGGTGTCGATAAAATTCACCGAGTTGTTCCGGGTAACAATTGCACTCGGGCTTGAATTGCGGTTTTCAACAAGGCAGCCTTAGCTGACTATTTTCATTCAGGTACTGAATTTTTGTGCAGTTGTCATCGCAGTGGTGTATACGCCAGCATTCACTCCATCATGCAATGGGTGCTGGTGCTGGCAATTGATCCCGATTGCCTCGGAAGGGGACGCGATTCTGGAAAAATTATTGATAGCTCTGCCTGTTGACTCACGTCGTATTAGCCGCATTCCGAAAATCCGCATGAATGGCACACTGCACAGCCGCCTTCGTGCTCCAGTGGTCCTCCGCAATCCGGGCAGGCGCCGGCAGTGATGGGCGATTTTTGCACTTCATTTTGTTGGTTCAAATGCTGATTGATGGCTTTGGCAATCGCGTCTGCGCAGGAGAGCACCTTATTTGATCCGAATCCCTTCGGGCGGTGACAGCTTATGCCCACCAGTTGCTTCGAGACTTCCTGCGGAGAAATTCCGCTTCGCCAGCAGAGCGAAACCAGCCGACCAATCGCTTCACTTTGCGAGGCAGCGCATCCCCCGGCTTTGCCCATTGTATTGAAAAGTTCGAACATGCCGTTGGCATCATCATTAATCGTCACATAGAGCGTTCCGCAGCCGGTTTCGATGCTGAAGCTGGTTCCTGAAAGCACCTGTGGTCGCTTTCTTGGCTGCCGTCGGTTTGGTTCCGGCTGTTCGGACTTTGCCGCTGCCGCGTCATTCGATTTCCCTTTCGTAAGCACCTGCACATCGCGGCTGCCATCCCGGTAGATCGTAACGCCTTTGCATCCGCTTTCGTATGCCATCCGGTAAACGTTCCGCACATCATCAACCGTTGCCGAGTTGGGGAAATTGACAGTTTTCGAAACTGCGTTGTCGGTGCTTTTTTGAAATGCTGCTTGCATTTTGATGTGCCATTCAGGCGAAATATCATGTGCGGTGACAAATACTTTTTGAATCTTCTCCGGCACCTCCAGCAAGCCATGCAGGGTTCCGTTCTCGGATATTTTTTGCATCAATTCATCGGAATAAAATCCGTTCTCTTTGGCTACACGTTCAAAGTAAGGATGCACTTCCAGCAGCTTATCATCATCCATCACATTGCGGACGAATGATAATGCAAACAGCGGTTCAATCCCGGATGAACAACCGGCGATGATGCTAATCGTTCCGGTTGGCGCAATTGTCGTACGGGTGGCATTTCGCAATGCCGCAGCTCCTTTTCGATCATACCGACTTCCTGCAAAATTATCAAAGCATCCGCGTTCTTTTGCCAGCGCCTCCGATGCTGAATCCGCTTCGATTTTAATGAATTTCATTATGGTTTCAGCTTGCTTCACCGCTTTATCGGAATTGTAAGGAATTTCCATCTGGAAAAGCATGTCGGCAAAACCCATGATGCCCAGCCCGATTTTTCGATTCGCGCGGGTTACCTCGGCGATTTGGGGCAGCGGGTATTGGTTCACGTCAATGACATTATCCAAAAATCGCACTGCAATATGCACCACCTCTTTCAGGCGATCATAATCGATACGCTTGTTCGTTACAAATTTTACGAGATTGATTGAGCCCAGATTGCAACTCTCGTACGGTAACAGCGGCTGCTCTCCGCACGGATTGGTGCTTTCAATCGCGCCAACATGCGGTGTCGGATTTTCGGCATTAATACGATCCAGAAAAATGATTCCCGGATCACCATTTTTCCATGCCAGTGTCACCATTTTATCGAACACTTCCCTGGCATTGAGATGGTCAGCCACTTCGTTGGTGCGCGGATTAATCAGCGGGTAGTCTTCATTTGCTTCAACCGCCTGCATAAACTTATCCGTAACACCGACCGAAATATTGAAATTATTGAGTCTGTTATTTTCCTGCTTGGCAGTGACAAATTCGAGAATATCAGGATGATCAACTTTCAAAATCGCCATATTCGCCCCGCGCCGGGTGCCACCCTGCTTAATCGCTTCGGTCGCCGCATCAAAGACCGACATGAACGAGATCGGACCGCTCGAAACGCCTTTTGTGGATTGGACGATATCATTTTTCGGGCGTATGCGCGAGAATGAAAAACCAGTCCCGCCGCCGCTTTTATGTATGAGTGCCGTATATTTTACTGCTTCAAAAATGCTCTCCATGGAATCTTCCACCGGCAGAACGAAACAGGCGGACAACTGCGCCAGTTCCCGTCCCGCGTTCATCAGGGTAGGAGAATTGGGCAAAAATTCCCGCCGACTCATTATGGAATAAAATTCTTGTTCAATCTGTTCGAAATTCTGCTCATTTGCATAATTCTTTTCAGCCGATGCAATCGTGCGGGCAACGCGATGAAACATCTGATCTGGCGTCTCAATAATCTTGCCTGTCCGGTCCTTTTTCAAATATCGCCGTTCGAGCACAGTTATGGCATTTTGAGATAATTCCGGCATTGTAATCTTCTGTTCGGGTACGCCTTTCTTTTTTGCCAGCTCCAGAATTTTTTTTCCGTTTTTCCCATTTGTCTTCACAGTCTTAGCCACGTCGACCAGTTTCGTTGTTCCTGCATTCAGAGGCTCCTCAGAAAATTGATCCGAGAAGAGCTCAATGTTCTTTGCTACCGAATCCAAGTCGTCAAATGAAAATCTAGACATCGATCTCTCCTGCTTTTCGTATTTATAAAGAAAGGTTCATTTTTAAGCCGGTACAATATAACCTAACATGCTTGAATAGTCAAGAAAAAAATAAAAAACTATACTATATTTTGTGTGACAATTTTGAAATTAATACTATAAGTTGTAATAAATCAAATTTCTGTGGTTGATACCGTTGTTGCCTGGTTTCAAAAATCGCTTGACTTGAAATTAAATATTGTTTATATTCTAACGCAAAAAATTACATCATATTCCACGATTTCCAAAACTTCAAAAATTCGATGGTTAAATCCGATGATGAAAGATTCCTCAGGCGCGCAATAAAGCTGGCATGGAAAGGAATGGGACGGGTTAGTCCGAATCCGATGGTGGGTGCAGTCATTGTGAACAATGGAAAGATCATTTCGGAAGGGTATCACGCGCAGTATGGCGACCATCATGCGGAAATCGTCGCGATAAAAAATGCCAAATCAGATATTACCGGCGCAACTATGTATGTCACGCTTGAGCCGTGTAGCCATTATGGCAAAACCCCTCCCTGTACCCATGCGATCATCCAGGCCCAGATACAACGCGTAGTAATCGGCTGCATTGATCCGGATCCGCTGGTCAATATGAAAGGCTTCAACGCTTTGAAAAAACATGGGATCGAGGTTCAAATCGGTCCCCTTGAAGCCGAATGCCAGGAACTGATCGCAGGCTTCACCAGGCATCGCCAATTCGGCATCCCGTTGACAACGATTAAATTTGCGCAAAGCCTTGACGGACGCATCGCCACCGCCACCGGTCACTCTCGGTGGATTTCTTCTCAAACATCATTGAAATTCGCGCATGAGCTGCGGCGCCAACATGATGCGGTGATGGTTGGCATCGGAACCGTTCTCGCGGATGATCCGCAACTCAACCTGCGCCATGTAACTGGCGTGAATCCGATGCGAATCGTTATCGACAGCAAACTCAGAATCCCGCTTTCCTCCAGATTGCTAACAGCCAGCGATATCAGCAAAACCATACTTGTTACAACCGCTTCAGCGCCCGCTTCAAAAATTGAACAAATTCGAAACAATGGCGTTCAGATTATTATCGCCGAACAAAATGGTGCGCATCAAATTGATATTGTCGCTTTATGGAAAAAGCTGGGCTCACGCGGTATTACGACGCTTTTAGTTGAAGGAGGCGCTGAACTCATCACGTCTATTTTGAAAAATCGTCTTGCGGATCGTGTTGTCGTTTTTGTTGCGCCGATTATTATCGGCAGCGGCGTACCGGCAATCAAGAACCTGTCGATATTACAAATTGGTAATTCAATAAAAATATCAGAAACGGAATGGCATCGTTCGGATCGCGATATGATTGTCAAGGGCAGCTTGATTTATCCGGAACAGGAACCATAATACCATGTTCACCGGCATCATAGAAGAATTGGGCAATGTCGCTTCGGCGATTCGCCAGGCTGACAGAATGCGCTTCAAAATCCAGGCACACAAAGTTTTGGATGACCTGAAAATTGATGACAGCATTTGTGTCAACGGCGTTTGCCTGACGGTAATCCATGTCAAAAACGACTTTTTTGAAGCGGATGCGGTCGAAGAAACGCTTTCCCGAAGCACGCTGACAACGTTGCGGCGCGGCGAATACGTGAATCTCGAACGCGCCCTGCGTCCGGCGGACCGGCTTGGCGGACACATTGTGCAGGGTCACGTTGATGCGGTTGGCAGGATTGTCGCCTTCGACAATAACGGAACTGATGCGCTGTTGATAGTTGAGCTTCCGGATGAGCTTTTGAAATACACCATTCCCAAAGGCTCGATCGCAATCGACGGTATCAGCCTGACGATTGCAGCGCTAAGCGAGCACAACATCACACTGGCGATTATTCCGCATACGCTGCGCACCACAGCATTGGCGCAAAAACGGATTGGACATACTGTAAATATTGAAGTTGATTTAATCGGAAAATATATTGAACGATTGATGATGTTCAATCGAACAAAAAAAATCATGACCGAAAAATGGTTGAACGAAATGGGATTTTAGGAGGCGGATTACAACAAATGGTTATTTTTTTTATACCATTTTAACTTTAATTTGTATAACGCTTTTAGAGGAACAAGCTATGGAATCCAGCCTCAGGAACTGATCGGACAGGGATAAACGATGATAAAATTTAATACGATTGAAGAAGCGATTAAGGATTTCAGGGAAGGTAAAATTTTAATCATTGCGGATGATGAAGATCGCGAGAACGAAGGTGATTTTATCCTGGCTGCGGACAAGGTAACGCCGCAAAAAATAAATTTTATGGCAAAACATGGTCGTGGACTGATTTGCGTTCCGATGACCCAGGAACGACTGACAGAACTGGATCTGCATCCGATGGTGACCGATAATACAGCGCGTATGGGAACCTCATTTACCGTGTCAGTGGATGCACTTACGAATACGACAACCGGCATTTCCGCACATGATCGCGCGCAGACGGTCAAGGCGCTCATCGATCCAAATACCAAGCCCCAGGACCTGGCTCGTCCGGGACATATTTTTCCGCTGAAAGCGCGATCCGGGGGTGTTCTTCGGCGTGCGGGTCATACAGAAGCCGTCGTCGATCTGGCGCGCCTGGCTGGCTTTTATCCGGCTGGCGTTCTTTGTGAAATCATGGATGAAGACGGCACAATGGCACGCGTGCCTCGCTTGAAGGAGATCGCGGAAGAATTTGATCTCAAGCTGATCACGGTCAGAGATTTGATCACCTATCGTAGTCTCAAAGATCGCCTGGTTCACAAAAAGGCTTCCCTGGACTTCCCGACGAAATTCGGAAATTTCAAGCTGCATTTGTATGCGAGCGATTTGGATGAGCATCATCATCTTGCGTTGACCAAAGGCGATATTTCCACGAATGAACCAGTGCTGGTCAGGGTGCATTCAGAATGTCTCACCGGCGATATCTTCGGCTCAAAACGCTGCGATTGCGGCGAACAGCTTGAATTTGCATTGAGAAAAATCAATGAAATCGGGCGCGGCGTGTTGCTTTATATGCGGCAGGAAGGTCGAGGAATCGGGCTGGCGAACAAAATTTTAGCCTATCAATTGCAAGATCAGGGCAAAGACACGGTTGAAGCCAACCAAGCACTGGGATTCGAAGCCGATTTACGCGATTACGGTGTGGGCGCCCAAATTTTAGCTGATCTTGGCATCACTGAAATTCTTCTACTCACCAACAACCCTGCAAAGCGAGCCGGTTTGGAAGGCTACGGACTAAAAATTGTGGAACGTGTACCCATTGAAATCGAACCCAACGAAGTGAATGCGCATTACCTTGAGACCAAGCGCGACAAATTGGGACATTTAATTCTCGGTAAAAATAATCTTGATTTAGCCGGGGAATCAGGCACTAAAAAATAACAATCCTCAATTGGTATGGAGACGAAATGCCAAAGATATATCAAGGATTTCTCACAGCAAAAGATCGCAAGTTCGGTATTGTTGTGAGCCGATTTAATGAATTCATTTCCACCAAACTACTGGAAGGGGCAATGGATTGCCTGCTGCGACACGAGGCTCAGGATGATAATATTGAGATTGCGTGGGTTCCGGGATCATTTGAAATTCCAATCGCTGCCAAAAAGATGGCTTCCTCGGGTAAATATGCGGCGATCATTTGTCTGGGAGCGCTTATTCGAGGAGCAACGCCTCACTTCGATTACATTGCGGCAGAGGCGACCAAAGGCATCGCCCATACGTCGCTGGAATTCGGACTTCCCATCGCTTATGGTGTCCTGACCACCGATACGCTGGAACAAGCGATCGAACGCGCCGGTACAAAAGCCGGCAATAAGGGGTGGGACGCTGCACTCAGTGCGATTGAGATGGTGGATTTATTTACAAAATTGAAAGAAGAATAAACAACATTGTAAGAAGAATGATATGAATAAAGCATTATCTTTCCTGGGAATAAGCGTGCTGCTATTCTGTGGTATGACATTTGCACAAACCAGAATTTGGAAAACGTACGCCACCATGAATGAAATACGTGATATTGTAATTTCTGATCAGGACATCTGGTGCGCGACAAATGGCGGCATATTCAAGCTAAATAGCCTGGATAATCAATATCAGCAATTTACCAATGTTGATGGGCTGAATTCCATTGATGTTCGAGCGATTGAATATGACTCAGGCGGAGACATCTGGATCGGTTTATTCACCGGCGTGATCCATATTCTGCACAAAGACTCCGATTATTTCGAACCAATTTATGATTATCAGCGGCACATTATCAATGATTTGGTCGCTGTCGGTGATTCGGTATTGATTGGATTCGATAACGGTGTCAGTCTGTACGTGAAAAGCAACCGCGAGGTAAAAGAATCATATTATACGCTTGGAAATTTTGAGGATAGAATTTCCGTCAACAAAATTTATCTCGATAGAAGAGATGTCTGGGCAGCAACCGATTATGGGATTGCCAAATCCAGCCTCGAAAAAGTAAACTTGAAGGATCCTGAAAGCTGGATCAATTATACTACTTCGAATGGATTACCCGGCAACGTCATTCGGGATTTTGCCAGAGCGAACGACGTTATGTACGCCGCTACAGAAAAAGGCGTTGCCCGCCTCAATGGCGAAAGCTGGCAATCGCTGAATAATGGGCTGCAATCAATCGATGTAAATGTGCTCTTTGAAAATCAGGATACGTTATACGCGGGGACTCGAGAAGGCGTTTTTAGATTAACCGAGCAAAACCAGTGGACGCGGGTTGGCAATCGTATCACCTACGTCAAAACGATGGCGATGGCGAAAGATGGCACCTTGTGGATCGGTCGAATAGAAGGCACCGAAAAAGGATTGGCGTTTTATGAGCCTGATTCTGCAAGCTGGCAAATTGTGCTTCCGCCAGGTCCGGCATATAACAAATTTATTGACGTCGTCGTGGACAAGAATAAAGTTGTTTGGTGCGCCTGCGAACGAGGTGGTATTGCAACCTTTGATGGTGCGACCTGGACAAAGGTACCCCTGGAGCAAAGCCAAATTCAAAGCGGCTTCGTAACCACAATCGTCGATCAGCAAAACAGAAAATGGTTCGGCAGCCTTGGCGGTGGAATCACGCTTGTTGACGATGATGGTGAAGTTACGACACTCACAGATCCGTACCTGTCCGAAGCCAGTTCAAATTATTACATTGTGAACGATCTGGATATCGATTCAAAAGGCAATATCTGGATCATCAACCGGCTTGCAATGACCAGGAATCCGCTGGCAGTGATAACGCCCGATCTCGAATGGCAGAATTTTGCCCAAACATCCGGCGGCATTTCAACCGATAAAACCTGGGTTCTTACCATTGACCAATTTGACAGAGTATGGGTTGGCACAGACGATAAAGGCATTACCGTTCTCAATCCGGGAGACACGCCAACCAACACCTCCGATGACCAAATCAGCGGGCATCTGACGATTTCGGATGGCTTGTACAGCAACCAAATCCAGGCGATTGTTGAGGATCTCGAAGGCGTTATGTGGATCGGCACCAACAAGGGATTGAATCGATGGTACACAATCGGCAATGAAGCGCGCGTCGATAGCGTGTTCGAAATCATAAGCAACGATATTAACGCGCTGGAAGTTGATGCCCAAAATAACATCTGGGTCGGAACTACTGAAGGCATCACCATGATTCCGGGCAGTGATCGTTTTGCCCGAGTTGAATATAGCTCGCAGCAATCACCACTGGTGAGCGATTATATCAACTCTATTACGTACAATGGGGCAACGGGTGACCTGTACGTCGGTACCAGTAACGGCTTATCTGTATTGGGAACCGGATTTACCGCTGCCACAGCCGCAAAGTATGACAGCATGCAGGTTTATCCCAATCCATTCCGCTATGGCGGCAGCGCATACCTGACCATCAAGAATTTGGCACGAAACACGATCTCCGTACAGATTTTTACAATCAATGGCTTGCTCGTACGCAATATTCCGGCGGATAATCCGCAGGCTGGTGGTTTCGGTGGTCATGTCGTCTGGAACGGGCAAAATGATAAAAATGAACCTGTTGCCAGCGGCATCTACATCATCGTTGCGCATAGTGAAGATGGGCAAAAGAATGTATCAAAAGTCGCAGTAATCAGGGAGTAAATAAATTATATGATCAAATCTTTATTTGTCAAGAATTATGCGCTCCTGGATGATGTTAGTGTCACTTTTGATAAAGGTTTGAATATTCTTACCGGAGAAACCGGAGCCGGCAAATCGATACTGCTTGGCGCCCTCAACACGGTTCTCGGAGATCGCGCTGCTGTGAGCTCTCTGCGGGAGGGGGCAGCAAAAGCTGTTATCGAGGTAATTTTTTCGACCGAAGGCTCGGGCGAAGTTCAGAATTTCTTGAAACAAGCTGAACTTGATCAAAACGGAAATGAATTGATTTTGCGGCGGGAAATCTTAAGCAGCGGTCGAAGTCGTTCCTTCATCAACGATACACCGGTTCAGGTTTCTACGCTCGAACAGGTTGGGGATATTTTGGTTGACCTTCATGGACAACACGAGCATCAATCGCTGCTTAAAATTAGCAAACATCTCCAATTCCTGGATCATTTCAGCGGTCTGACTGAGATGGTATCTGAAGTTGAGAATAAATATCAGCAATTGCAGCGAATGACCAGAGAGCTTGAAGAATTTCACCAAAAGGCACGCTTGTCTGAGGAAAAAAAGGAAATATTCGAATTCCAGCTTGATGAAATTGAATCTGTTAATCCTGAAGAAGGCGAAGAGGAAGAACTGCTTAGAGAAGAAAAATTGCTGGAAAACAGTGAACGGTTGTATCAGCTTTCGACAGCAATATGCGAACAATTATATGATAGCGAAGGCTCGGCTTATGAATTACTCGCCCGGGCAGGTGAGCAACTCGAAGAATTAAAAGAAATCGATTCGCGCCTGGCTAATTTAAATAACGAATGCGAATCGGCAAAAATAATAGTTGATGAAATTGCCAAAGTTTTGCAGCATTATAGCTCCGGCATCGAATTCAATCCCGACAGATTGGAGGAAATCCGGGAGCGCTTGAATCTGTTCTCCGGCTTGAAGAAGAAATATGGCGGATCAATTGACGAAGTACTAAAACGCAGAGATGAGTTGCGCCAGGAACTGGACAATTTTGCAAACTTTGATTCATCAATCGCCAAATTGAAAAAGAATTTTGAAACTGCCCGTCAGGAGTTATCCGAGCTCTGTATAAAGCTCTCGGAGGCACGCAAAAATAAAGCTTCTTTATTGGAGCAGATGATAGTGAAACATTTGGAACGGCTCGGGATGCAGCGCACGGAATTCAAGGTGGCGATTGAGCACACACCGGATGAACACGGATTTGTTGCACTGAATGGGAAGCGATTAAAAACAACCGCTCGTGGTATTGACAATGTCGAATTTCTGATTGCGGTCAATCCGGGTTCAGCGGTAAAACCCCTGGCAAGAGTAGCATCAGGTGGCGAATTATCTCGCATTATGTTAGCGCTGAAATCCGTGCAAGCCGAATCTGACCGTTTGCCAGTCATGATTTTCGATGAAATCGATATCGGTGTTTCGGGCAGAATTGCCCAGGCTGTTGGCAGAAGCCTCAAAAATTTATCCAAATCGCACCAAATAATATGTATTACACATTTGCCGCAAATTGCGAGTATGAGCGACAGTCATTACATCGTTGAAAAAATATTCGAAAACGATCACACGCGCACATCAATCAAAAAATTGTCCGGTGAAGAATGGGCAATGGCAATCGCAAAACTGTTGGGAGGTGAAAAAATTACAGACACGCACATTCGAAGTGCAAAACAACTCATAGCCGAAGCTGCTGCTGAAAATTAATTTGGCGCAGCCAGAGCATTACGATACAATTTCAATTTATAACAAATTCTTAAATAATTATACAAGGGGATATATCCTTTTCATAAGGCTTTCTGATGGCGCTATAGCCTTTGGAAACAGTGATAACGGACAATCCTTCTGACATTTCTTAACATTTTTTTAGGGAGTACGCATCATGAACAGCAACGCAGATGTCAGAAAAATGGTCAGAAACACGGTGGTTTCCTTCATCATTATTGCGCTCGGATTGCTCATCGTTTGCGGAGTTAGACCGCCGCAACCTGCTTTCGAAGACTTTGATGAAACGGAAAATATTAGCGGAGATGGTGCCGGCTTATCAGAAAATGATGACTTATCATCATTGCTCAACGATGGAGATAAAGAAGCATTGACCGGCGATATGGAATTAGCAGCCAATAATGATGCGGGAGATGGTTTTTCAGAATCGAACGCAGATTTATTCGGAGATCAAAGCAGCGATGACATGAACGAAATTTTAAGTCTGCTGGAATCCGACGCAGATGATGCTGAATTCAGTGATGACAGCTTTTTATCCGATGATTTTGAATTGGCAGATGATTCTCCGGTAGAGTATGCATCTGTTTCCGAGGTTACCGGCAAATCGGGCGGCAGCGAGGAGGCGAATCAGTTTGAAGGCTCATTGAGCAATGAGGAATTCAATCAATTGAACTCAGAAGCCGACCGCTTAGCCAAAGTACTCGATTCGAAGAACTCCGAAGCCGAGAGCCTTAAAACGGTTCTGGAAAAATATGATGAAAAGATCGCGGTGATGGAACTCGAAAAGAGCGGTGCCGGAAGCTCATATCAGCCATCGTCAACCAATATGAATTACGCCGCTTCGACATCGGAAAGATCATCGGCTTCACATTCGAGGATTTCGCAACCGGCTTCAACGCCGAAAACACGATCTTCCTCACCAGCGAAAAAAAGCGCCGCTTCTCCAAAGGTATCGCCGTTTGAATCGAAATACCAGACGGCTGTCCGGAATTTTACTTCGGAAAAATTCCGACAGGCGATCGAGCAATTCGAGTACCTCATCTATTCCGATGCCAACAACGCGCTCGCTGATAACTGCCAATATTTTCTCGGAGAATGCTTCCTGGCGCAAAATAAATATACGCAGGCGGTTATCGAATTTGAAAAAGTTTTTATATTCGATAACAACGACAAGGCACCCGACGCGCAAATGAAGCTGGGACTTACATTTATGAAAGCGGGCAACACCAATCAGGCGAAAATGGAATTTGATAATGTGCTTGCATTTTATTCCGATAGCGAGTTTGCCCGAAAAGCACGAAATTACCTGAGACAGCTTTAATCGCACTTTTGACAGGCGCTGTCCTGTCAGATAGCTAAATGCTAGCTGTCGTGATTAGCTGGAGTTTCTCGGCTATCGTCCTTCCCGCACGCTTCAAGCGGGAATCCATTGGCGGGATAGTCAAATGGATACCCGACAGGCTTGTCCCCGAATGTTTTCATCGGGGGAGCATTCGGGCATGACAGAATGGGATTAGTGTTTTTTGATTTTGTTTTGAATTTTAAAAATCACTACTTTTCGTACGGACTCTCGCTAAATACACAAGTCGATTATATTAGTCGCCGCACTTCCTGTTTGCAGCGAAACCGAATGATCGTTCAACTTTAGCAAATCGATCCCAATATCCTGACACGGGATATCGGGATCGATTGCGTTTTTAATATTTGATTTTCAAAAGCCAGCGAACCCGCATTTGCTAAGTGATCTGGTTACCCCACGATTTGCGATGGTTCCTCGGTAAGGGGGATACACATTCACAACCTGCCTTTTCTGACTCTATGTTAAGACTTAACAGGATATCCATTTATGTCTGATTTTATTCACCTCCACAATCATACCCATTATAGTTTGCTCGATGGTGCCTGCCGAATCAATGACTTGCTTGAGGCATGTCATGATTTCAAGATGCCGGCACTGGCGATTACTGATCATGGAAATATGTTTGGTGTCATCGATTTTTATTTGCAGGCGAAAAAAGCAGGAATCAAACCAATCATCGGCTCGGAAGTTTACATGGCTCCCAAACACCGTACCATTAAAACTTCTACAAAAGGCGGATCCACAGCAGCATATCACCTGATCTTGCTGGCAAAAAATATAACCGGGTATAAGAATTTGATGAAATTGGTATCCATCGGATACCTGGAAGGTTTTTATTATAAGCCACGCATCGATTTTGAAGTCCTGGAGCAATACTCCGAAGGATTGATTGCGCTCTCTGCATGCCTGAAAGGCGCTATACCCAACAAAATTCTTCACAACGCCTACGACTCTGCAACAAAGATCGCTCTTCGTTTTAAAGAAATCTTTGGTGATGATTTTTACCTCGAATTACAGGATCACAAACTAAAAGAAGAGGAAATTGCACGCGAAGGTTTACTCAAGCTCAGCAAAGAACTGGGGATCAAAGTTGCCGCAACCAACGATACGCATTATCTGAAGCGCGAGCATTATGAGGCACACGATGTGTTGCTTTGCCTGCAAACCGGAAAGGACTATGACGATCCGAAACGGATGCGCTATAATACCGATCAAATCTATTTTAAATCGCCGGCAGAAATGAAAGCGCTGTTCTCATACATCCCTGCCGCGATCGAAAATACACTGGAAATTTCCGAAAAATGCAACCTGGAATTGGATCTTTCTCAAAATTATCTGCCTGAATTTAAAATACCTGAAAATGAAGGGGAGATCGACATCAAAGAGTATCTCATCAAGGCTGCCCGATCTGGTCTGCCCGGGCGCTATGATGCAGTTACGGATGACCTTCAAAACCGCCTGGATTATGAACTGGACATTATCAATAAAATGGGCTATGCCGGATATTTCCTGATTACCAAAGATTTCATCGATTTCGCACGGGAAAATGGTATTCCGGTCGGTCCCGGTCGTGGCTCTGCCGCAGGAAGCCTGGTTTCGTACGCACTCGGAATCACCAATGTCGATCCGATCAAATACGACCTGATTTTCGAGCGATTCCTTAATCCCGAACGTGTTACCTTGCCGGATATTGACATTGATTTTTGCTATGAACGCCGCGAAGAAATCATCGATTACGTTCGGCAAAAATATGGCGAAAATAACGTCACGCAAATTATCACCTTCGGGACAATGGCTGCCCGCGCTGTGATCCGCGATGTGGGGCGAGTGCTCAAAATGCCCTACGGAGATGTCGATAAGATTGCGAAGATGATCCCCGCCGTGCTCAAGATGACCTTGCCAAAAGCACTCGAATTGGTTCCCGAATTGAAAGAGATTGCGCAGAGCGATGACATTCACCGAAAACTCATTGAATATTCCCTGACACTGGAAGGATTGGCGCGCCACGCCTCGACGCATGCCGCAGGTGTCGTTATTACTCCCGGTGAGCTCACTAACTATACCCCACTTTATAAATCAAATACCAATGATATCACAACCCAATTCGAGATGACAATTCTCGAGGAAGTGGGTGTGCTGAAAATGGATTTCCTGGGCTTGCGCACGCTCACCGTCATCTCCAATACCCTTAAAGCATTGGAAAAAAGGGGCATTAAAATCGATCTCGATAATCTGTCACTGGACGATGAGGAGACATTCAACATTTTTGCCAATGGTCAGACCATTGGTATTTTCCAATTTGAAAGCTCCGGAATGCGCGAATATTTGCGCAAACTCAAGCCCAAAGCCATCACCGATCTGATTGCCATGAATGCGCTCTACCGTCCCGGTCCCATGGACATGATCGATGATTTCATAGCGCGAAGTCACGGCGAGAAAGAAATTGAATATATGCATCCGCTGCTCGAGCCCATTTTGGAAGAAACTTACGGTATCATCGTGTATCAGGAACAGGTCATGCGCATCGCCAGTGAATTGGGGGGATTCAGCCTGGGAGGCGCCGATTTGCTCCGCCGCGCAATGGGAAAGAAAAAGGTCGAGTTGATGAAAGAGCAGCGCAAGAAATTTATCAAAGGTGCGGCAGAAAAGGACGTCACAGAAAAAGTGGCGAACGATATTTTCGACTTGATGGATAAATTTGCCGGTTATGGCTTCAACAAATCGCACGCTGCCTGCTATTCAATCGTCGCCTATCAGACCGCATACCTTAAAGCACACTATCCGGCAGAATTTATGGCAGCAAACTTGACCAGCGAAATGAGTGATACCAAACGCGTGGTAACTCTCATCGATGAATGCCGCAGAATGGGAATCAGCGTGTTGCCGCCCGATGTAAATGAGAGCTATGCCGATTTTGTTGCGACTGAAAAGGGCATCCGGTTCGGCATGGGGGCGATTAAAAATGTGGGTATCAATCCGATAAAATCCGTTGTGAAAGGACGTGAAACAACCGGTCGCTTCAATTCGATTTTTGAACTTGTCAGCAATATCGACTTGCGAAACGTCAACAAGAAAGTATTGGAAAGCTTGATTCTGGCGGGCGCAATGGATTCGCTGGAAGGGCACCGCGTTCAGAAACTGGAAGCCATCGAATTGGCGATCGGCTACGCACAAAGCGTGAATGCCGATCGGGCAATGGGACAAACACGGCTATTCGATGCTGGCAGTGAACAAGTCGTCGATGATGTACCTGTTCTGCCCGTTGCTCAACCCTGGACTGAATCCGAAGAGCTGACACATGAAAAAGAAATGCTTGGCTTCTATATTTCTGGTCATCCGCTTCAGAAATATGAAGATGAGTTGCATGCTTTCTCAACAATCAGTCTGGATTCGCTAAAAAATACCATCGAGGGACAGGTCGTGCGGATTGTCGGTTTGATCAATGAAATTACAAAAAAACTGGATCGGCGCGGCAATGCCATCGCCTTTGTTTCTTTCGAGGATTTTTCCGAGTCTACCGAGTTGTTAATATTTTCAGATGCTTATGCCAAATTTCATGAAGCCCTGCAAAAAGACGCTATCGTTGCTATCATCGGTCGAATTTCATATCGGGATCAAGAGGAGCCCAAAATTATGGTCGATGAGGTATATGCAATCGACGAAGTCCGTGAGCGATTCACACGTGATGTCACATTAAATCTCGATATCAATGAAATTCCGGAATCTGCTATTCAAAACATCGTGGCAATTCTAGAAAAAAACAAGGGCAATTGCCCGTTATATTTGAGGGTGAAAAAACAGCATGAGACGTTTCTGGTTCGATCCCGAAAATATCGAATTAATCCGGGAACTCGCCTGATAAAACGTTTGACCGCCCTGCTCGGTAAAGAAAATATCGAAGTCAAAGCGCGAAATAATCTTTCACATAAAAATGGGAACGGATTCGGCAACCGCAATAATATGAGCGGACGCAAGCACAATTCAAAAAACGGGAACAATGTGCATAAAGCATTTCGTTAGAGGAGGTGGCTATGCATGCTAATTATGAAGGGATCAGGAAATTAATATTAACGCCGAAGGATGCCTGGCAAGAGATAGAAGCCGAAGAAGTTAATGCAAACCGGCTTCTTAATGACTACCAGATGGTTCTGGCAATCATTCCGTCGATCTCCGGATTTATCGGTTGGTTATTCGCCGGGGAGTCATTTTTTGCTGCCATCGTATGGGCAATCCTAAGTTATTTTCTGATACTTATTGGAATTTGGGCTTTTTCGAAGAGCCTCGTATTTTTTGCCAGTAGCTTCGAATGTACTTTGCAGGAAATCGACGCCTTTAAAATAGCCACCTACGGATTTACGCCTTTCCTGCTCTCGGGTGTCTTTTACATCATTCCGCCCCTTTCATGGCTGGCAATTCTCGGGGCGTACAGCTTGATTTTGGCTTGCCTGGGTCTCTCAAAGTTTCTCCACTGCGCCTCAGAGAAACTCATCGGCATGATGATTTCCGGTTGCATCAGCATGCTGGTGATTTATCTGATTGTCATTTTTCTAAGCATGCGACTCTGTGGTCTGGCAACACCTTTCCCGGCTTAAGTGATTGGTCTAAAAAAAAGCTTTTCCATAAGTTTCCGAACGAGAAGCCCAGATTGCTTAATCCTGTCCGGTATCCAAAGCAGCACTAACATCAGTCACTTTAGGCACTTATATTATGCCTGTATAAGGAGCTTTAGCCGATATAAAAGGGCAACCAGGTTTCAAATCCGATAATCTATGACAAATTAAAAGGATGTAACAATGCATCAACCCTTGAATAATATTGCTGCCGTGGTACTTGCTGCCGGTAAAAGCACCCGCATGAAATCAAAATTGAATAAATTATTGGTCATGTTCGAAGATAAACCGTTGGTGCATCATGTGCGTGACGCATGCCTTCAAGCCGGTATTCAACAGATTATAATGGTCATCGGTCCCGAAATGCAAGCAGTGAAATCCTCGCTGGGCGATTCTATTCAATATGCTGTCCAGCATGAACGCCTTGGAACCGGGCACGCACTGATGCAGGCGCGACCGCTGCTGAAAAATTTCAAAGGCGACCTGGTTGTTCTCGTCGGCGATCACCCGTTTATCACCGATGAGAGCATTCTCTGCCTGCTCAAACATCATCGCGCCAGCCATGCTGCTGCAACGCTGCTCACTGCAATGTACGAGCAACCGCCGGCACAGGGACGCATCGTCAGAGATAGCACCGGCAAGGTCATCAAAATCGTCGAGGAAAAAGACGCTACTCCCGAAGAAATTCGGATCAAAGAGGTCAATATATCAACCTATTGCTTCGACGCACAGGTGGTGCTGCCCTTGCTGGACGAACTTGGCGCCGATAACGTGCAAAAAGAATACTACCTGACAGATATCGTCGCTATTTTGCTGCGCCATCATTATCGCGTCGAGGCAATTCCGTATGAAGACAATAAGATCGGCGTCGGAATCAATAGTCGCCTCGATCTGGCAACCGCGTTGAAAATCATGCGTGACGATTACCTGAAAAAATTGATGCTCTCCGGTGTAACGGTGATCGATCCGGCTTCAACCTTCGTCGATTCTACCGTCTCCATCGGCGCAGATACAATCATTTATCCCTATACCTATATCGAAAAGGGAACCACTATTGGACCCGATTGCGTGATAGGGCCCCAGGCAAAGCTTTCTGCCAGCCAAATTGGCAAAGGCGCGAAAATTCAGTTCGCGGTAATTGACAATTGCGAAATAAAAGACGGCGCGCGGGTCGGTCCATTTGAATATATCAAGGATGGCATGCCCGTTTTAAATCGAAATCAAATTTCATAATAAAGAATTTGGCTCGAAATGGAGGATATAGATATGAACGCTCAACCCGGAACCCAGCAAATCAATGTCGAATTATCAGAAAAAGAAGCCGAAGGAATCTATTCGAATCTGGCATTGATCACCCATTCACCCGCGGAATTCATCATCGATTTTGCACGAATGCTGCCCGGTATACCAAAGACAAAAATTTATGCGCGCATTGTAATGACGCCGCAACATGCAAAATCGCTGCTCAAGGCGCTTGACGACAATGTGGGCAAGTATGAAAAGCAATTCGGTGAGATTAAAGTATTCGGCGACCAAAAGCAAAAAGAAATCGGCTTTAAGCCGGCAACCAATGCTTCTACGACGCAATGAAATATCAAGCTCCGACTATCCGACTTCATCCAAAGGTACACAATCAACCATAATCTCAGATTTGCAGGGATACAATGCAAACGATGAAGCTTGTTGCACTCAGTCTCGCCGCGGTGATTATGTTAATGCCCCTGCCGTGCAACTGCCAGCGCCTGAAGCAAGCCAAACCAGAAAACGTGAATATGTCATCCGAACATCTTGACAAGTTGCGAACGGTTATTCTATCAGCAATTGAAAATAAAGACTTTCCGGGTGCGGTATTGACTGTGGGCAGACAAGGGAAAATTGTATTCAACGAGGCATTTGGTGAATGCCAGTGGGTTCCTTCCAACAGGAAAATGCACGTCGATATGATATTTGATCTGGCATCAATTACCAAGCCCGTTGCCACCGCTTCCTCGGTCATGATTCTGATTCAAAACGGCGCGCTGCGTTTATTTGACCGCGCTGACAATTTCATTCCGGAATTCACTCCATTTCAAAATGAAAATGGCAAACCTGGGGAACCCGTCCGCATCTACCACCTGCTCACCCATACCTCGGGATTGCCGCCATACACTTCCGCAAAAGAGGTGACAGAAAAATACGGCAAACCCTGCCCCGATTCACTGATCGGGCACATCGCGCGGATCAAAAAATTAGCACCTCCCGGTGAAAAATTTCGATATAGTTGTCTCGGATTCATTTTGCTGGCGGAAATCGTCAAGCGAGTGAGCAGGAATCCGGTCAATGAATTTGCCGCCGAGCATATTTTCAAACCATTGGGTATGAATTCAACGACTTTCAATCCGTCGCCCGATTTAATCGACCGCTGTGTACCCACCGAAGCAATCGATGGCATCCCCCTGATCGGCACTGTGCACGATCCGCTGGCGCAGCTTATGGGTGGTGTTTCCGGAAACGCCGGATTATTCTCCACTGCCGGCGATTTAGCCATTTTCGCACAAATGCTGCTTCAACAAGGTGAATATGACGGAAAGCGAATTCTGAGTCCGCTTGCTGTCAAGCGAATGACAACAATTTATGAACGAACCGCGTTTTCGGGACGCGCACTCGGTTGGGATGTATCTTCCGATTATTCAACCAACGGGGGCGATCTGTTTTCACCGGAATCCTATGGTCACACCGGCTATACCGGCACATCGATCTGGATCGATCCGACAACCCGGACTTTTGTGATCTTCCTGACAAATCGGGTTCACCCCGACGACTCGGGAAAAGTGATTGCAACCCGCAGCTTTATCGCCAATATCGTCGCCAGTTCAATTATGAAACCATAGCAAAGGAGATTCTCAACGAATGAAAATTCTGAGCCTGCTTGTAACCAATTGTCTCTTATTCTTGCTGCTAGTGAGTGTGCCCGGCTGTGATTCCGATTCAAAACACGCTGTCGCAAAAGCTGATGTTTACAATGAAAATGCGGATGCAGAAGCTGAAATCGCCTCAGCGATAGCCAAAGCAGGGATTGAAAACAAGCGCGTCTTATTGGTTTTTGGTGCCAACTGGTGCCCGTGGTGCCATCGGCTGCATGAGCTTT
Organism: Candidatus Zhuqueibacterota bacterium; assembly: GCA_016927835.1. Taxonomy (GTDB): domain Bacteria; phylum Zhuqueibacterota; class Zhuqueibacteria; order Thermofontimicrobiales; family Sulfurfontimicrobiaceae; genus Sulfurfontimicrobium. The sequence continues at coordinate 9,313 of JAFGMA010000187.1, read as the reverse complement.
TCACCAAACATCCCGATGTGAAAAGAGCGCTTTCGGATAATTATATTATCGTCCTCGTTGACCTGGGAAGGCGCGATAAAAACATGGATATTGATGTCCGCTATGGTTCGCCGAGTAAATCAGGTATCCCGGCGCTGGTAGTACTAGATAGCGATGGCGCTCAAATTCATACCCAGGAAACCGGCAGCCTTGAATACACTGATAAGGAAAAAAAGGGGCATGATCCTCAAATCGTGCTGCAATTTTTGAATCAATGGAAGATCTCCTGAGCATGGCAAAACCGATTGATTTCGATGAGAGTGATGAATAACATTTTTCTCATTGGATCAGCGCATGTTGGGAAAAGCACGATTGTCCAGAATACGGTATCCCAATTGGCATCAATTCGAATTGGTGGATTTTTCACTGAGCCGATTTTCGAGCGTCAGTCACACATCGGATACCAAATTCGTTCGGTCTCCAATCGCAAAATGGTATTTGCTCATGAAAAATTCCGGGGCGCCTACCGCGTGGGTCGCTTCGGAATTCTTCCCGACGCGTTTGAAAAAATTGGCGTCGCTGCTCTCGCCCACGCGCTCGATACCTGCCAACTGATTGTGATGGATGAAATTGGTTTGATGGAACGAGGAGCACTCCAATTTCAGAAGCAAATCATCCGTTGTCTTGAATCAGAAATTCCGGTTCTGGGTGTGATGCAGCGAAAAGCTTTTAATTGGTGGAAATCCCTGTTGAATCCCGATGATCTTGGCTTAATTGCTGTATCCGAATCCAATCGAGATAATTTACCACAGAAAATCCTGCCTGATATTTTAAAAATCCTTCATAAATAGCTTGATTTTCAATGTGTTGATCAGTTTTTTTATCAAGATTTATCTTGCTTTTCTGCAAAAATTGTATTATTTTATAGCCCACTTTTTTTGCGTCTAATGACGAGGATTGGTGCTGTGCAAGGAACTGGTTGAAACAAGTATCAATTCTCGGGCAAACGCGGACATCCGACAGCAAAAATCAAGTCAAGCCCAATAAGGGCAAGTTCTCGGATGGATTTGAACCAGTATCCATCGGAAGGCTGCACCGTTGTAAACTGTCGGATACCCCGTGACGATGGACCTTCGCAAAGCAGAGTTATCGATAAAACGCCCAGTGATGCGTTTTGGTGAAGAACCGGGATGTTCGGATAGATTATCAAATGAATTGCATTGAATGAAATGCGGACGAAAGAGATTCCCACAAAGCTCCGCTATTTTTTTCATTAATTCGGAGAGAGAATGCCGGGAAAGCGAGCAAAATACCAGGGATTGGCAGTCTCACCGGGTCTTGCGGTTGGCAAGGCTTGCGTGTTTGGCAAAATTCTGGTTGTTCCGCGGCGGAAGATTAAAGTCTCACAGGTCGAAAGAGAATTGCAGCGCCTGACAGACGCAATTGCGGAATCAAAACAGGAATTGAGCCAATTGAAATCGGTTGCTGAGAGCGAGGTGGGCATCAAGGATGCCGAGATATTCGGCACGCATCTGCTATTTTTGGATGATCCGGTTTTTCTGGCGAAAATTCAAAAGAAGCTGGTTGAAAATAAAATCAATCTGGAAGCTGCCGTCGAAGATGTGACGTCGGAATCGATTCGGATGTTCTCAAAAATACATGATCCGCATTTTCGTGAGCGCATCCAGGATATCCGCGATGTGGGCATGCGGCTGTTAGAAAACATTATGGGATTTGATCGATCCCTGCTTTTATCCACCGATGAAGATGTCATCATCGTTTCCAGCGAACTGACGCCTTCCCAAACGATTAATCTGAAAAAGAATCGCATTCGCGGTTTCGTCACCGAAAAAGGCGGGCCCACGTCTCATGCCGCTATTTTAGCGCGATCGCTGGGTATTCCTCTGGTTTCGGGCGTACATAATCTTGAGACGCGCCTGAAAATGGGAAGCCTGCTCATTGTGGATGGCTTCCGTGGTGAAATTTTGCAGAATCCTACTGAAGAAGAATTAAGTACCTTTCGGAAGCAGCTTGAATCTCTGCATATTCAGGAAGATAAAGAGAAGAAAATCGCGAAATTGCCGACGCGAACCAAAGACGGCGTACGAATCAAAGTGCTGGCAAATATTCGATCAGAGGATGATGTTACTGCTGCCATTCATGCAAATGCCGATGGGATCGGTCTATATCGGACGGAAATGCACTTTTTAAACCATGCTGAATTCCCTTCCGAAGATGAACAATTAATCGATTATCGCCGTGTGGTGGAAAAAATTGCACCGAGCCCGGTTACGATCAGGACTCTCGATTTAGGCGGGGATAAGTTCAGCGGTTTCTACCCCGATTTGAGGGAAACCAATCCCTATCTTGGGCTGCGGGCGATCAGGGTTTCTCTCGAGCATCCCGAATTATTCAAAATGCAGTTGCGCGCCATTCTGAGGGCAAGTGTTTTTGGCAATGTAAAGCTGTTATTGCCAATGATATCCGGCGTGGAACAGGTCATCAAAACCAAACGTCTGATTCGAAAATGCGCCAGAGAATTGAAGCGGGAAAATCTGGCATTTAACGCGAAAATACCTGTTGGTGCTATGATAGAAGTTCCATCGGCATCGTTGGTGATTGATTCGATTCTTAAGTATGCCGATTTTCTGAGCGTAGGAACAAATGACCTGATTCAATACACCATCGCAGTGGATCGCGGCAATGAAATGGTAAGCGATCTGTACGAACCGGTGCATCCGGCAATCCTGAAGCTATTGAGCCGAATGGCGAAAGCCGCAAGGCGTGCGAATAAATCCATCAGCATCTGTGGCGAAATGGCAGGAGATACCCGCTACACTGCGTTGCTCCTGGGAATGGGGTATACAGAATTGAGTATGAGTTCATTTTTCATCCCGCATCTGAAAAGCAAGATCCATTCGCTAACGATGACAGAAGCAAAGCAGACCGCCCAGAGAGTTTTAGCGCTTGAAAAAATTAAGGAAATCAAGAAATACATCAATAATTCATGGTGATGTGGCGGGACGAAGTAACCTGACACTGACAGCAAAAAGATTTGTTATATCCAAAATCAACGCGTGCACCATGTTGCATTAACACATTATGCTACTGCCTTGCTAATTTATACCTGTTACGGGTGAGTTTGTAACATAGCATTTTTATTTTGTCATTGCGAGGCGTTTTTTGCCGGGGGCGCCCAGCCGAAGCAATCTCAGTTGTTATTGCGCTAACATAAGAGATTGCTTTGCTCCTATCGTCGCTGGCAATGACAGGAATATGTTACATTTTAACCCTTAACGAGTATAGTATTCACATTACCGGAATGATTTGCGGATAATACAGGCTGAATGATAAAAGGATTGGAATGGCTGAGAGAGAACCGATTAAAATTACCAAGATCGATCCAACGATTTTCTACTACCAGGAAGAAGATCGGATACTGCAGGTAGCCCACATCACGATTGAAAATTTTCAAACGGAAAAAGCATACGATATTGTGGTTCGCGCTGAGAATGTCGACTTCCATCAAACAATTGATAAAGTGGCAATCGGTGCACATACACATCAAATCGGCGTTCCCGACATACAGCAACCAGGCGACATCATATTTGAAATCGCCTCCAAAGGAAAAGTGTATAGTTCAAAGACATTGAAATGGATTCCCCAACGGCACTGGGAAGTCCATCTGGTTCAATTTGCCCATCATGATTTGGGCTATACCGACCTGCCGCAAAATGTCCTTGACGATTACCTCACATTCATCGACGATGTCATCCAATTTTGTGATGACACAAAGGATTTACCTGCCGAGGCACAATTCAGGTACACCATTGAAACCACCTGGTCTATCCTGCATTACCTCAAAAACCGCTGTCAGGATGATATCGAGCGCTTGATGCATTTCATCAAAGAAGGACGCATCGAAGTTTGCGCGCTGCTCGGAAACCAGATAACTGAGCTTGCAGGTTCAGAGGAATTGATCCGCTCGTTGGCTTCGGCTTTCGCGCTGAAAAAGCGTTACGGAATTCCCATCCGAAGCGCCATGCTGAATGACATACCGGGATTCAACTGGGGTTTGGCATCGCTCTTGACCGAAGCTGGTATTCGCTATTTTTCACCGGCACTTCCGCAATATTTTTCCTGGGAGGGAATCGACGTGCATGGCTTCTGGGACGAAAAAGCCGTCATGCCCAATGGCGCGCCTGATGCATTTTACTGGGAAGCGCAAACAGGAAAAAGGCTGCTGGTCTGGCAGGGCGACACCGGCGCAACGGGCATTGCCGATCCCGAATTGCCCGATCTGGAGCAGCGATTGAAAGCATACCAAAGCCAGGGATATCCTTATCGAACGGTGCGCTGCTTAATCAATGGTGCCATGCGAGACAATGCGCCGCCCAATCGTGCGTTTTGCGATACAGTGAAAGCCTGGAATGAAAAATGGGTCTCGCCAAAATTACTCATTTCGACGAATACGCTCTTTTTTGAGCAGTTTGAAAAAGAGCTGCCGGAGAGCTTGCGAACGTTCAGGGGAGACTTGCCCGGTACCGATTACCCGGTGGCAGCGACCAGTGTTGCGCAGGAACTGGCGGTAAATCGACAAACTCAACACCAGCTTCCTGATGCTGAAAAATTTGCCACTATCGCCGCCACCTTGACCGATTACCAATACGCGACAAAAGCGCTCGAAGATGCCTATTTTGCCCTGGCAATGTTCGACGAGCGCACATTCGGTCAATTCCATCCGATTGGACCAGCGCAGCAGGCTGAATTAGCCGAGAAAAAAGCGTATGCCTATCGTGCGGCTGCAACAGCGCACAGCATCACCCAAATGAGCCTGAATCGAATCGCCGATCATATCGCTCTGCCTGAAGATGCATTTTATCTCATCGTTTTCAATGCGCTCCCGTTCGATCGTACCGATGTCGTTGCGGCGGAATTCTCACCCAGCCCGCCCGCCGGAATGCCGCTGTATCCGTTGGCAACAGCATCAACGCGCGAGAATCGCCATCAACCGCCGCCTCTAATCGGTGCCCCAGTGATGGGGCGTCAGCTTGCCAAACCTCCGCTGGAACTGCTGCAAAAGGGTTTTCAACTGATCGACACGGAAAAAAATGCAAGTGTGCCGTACCAAATCAAGGAAATTTCAACGCCCAACGATCCGGTTCCGTATGCGCCGGAACGTTATGCTTTCGGTCAAAAAGATCACTTGCATTCGAAGGAGTTGATTTTCGTTGCACATGATATCCCTGCGCTTGGATATAAATGTTACTGCTTGAAATCGAGCCCTAAAAAACCGACACCGCCGCATGCACTGGATCAAAGCGGCAGGAGCATTGAAAATAAGTTTTATAAAATCGTGATCGCTTTGAATAGCGGCGGCTTATTCAGCATTTATGATAAAGAATTGGGATGTGAACTGGTTGACGGATTTGCCAAGTATCGAATCAATCAGCTTTTCGCCCGGTGCGCACAAACGCAGCGGATCAACATCCTGGAAAATATTGTCATACGCAAAGAGCAGCGCGGCTCAGTGGGAATCAGTCTGGTTATCACCGGGCACATGGAAGGTTGTCCGTTGTGCGTGCAGGAAATTATGCTTTACAATGAAATCAAGCGCATTGATTTCACCAATCGCATAATCAAAGATTCGACACCGCTGCAGGAGATATATTTTGCTTTTCCGTTTCAGGTCAAGGCGCCGGTATTCCACTACGAAAGCGCTCTCAATGTCATCGAACCGCTGAAAGATGCCTTTCCCGGCGCACATTCCGATGCCAATGCTGTTCAATCGTGGATTGGAATTGCCAACGATGAAATCGGTATTACATGGGCTTCCCAGGATGCACCCATTGTCCGCATCGGCGACTTGTGGCAGGGGTATGTATCACAGGCACATCATCTGTTTCCCCCACACGATTTTGGACGCGCCTTCGCAACAAGTGAGGATTTGACTAAGGCACACTTGTATTCGCTGGTGATGACCGGAAATTATAAAACCAATTTCGGCTGCGTGCAACTGGCAGACATGCTTTTCCGGTATTCGGTCACTTCGCATAAAGGGAACTGGAAAAACGGAAATTCTCAGCAATTCGGATGGTCACACGCGTCAAAATTGAGTTCGGTTTTCATGAAGGGTCAACGCAAAGCAGCATTGCCTCTTAACAGCAGCTTTTGCCAAATTGAGCCCAATCATGTAAAAATGCTTTCGATGAAGCGCGCGGAAGCCGGCGATGATATCATTTTGCGCTTTCTCGAAACACAGGGTTCGGAAACCGAAGTCATGTTCAGCTTGAATTTCGCACGTATTGAAAGTGCCTTTAAAACTGACCTCGAAGAAAATAACGTGGAGGAAGTTATCGCTGATGAGCATTCAGTGATTTTCAATATAATGCCTAACCAGATAGCGACGTTACGGCTTCAAATCAGCGGTAGCAAACTGACCCTGGTTTGAAAGCGCCTTTGCCGCATTTCAGGAACGAAAAAATGTCACGCCGCCTTTAAAGTCAATTTCCATTTTTTTTAAAATTGCTATATTTCATAAGGTTGTCCTTTGACGACCAGCAGCCAAAAGAATCTGTAGCCGTCAGTCAATTTTAAACTATGAAGCTTGCCGCAAGAAAAGAGCATCCATCGCCACATCCAATTGTTAAAAAGGAGGAGGAACGATGGTATCATTTAATCTTCCTGTCATCCCATCGTTGCTGCAAACTCTGTTCATGCTATTTGCCGGATTAAGTTTATTCCTTGCCGGCATTGCCGGAGCGCAATCTTCAGAATCGCGCCAACTCGCTGGCAGCATTACACCGCTCCGCGCGGCTGTCGGTCAATTTCAATTGAAGCCCAATATCGATGCCAATCTGAAGGCTATCGAATCAATGCTTGAAATCGCAGCGCACAATGATGCAGAACTGATTGTATTTCCGGAGTGCGCCCTCACCGGCTATCCGCCGCCAGGCAGGGATTCGCTGGATTTCATCAACCAGGATAGTACGGAAAAGGTGCTAAAATATCTCCGGCAACGCGCAAGGGATCTATCGATGGCAATCGCGCTTGGTGCCGGCTGGCAAGATCAGCAAGCAATCTGGCGAAACAGGGCTTTCTTCATCGATGATACCGGGGAAATTCTTGCCTATTACGATAAAATCCAGCAAACCGATCACGAACGCAAATTTTTCCGCGATGGCGAGCGATTGCCAACCTTTTCCTGGCGCAATCTCCGGCTGGGCATGCTCATCTGCATGGACATGCGCTACCCTGAATTATGGCGAATTATGCGCCAGTCCGGTGTGAATTTGATGCTGCACCTCGCTTCTGCTTACGGAAATTCAGAATGGAAAGTGCCGGTACTGGAAGGAACGATGCGTTGCCGTGCGGCGGAAAATGGTTTCTACATCGTAAGCTGCAACAATGCCGGACCAGTGCAGATGATGGTTTCGGGAATTTATAATCCCGATGGGCTGATGCTTGCCCGTGCAAACTACGCGGTGGAAGAGGTGATTTTCAGCGACATGGTTATTGGCGCACCGGAAGGCTTTGTCGATTTCAAAAGCGATATTTATCTGCTCCAGAAAAAATCGAAAGAATAGTATCTGAACAGATCAATCTCAGGTTCGGAGCGCTTCGGTAAGAAACGAGGACATAGAATAATAAAAACATATTATTTTAACTGTACGCATTGGGGAATAAAATGCAACCGCCTTGTCATTCAGGAGGATTCTTTTATGTTCTGTAATCAGATATGAATTTTTAATCAATAAAATACAAAATATTCAAACCTTATGCATTCAAAAGTTTTGCGAAGATGTCTCATGCTTGTTGCGTCGTGCAGGCCTAATCCGCGTTTCCTCATAATCGGCAATTGCTGTTTATAATTGGTGAATCCCAATCTTTTTCATTTCAAACGGAGATAAGTGGAATGAAAGTTTCGGCAGAAGAATTGGCAAAATACCAGACACAGACCCCGAAAAATGAAGCGCCGCCCTTGCAGGAACCTATCGCCATGACTGTCACCTATAAATTCGCTTCGCTGAAACACTGCATCGACACCTTTCGAGGCGACGTAAAAAGTCATGCCTATACCCGTATAAGTAATCCGACTGTGGAAGCGTTTGAGGAAAAAGTGCGTGCGCTCTCATCAGGTATCTGCGCCGTCGCGTTTTCGAGCGGAACAGCAGCGCTCGCGAATCTGTTTTTTGCACTCGGTTACCCTGGAGCGAATATTATCACTTCTCCCAAGCTTTACGGCGGAACGATTGCGCTGTTCGACATGCTCCGGGCTTTTGGTGTCGAAATTCGTTTTGTGGATTTCAACAATCTGGACGCTGTGGAAAAACACATTGATGATAAAACTTGCTTGATATTCACCGAAGCCATTGCAAATCCGCTGATGGAAATTATCGATTTTGAAGCGGTGTATCGTGTGGCACAGCGGCATCAGGTCATTTACGTGATTGATAATACGAATTCGGTAGCGCTGTTCGATGCATTGCGCTGGTGCGATGTGGAAGCGCTTAGCGCAACGAAATATATCGGGGGTCACGGCAATGCGGTCGGCGGAATGATTGTTTGCGGACCATTCCAACTGTCGCGCGCAAGATATCCCAAATTTTATGAGCCTTCAAATGACTTGAATGGAAAAACAGCGTCGGAAGCCGGCGGTGACGCTGCCCTGCCATTATTTCTGCGATGCACAATGCTCAGGAATTTCGGCTCAAGTTTGTCCCCGTTCAATGCATATCTGTTCCTCAATGGGATGGAGACACTGCGATTGCGGATGGATCATCTCTCTTCAAAAAGCCTCATGCTGGCGAAGTGGCTTCAGGCACAACCGCAAGTGAAAACGGTATGTTACCCTGATTTGAATTCGAATGCTGCGTTACTCGATAAATATTTTCCAGGGGGAACCGGCGGATTGCTTTCATTTTCATTGCACGGCGGTTGGAAGGAAGTTGAGCGCTTATTTAACAGGTTGTCAACGATTCAAATTGCTGCCAACATCGGGGACTGCAAAACGATACTCCAGCACGTGGGATGCACGTCTCATAATCAATTGGATTCAAAACAACTTGCTGAGTTTGGCATCGAAAAGAATCTATTGCGATTATCGGTGGGACTGGAACCACTCGAGGTGATTCAGGCTGATCTTCAACATGCGCTACAATAAAAAGTACGCCTTTTCATAATTATACTGCAAACGGTCATAAATTGAACATTTTTTTACTGTCATTGCGAGGCGTTTTTTGCCGAGGCAATCTTTTCAGTGCTTAACCTCATGGGATTGCTTCGCTGCACTCCGTTTCGCTCGCAATGACATGAAAGTTCAATTTGTGCCCGT
>JAFGMA010000186.1 GCA_016927835.1 Candidatus Zhuqueibacterota bacterium | reverse complement strand
GCTGGCGGGAAATTCGGAAATATCGCAATTTGGTACGGATGATCCGCCGGATCAAAAGCCGGATCGCTCGAAATGATGTAACCGTCGGATGCAGTTATATAATATTCAATGGCATTGGACTGGACTACTTCACCTGGCAGATTTGCACTGTAAAGACTATCGTATACATTAAATAGAGCAATGGAGCGATATTCCGACTCGCCAAGCCTACGATAATTCAGCGTGGCAACTGAGACATAAGGTGCGATATAATCGGTGATATGTGCGGCTATTTCGACACTTGATCCGGCAAGCAGAGATGAATCGCTCAATGCCTTTGTCTCCGGGGTTCTGACAATTTTAGGCGCTGCACCGGGCACATAATACCCTGTATCCTGCGATGTATATTCGTGAGCAGTAAATCGGATAATCACCTCTCGCTGCACGCCGTCGATTACGGGATTATCCGTCTGATACCTGATGATAAACGTATTACTAATATAATTCTGCAATTCATTTAAAATCTGGCTATACGGACCGAGTACCGGGAAAAGCAAGCCGCCGGTAACGCGAATGCTGAATTCCGGATCGCAGTAATCAGAATATGAATTCCCGCTTAACGGATCAACCGCTGCATGTACGATGATTCCGCGGCTATTGCAGGCGTCGATAGCTTCCTGCAAATCACCGGCATCGCTGTCTTCATCAGTAATCAACAGAAAATGACGCGCCGATCCGGGTCTGAAATTCATCCCGATAGCTGCCTGAGTGATCGCTCTCAATCCTGGTTCAACTCCGCCATCTGCGGTCATTGTGCCCAACCATGTTTTAAGCGTATCCGGATCGGCAGTCAAAATCCCATTATTAACCAGAATCGGCTCATGCCAGTTTTGCAACTGCCCGAATCGCACCAGACCCAGACGAAAATTAACAGCTTTTGATGACAAGCTATCCAAAAACATATCGATATTTTGCAGAACGTCCTGATGTTCATCCTCCATGCTACTGCTATTATCGATGATCAAAACGAAATCCACCAGGCGTACGCCATCGAAGGAATCAGGCAACGTGATATGAAAATACTCTTTTTGGAGGCGTCCGTCTTCAAATGCAGCAAAACTCGTGGTATCAAATCGCGTATTTTCAAGACCTTTCATATCCAATTTAACTGAAGAATAAATGTATGGAAAATTGCTCGAATTCAGTGAGTTCATTGTGAGCTTCACCGAGGGCTGCACCGGGGCGTAATCCAGCAATTCAGATTTTATCGGGAAGAATTCTCCCAACGTAATTTTTTCAACCGCGGATTCTGCGATTATCTGACCTTCAGCATCCAGTGCTCGAATCTTGAATTCATATTTGGTGCCTTTATGGAGATTGCGCAGATCAAAGCTGGTACCCATACCAACATCCATTATTCTTGTTGAATTATCCGCCCGATTGATGAGTTCAAGCTCATATTTGCTAAATTTTATGTTGGGAGGATACCAGTCCAACCGGATAGCATTTTCTTCTGATTTTAGCTGCTGAATCGCCAAATCGAATCCTGCATGGGATCGATGTTCAGCAGATTGCCCTGCGATAGAAAATAGATGAAGTTGCACCAGGAAGAAAAAAATAAACCGTCGCATCGTGCTACCAAATTTCATATACATGTGTCACTCCTGTTCAATTTGCATTAAATTCACATATTCCGGGTTGTCTCAGCTTTTAGCAGGTTTTATTCATTGACCTTTTTCAATCGACCATCAAATGATATCAGCCGAAAACGAGCACAGCGCCCATTCATCAGAAATGGCAATAAAGGATTTCAAGGAAGTGGGAGAAAATAAATAATTCACTTCATCTTTTTCGTTCTTATATTTACTCGAATGAAATGCTTTAAAAGGGGAAATAATTTAATCTCACTTCCTGTTAAGATTAAATATAAGTGCTTCTTCTCAGGATAAAGCACAAACAATATCAAAGCGATATTGGGTTTGGAATAAACGGGTTGATATATACGTCAAAAATCATCAACTGCATCAGCATTGAACTCAAATAGTATACAGGCTTTTTGCCTGGATTGCATGATTTTTTTTGAGAATGGCGCTGAAAATTGCTGGCATCAAATCAAAAATTGCGTGTTACTGCTATCGTATTTATTTGATTTTACACGAGTATTCACTCGCCCCGCCCATACGAAAGAACTGACGTCAATGAGAAAATTTTGAATGGGCAGCTTTTTTTGCTGATGCTCTATTCTATCATCTCAATCGCTGCTACTTCTGCGTAGCCATAGCCAACATCTCGGGCATCCAATCAAAATAAAAAAGCCCTCTGAAAAAACAATCGAGGGCTTTTTTGAAAGCAATGGTTTGCAGATTTAGAATATATTATTTTATCTTGATCATCTTTTTCATATCTGTAAATTCGCCTGCCCGGATGGTAATTAAATAAAGTCCCGATGACGTTTCAACGCCATTTCGATCCAAACCATCCCAGAAGACTTCATACCAACCTGGCGCATGTATTTTATCCGTCAAAATCCGAATTTGTTCGCCAAGGCAATTATAAATTTTTATGACAACATGCTGTTTTTCAGGCAATTGATAGGCGATTTTCGTGCCCGGATTAAACGGATTAGGGTAATTTTGTGCTATAGCAAATTTATCCGGCAGCACATCTGCCGTCAGATGTTTCTTCGATACATCTTCGCGAGGTTTGAGCAGCCCGGTGTCATTCACATAGAATACGACTTTATCAATGTACAACCCCCGTTTCCATACATGGTTGCGATAATACAGATCGAAATAATAAGCGCCTGGTTCGATCTCGGGTATGCTAAATCGATATGACATTTCCGAGGAGCTATTCACAAGGGCGCTTCCCAGAAAAATTCCGCCGAGATAAAGATCTATTTGGGGCCAGCCACCTTCGGATGAATCAGATTTCGCGAAGATATCAAACGTAAGGGAGCGCCGCTCAAAATACATGCGATGGGTCAGGTACCCGCCACAGTCAAATTTCCAATAGCCATCTTCCACATGCCCGTTGGCATAGCTGGTCATTTTTTCAGCTTCGAAGGTATAGCTGTTATCGCCACCTCGGTAGATTTGCGGCTCAATAATCGTTTTGTCGATCAGGAGGTTGCGGTCATCGTAGCCATTCCACCAATCATTGATATAAATCAAATCGAATCTGTGATTTCCCTCCGGGATGGCGGTCACAAAAGAGTACTCCTGCCACTCTTCATTGCTTACTTCAACGTTACCATTAAATACTGTACCAATTTTTACTTTCAACCAGGGGGCGATATCGTTGCCAATTTCAGCTCTGGCGATCACTGTGAACCGCCAGTATTTGCTTTTACCAAAATCGATGTATTCGTATAGCGGCTGATCCTGGTGCGTCATTCGCCACCCATTCTCGCAAGGATTTCCCCACTTTCTATTTTGCATTTCCTCGGCTTCGATAACAATCGTCTCCGGCAAATCCATTTGAACAACTACAATATAATGGGGATCATCGTGGGTGCCGTCGCTGCTTTTAATGCCCATGTCATCTTCTGCATAAATGCAATATTCCACGCCTTCTGTAGTTACATAGGCTGCCGGAATTGTCGCGTAATAAGCATCGAGATGGGTGTTTTTCATAGCGAAGGTGGTGTAGGATGAGGTGCCTTTTTTTCTGAATTCTAACGTCACGGATTTCACATAGTTCGTACTGTCGGTTACACTGCATACCACTTCGATGTCATAATCCGCATAAGCAGTGTCGATCACCTCATGCTCGATTTTTGGTCCCGGATTCGGATAAATCGGAATCTGGTACGGCAGGTATGAAGGCTTCACGTCCGGATCCGATGAAGTGATGTATGAGTCGGCAGCAGTGATATAATATTCAACAGCGATGGAAGTTGCCGCTGCCCCAGGAATATCCGCACTATACAGACTGTCACGTTGAAGAATCATTTTGGTGGAATCGTAGTTTGTCTCACCGAGAGCGCGATAGTAAAGCCACGCGATCTGCACCGGCGGAGGTACTGCGTCGGTTATTAAAGCAGCAATGGGAATAGTAGAACCCTTTAATACCATCGAATCGCTTAACGCAATTGTTTCGGGAGTCCTGCGTATTCTCGGCGCATCTCCGGGGATATAATAGCCGGTATCCGCTGCTGTGTATTGGAAATTGGTGAATTCTACAACCACCTTGCGCTTCTTTCCGTCCTTTATCGGATTATCCGTTCTATACCGCAGAATGTACGTCGCCGCCAGATCTGGTATAATGGTATCAAAAATTTCATCATACGGACCAAGCACCGGGAACAATCTGCCGCCGGTTTGGAGTAGACTGGAATCAGGTCGCCCAAATTGATTGTAAGAATCACCATAAGAAATATCAACAGCGCAATGTACAACGATATGTTTTCTGCGGCAAACATCTATAGTTTTCTGTAAATCACCGAGATCGCTATCCTCATCCGTTATTAATAAAAAGTGTTTGAAGGCATTATCTCTGAATTTCATCTCGGTGGCAGCCATAAATACAGCTTCCAAACTCGGTTCAAAACCGCCATCCGCGGTCATTTTTAATAGCCAGTCTTTAAATATTGCAACACTATCGGTAAGATGACCGCTATTCACAAGAATCGGTTTTCCCCAGTCATCCGCCTGCCCGAAACGAACCAACCCGAGCTGCAAATCGACTCCACCGAATTCGAGCGTATTGGCGAAATTTTCAATATTGTCCCACACATCCTGGTGTTCGGGCTCCATGCTTCCGCTATTATCTATAATAAAAACGAAATCCACCTCGCGAACCGAATTAAACTCATAAGGTCCTGTCACTTCGAGAACATTTAGCTGCAACCGGCTGTCTTCAAAAATGCTAAAATTCGTACTATCGAACGCACCTTCGCCCAATCCACTGGTGGTAAGGCGAATATTCGTTTTCACATAGGGAAACATTCCGGAGTTTACAGCGAGCAGATCAAGTGTAACATAAGGTTCATCATCGGATGTGTACTTTCGGGGTACCAAACTGGGCACTAATTTTCGTTCTGTCGCAGGTGTGTATACAAAGCGTTCGGGAATTGAAATCGCAATTTCATTCAGATTTAAATCATAGCCGAAAACGCGCACTTCATATTCGATGCCTGTTTCAAGGCTGTCCAAAAGAAATTCAACTGCTGTTCCGGCATCGAAATGTCGTACCGATTCGCTTTCAATTTCGGTGACTTGTATTCTGAAGGTGCTTATGTCAGTATTATGCGGGAACCATTTCAAAATGAGCGCGTCATCGCGGAGTTCGCTGCTGGTTAGCTTTAAATCGAAACCTGAATCGGAAGGACTCAAATCATCCCATTGCTGAGCCGAAACGATCATCCTTCCCCCAATGATCTGAAAGAGCACACTTAAAATCAATATGGCTCTTAAATGTATGCTAAACATATTCCTCGCTCCTTGAATTTAATATTCAAGTCATCATTCAGGTACGGATATTTAATTGAACGTGCCATTATATTATGGACGTAGTTGTTTGAATATTAATCCATTATAACAATCATCCTTATGTTATTCTATTCTGCGAGACATATATCAGACAATACAAGTTGAGCTAGTGGCATCATCGAAAAGACATTTCCGGTTGGGCGATCCAAAATCAGTTCAGAATGCATATTGAAATATAAAGATTTATATTCTCAAGCGCAAGCACTTTTTGGTATTTTTATAGCATTTTGGTATTATGCAGAGCAATATTCCCCATTTAGGGTTAAATAAAATGAAAATATTAAAATAATCTTGGAATTTTAATAAAAAAGTGATATACTTCAAAATTAGCTTAATGCTCCCAATTTCCGCTCAAATAGTGTTAACGCAGACATGCAACTGCCAGCCAAAACACGTCTATAGCTTGTGGGCGATAAAGTTGCAGCAGGCATTGAAGCCGCACACGCTGCTGGAATGAAATGAAGCCATTGGAATAGGTGATCTGCAAATGCCGTCAAAAGCTGTCCGGTTTTTCCGTTCACCGGACAAAAACAGACTGCGGCTATCTGAAATAGCATGACTGAAATCAACATCAAAACAAAATGACAGATATTCAAAAGGAATTGAAATGACATTTCGCGAACGACTCCCTGAAGGTATCATCCTGTTTGAAGGGGCGATGGGCACCGAAATACAAAAGCTGATCCTGCCCGAATCCGTATGGCAGGAAAAAGCAGGATGCAATGAATTGCTTAATCTGACAGCAGCCCAAGAAATCGAGAAAATTCATGCCGCCTATTTGCAGGCTGGTGCCGATGTTGTGAAAACCAACACTTTCGGGGCAAACCAGCTTGTGCTGTCTGAATATGCGCTGGAGTCCCGAACCAAAGACATTAACCAGGCGGCAGTATCGCTGGCGCGCAGAGCGATTGAATCCTTCGCCAATGTGAAACCACGCTATATAGCGGGTGACATCGGACCCGGTACAAAATTAATCAGTCTCGGACAAACCGATTACAGCACGCTGTATCAATCGTACCGGGCGCAAGTAGAAGGCTTGTTGCTGGGCGGCATCGATCTTTTTTTGCTTGAAACCTGCCAGGATCCGCTGCAAATCAAGGTAGCCCTGCATGCTATCCGGGATGGCATGGCAGCGCATCAAGTCGATTTGCCCATTGCCGTCTCGGTTACTATCGAAACCACCGGCAGATTACTCGTTGGCACCGAAATCGATGCGGTGATTGCGGCGTTGATGCCTTTCAACATCGATTTGCTGGGATTGAATTGCGCCACGGGACCGGAGAAAATGCGTCCCTTTATCAAGCAAATTTGCCAGCAATTTCCCGGCGTCGTTCTCTGCCAACCAAACGCCGGATTACCTATAAACGAAAATGGAAAAACGGTTTATAAGCTGCCTGCCGAAATTTTTGTTACGCAGCTATGCGAATTCATCCGGGAACTTGGCGTACGTGCCGTCGGCGGTTGCTGCGGAACCACCCCGGATTTTATTCGATCACTTAATGATGAAATCCAACACATCAAGATTGCAACCAGAAATCCTCAATTTCAGCCGTCTATATCGAGTCTGTACAGCGCGGTACCATTTCACCAGGATCCGGGGCCATTCTTCATAGGTGAACGAACCAATACCAATGGCAGCAAAAAATTCAGGGAATATTTGCTGGCAAATGATTGGGACGGGATCGTGGATGTGGCACGCAATCAACAACAGGGCGGCGCCCATGGACTCGATGTGTGTGTCGCTTACACCGGACGCGATGAAGCGGCAGATATCAGGGAAACCATCCCGCGCATCAACCGGCAAATTGACCTGCCTGTATTCATCGATTCGACCGATCCTGTTGCAATCGAAGAAGCATTGCAGCGCATCGGAGGTCGACCGGTGATAAATTCCATCAATCTGGAAGATGGAGAAGCCCGCGTGGATAAAATTTGCAGCCTGGCGAAACGTTACGGCGCCGCGCTAATCGCCCTTACCATCGATGAAAAAGGCATGGCGCTCGAAGTTGAGCGAAAACTCGAAATCGCCAAACGGATCTATGATATCGCCGTGAACCGGCACAAGCTGCTCGCGCAAGATTTGATTTTCGATACACTCACCTTCACCCTGGGAAGCGGCGATGAATCTTTGAAAGATGCCGGGATTCAGACTATCGAAGCTATTCACCAGCTCAAAAAAGCGTTGCCCGGGGCATTCACAATTTTAGGAGTGAGCAATATTTCATTCGGTTTGAAACCGGAGTCCAGGGAAATACTCAATTCTGTGTTTCTGGCGGAGGCGGTTAAAGCCGGGCTGGATTTGGCGATTGTCAACACAAAAAAAATTCTTCCGCTTTATAAAATCGATCCCGATGATCGCGAGCAATGCCTCAATCTGATTTATAACCGGGGCGATGCCAATCCTTTGATGACTTTCATCAAACATTTTGATGAAAAAAGCGGAAGCGTCCGGCAGGAAGCAGAAGACGAAAATGCAATGAGCCTGGACGAGAAAATCCAGCGGAATATCATCAACGGGATCAAGTCCGGAATGGAAAAGCTGCTCATGGAAAAATTGAAAGCGGCTTCGGCGCTGGAGATTATCAACGCGCTGCTCATTCCGGCGATGAAAGACGTCGGGGAATTATTCGCCTCCGGTGAGATGCAATTACCCTTCGTGCTGCAATCAGCCGAAGTGATGAAATTCTCGGTTGATTTGCTGCAACCGTTTATGGAAAAGAAGGATACGCAGGAGCAGCGGAAACTCGTATTGGCAACTGTTCGCGGCGATGTGCATGATATCGGAAAAAATCTGGTCGATATTATTTTGACGAACAACGGTTACAAAGTTTATAACCTCGGAATCAAATGCGAAATCGATGCCATGCTTCGGAAGGTGCAGGAAGTTCAGGCGGATGCAATCGGGATGAGTGGCTTGCTTGTGAAATCAACGGTTGTCATGAAAGAAAATCTGGAAGAAATGGCACAGCGTGGTATTCACCTGCCGGTTTTACTCGGCGGCGCTGCACTGACGCCTGACTATGTCAACGCAACATGCGCCCCGCTTTTGTCGGCACCGGTGATTTATTGCAAAGATGCCTTTGAAGGGCTGGCTGCAATGGAAAAACTGAAGACCGGTCAATTGGAAGCTTATGCGGCAGAAAAAATGGCTTCGGCTCCGAAAACTTCAACGCCCGTGCCTTCGGCATCGAAGGTGATCGAAATCCCGGAAATTTCGCGGGATATCGATATTCCGGTACCGCCTTTCCGGGGGGAGAAAATTATTTCCGATATCGATCTGGGCCAGGTATTTTCGTATCTCAACGAAATCGTCCTCTTTCGCGGCAGATGGGGTTTCCGTCGGGGTAAATTGACAAAAGAAGAATTCGCAGCCCTGGAGACTGAACAGGTGCGACCGGCGTTCGAGGCGCTCAAACAACGCTGCCGGCAACAACAATTGCTGGTTCCGCAGGTCATTTATGGCTATTACCCCTGCCAGAGCGAGGGGAATGATGTAATCATCTACCACCCCGATACCGATCAGGAATGGCTGCGCTTTCATTTCCCGCGCCAGAAAAAATCGCCCCATCAATGCATTGCCGACTTTTTTCTGCCGGTCAATTCAAACCGGATGGATTTGATCGTTTTACAGGTGGTGACTGTGGGGCATGCCGCGGCTGAGGAGTCGAAAAGATTGTTTCATTCCGATCAGTATAAAGATTATCTGCTCTTTCATGGATTGAGTGTGGAAGCTTCGGAGGCGCTGGCGGAATTGTGGCATCGGCATGTGCGAGAGGAACTGCAAATCACTCATGAGGACGGAGCATCTGTTTCCGAGTTTGTGGTTCAGAAGTATCGGGGATCGCGCTATTCGTTTGGATATCCTGCCTGCCCCGATCTGGAGGAAAACCGGAAAATTTTTGACATATTGAAACCGGAGCGTATCGGCGTGACCTTGACAGAGGGCGCACAGATGGTCCCCGAACAGACAACGTCGGCATTTGTGGTGCACCACCCACAGGCAAAATATTTCACCGTGGATTAATTCAAAAACTGACCATCCGGTTGACGCTGGCAAATTATTGTTCGCTGCCTCATCCCCTGCGCCTGTTAAACCAGTGTTATCCCAACCATTCAACCCGCCTTCGAATTGCATCTTCTGTCCAATCCGCACAACCGGGGATTAAATTCCTGACAATGGATTGAATTTCTTCCGGCGGAACCAGTCCCAATCTCACAGCGTGTTTCAGCGAAACGAAATAGTCCTCTGGTTTGACCCGGTAACGTGGCTCACAATTGGGGTGCGGCAGCGGGTGACTGATAATGCCTGTCATCGCAAGAAAAATTGCCAGGTAATGCCGGTATATGCCCACATTGCCCGGTGTCCAGAAATCTTTCGCCGCCGCCTGCAAATCGTGCTCTAGCGCCAATCCTTCGGGATTATGTTGCATCACAGCATCACGCCAACGTTTGAAAAGGTTCGGACTCATCTGTGATGCTCCCAGCAGATAGCCGAAGTTTTTGATATGCTTACCGCAGCGTGCGAGTGAAATAAACCAATCGTTCCCGGTTGAAAATTGCACCCGATCCGCTGCAACAGATTCTATAATGCGAATGCGCAGCAGATCCGCCCGCATATCATACGGATACGCCAGGTTCATTTTTTTGCTGATAATCGCACTTTTATATTCCTGAATTTCAGGCGTTTCAGCAAGTATGGATTCGATCTCCCGGGGTGAATAATTTGAGCCGAAGCCTTTGATCCCGATATCCAATTCGAAAAACACCATTCCGAATTGGGTGAATTCACCTATCACCCGTCCGATCTCCCGATGGATCGAGATTTTCACCCGACTCGGTGCGTGGTACAATCGCCTGTCCGGAACCGGCATGTAGCGGATGCGGTTCATGCGGCGCTTCCTGAACCCGGCATCGATTTCTTTGAGTTGGTCTCGCAGCGCAGGGGCAATTTGCCCGGCTTCAATATCCATTGAATTCGTATTCAGCCCGGCAACCATCAGCGGTCGGTCTTCGGCGATGTGCTGCTGCTCCTGAAGCGCTATCTCCGCGGTGCGCCAGATAAGTTCTTTGGTCAGATGCCAGTTGTTGTAAATCGCCCAGGTTGTGTCGACATTGGTGGCGGGAACGCTACCGCTGCGCATGACCGTACGCACGAGATTTTCGTAGCTCTCCCAATCAAATGTGCCGTCCGGTTTCCAGGGACCGTAAAGTGCAGTCGTAGCCAGAATCTCCTTGGTCGTCTGGCGGGAGTAGAAATCATCGGAAGTGATGCTTTCTTCCCCGGGCAATTCAAGTTGTGAGCGTTGATCAGTCATGGTCCACTCCTCTCAAAGTCGATTGAAGCCGCTCAGGCTGCCAACCCGAAGGCACGGCTGCGGGATATGTCAAAAATTCGGACTTCTCCACGAGCCTGCCATTGTTTGCAGCGCTGGCGTAAAATGCCTCGACCTGACCCAATAAATCCAACGCATGAGTCGCGTTTTTCCAATAAGGTTTTCCGGCTAGGAAATGCCTGATAAAATCAGCCAATTCAACGGCAAACGGATCGCGCGCGAGAATTTTCGGGTATTCCCAGTAATCGCGCCATTTTATTTTGGCATTTGCCGGTCCGCGCTCCCACAGCAGCACCGGAGCAGTTTCGTGCCATTGCACCTTCAGCCCATACAAGCCGAATACGAGGGTTCCTTTTTCGCCTTCAATTGTAATTTCCAGCGGTCCGAATTCCGAATTAATCCTGCGATACCATGACCAGACAGACGTATTAACGATGCCGTTGGTGTGCTCCCGGCGCAGGGCAGCAAAATCTTCAACATCGCAATGAATGATCTTCGTCCGATCAGTTGTGAGGCGTTGCGGAACCAGCAGCCGGGCTACGGCGCTTATGCGTTCGCTTTCACCGAACAGCGCCTCGGAAAGATACCCCTCATGGCACATGTCCAGGATAATCCCGCCGCCGGCAGACGCCAGCTCCCAATTGAAATCAGGGCGCTGGCAGCAATAGTCGAATTTGTCGCTTAAACCGGGCGCAACTTCATAGCCGAAGACCATTTGTGCAGTTAATGGCTTTATTTCGGGAATCAGCTCAAGCGCCTTCTGTACCCCGGGCGCTTCGAGCATGTGATGCACCACGCCATGAAAAAATTTTCGATTTTCCAATGCTTCCACAATCGCGTAGCCGTCGGCATAGTTGGCAGCCACTGGCTTTTCCTGAAAAATTGCTGTGGTCTCAGCATCGAGCATTCGCAGCGCCGGGAGCAAAACTTCCTTTCGAATACCCGTAGCGATTGTATTGTGATATACTTTTATCTTCGGATTAATTGCTTGAGCGAGTTCCAGCGCCTCGGGAAGATTGGTGAAATAATGCGTCAATCCTTTATAATGGGCGAGGACTTTCAATTTGTCTAAATTTCGCGCGACGCCAATCGGAACAGGATGAATCAAATCATCGTCGATCCTGAGCAGATTATCTTCTGCAATTTTTTGTGTGGCTTCGAGGGCGGTCTGCCCCATTCGTCCGGTTATGCCATGTATGATGATCGGTATGTTTATGGTTGCCATCTGAATTTCTCCTGAATTGGTTTTTTATTTGTATTCAGTGCTGTCCTTAAATTAGATATGCAAACGGTTGATTGGTTTCACAATTTTATAAAAATGAATCGATTTTATCGATTATTTTCTGCTTAATTTTTTGTGGCAAAAGCGGGTATCGATTCAATTCATCCAGAGAAACCCATTCCAGCCGATACACATTATCCGGCGACATTTTTTTCAACTCAGGTCCTCCGAATTCCGGTTTTCCGCTGAATTTGGTTGTCAAAAAATAGTATTCTGCCTGTCCCAGATTTTCGAATTCACAAAAGCGTGTTAGCTTTTCAATCTTCAACCCGGTTTCCTCTTCTATCTCGCGGTGCGCAGCCTGTTCGACCGTCTCGGTCTTATGCACACCACCGCCAGGTATCACGTAATATTCGTGCCCGGCTCTGAACCGGTAGATTAAAAGTATCCGGGCATCCCGAATGATGATAACGGCTGCCCGGTGTCGTTTTTTGCTGCGGTGAGAATTCATCATTTTCAATGCTCCCGGTGTTGAATGGATTCAGCGATTTTGCTTTCTTCTTTTCCAAAACGCGTTTTGATCGAACGTAAACATACAAAATATAATTGACAAAAACAATGGTTTGAAGAATATTTCATTTTTTGACCGCTTCCCCTTTACTGATTAAACTTGTGTTTTGCCGCCAGATTTATTATATTAAGCATTCAACTGCAGGAAGCTGCATTGACAGCTCTTTTCATCATTGCCTTTGATTTGCTCATTTTGGATTAAAATGCAAGTGCTGTGTCATTCAGGATGAATCCTTACTGTTATGTAATAGGATCTTAATTATTAATTCCTTACACATAATTAGAAAGAGTTCTCAAGAATACCAAACCGCCTGGTATGTATTAAAAAACAATCCAAAATCAGAATAAATAGATGATTCACTATTCAAACAAAAACCAAAATTTTTGCAGATGATAGAATTATCGATTCCCGGTTTTCGCACACTGCGGTTGGAAAACCTTGTTCTGGATTTCAATGGTACGATTGCGTGTGACGGTAGGCTGCTTGATGGCATCAGTGAACGCGTGGAAAAACTTTCAAGCCTATTGAAAATTTTCATACTTACAGCGAATACATACAGCTCTGTTAAACAGGCGGCTTCCGGCATGCCCTGCGAAATCGTTGTACTCTCGGATCCGGATGAAGCCCGCGCAAAAGCTGAATTCGTGAAAACACTCGGGGAGGACAAAACAGCGGCTATCGGCAACGGACGCAATGATCGCCTGATGCTGAAAGAAGCGGCACTCGGTATTGCGGTGATACAAACCGAAGGTGCGGCGACCGAGAATGTTTTAGCCGCTGATATAGTCTGTACCCATATTCACGCCGCCCTGGACTTGCTTTTAAATCCGATGCGACTGAAAGCGACGTTGCGCTCGTAATAGAAGCTGAACCGCATCGGGAATGAAAAATGGGAATTCAACGCACTCAATCGCAATGCAAAGCTATCAATTGCACATCACGTTGAAACAACCGGTCACGCTTCAAATCGGGAAACTGGGACTATTTGAATTTCCTGCAGGTCAGTACATTTACACAGGCAGCGCAAAAACCAATATTCAGGCGCGGGTTCAACGCCATCTGCGATGCGGCAAAAAGATGCACTGGCATATCGACTACCTGCTGGCAGCTCCGCTGGCTGAAATCACTGCGGCGGAACTGTTCGAAGAACTGGAATGCGCTTTAAATCAGCGCACGCCCGGACAGATCATCGTTCGAGGATTTGGCTCAACTGATTGCCGGAATGGCTGCGGCAGTCATTTGAAATTTCTCGGCACAATTTGAATTTACTGTTAATGAATTTAGGAGGTGGGATAAATTAACCTGGACATTTTGCTTCAAAATAATCTTGATAAATAAACACTCAAGAAATTTAAATAGTGTCTGTCCGAGAACTACCTTTGAGCTGTCATTGCGAGGAGCATTTTTTGCGACGAAGCAATCTCAGCCGTTTTATCAGGGGATTGCTTCGGCAAAAAACGCCTCGCAATGACAATTTTTCGAGTTTTCG
>JAFGMA010000185.1 GCA_016927835.1 Candidatus Zhuqueibacterota bacterium | reverse complement strand
TTTACCCTGAGCGAAGTCGAAGGGTAATGCATTCCTGCTTTTATAGTATGCTTCGACTTCGCTCAATATGATGATGCCAGTTTTCGTTCAGGCACTGTTTTGCGGACGGACTCTAATAACATGGAAAATCGATTGAAAATTTTGAAATTGCTGTCGTGGATCAAAACCTTTTGAGCAAGCATCATGCAGTATTTGCATTTCCAGCCGGGTCTAACCTGCCTGCAATCAATATGAACTGCTCCATTTAAATTGGTCGAAGACTGCACGTTGATATTACATGGAGAGACGTGGAAACTATCGGAGTGAAGGTGCAAGCCAAAAAGATGCAAAGAAGCAAAACCGAACGCCACTTCAGCGAACCTTGCATAAGGTGGTTACGCAGGTTCACCGTATTTTTATTTGCGGTGGTGAATCTGATTTTGACTAGTGTACCGTGCCGCTCCCAGTCCTCGCAAGAGAATCGTCCATTTGCCGATCAGGTAAAAGCTGCATTTTTATGTAAATTTGCATTATTTATCGAATGGTCCCCCGCAGCATTTGCGGACTCCGATTCCACATTTATTATCGGCATCGTAGGCAGGGATCCATTTAAAGAATTTCTGGATAGGATTGCAGCGAATACGATGATCAAAGATCGGAAAATTTTGATCAAGCGATTCAAGCGATACCAGAAGCTTGAATATTGTCATATTCTATTTATTAGCGATTCAGAGGAGCACTTGCTAAAACCGATATTGAAAAATTTGCGCGGACAGCCTACGTTGACTGTCGGTGATATGAAGCATTTTATTGATGATGGCGGCATGATCAATTTTTTGATGAAAAATGATCGAATCAGGTTCGAAATTAATCTTGATGCAGCACAGAACGCCGGGCTTACTGTCAGTTCAAAACTCAGCCGACTCGCTGAGAGATGCATCTATACCAGGAGACGGTGAGGAGAGAATCCATGAGGAAATTCAGAGATTTAGCGATAAAATGGAAGTTGCGGGCAATTATCATTGTAACCTGCGGCGTTGTACTTGTGCTGGCATGCATGACCTTTCTGCTCTACGATCAGGTTACCTACAAAAAGAATATAATTGGCGATTTAGAGATTCTGGCGGAAATAATCGGGAGAAATATCAATGCTGCGATTGAATTCAGCGATGAACGAGACGCACAAGCGGTGGTGAAGGCTCTAGGTGCCGAACCTCATATTATGTCGGCATGCGTTTATACAATTGAAAACGCCATACTTGCAAGATATCAGCCTGATAGTACCAGTTTTATTCCGGATATACCCGCTGAACCAGGCTATCAATTTGGCGAAAATGATTTGCAGCTCGTTCATCCGATTTATGCCGATGGCGTCCGGATCGGAACGATTTATATTCAAGCCGATTTGCATAACCTGGTTTCCCGCAGGAATGAGGTGATTTCAATTTTAATTATTTTCGTAGTGCTTTCAATTATGATTGTTTTCTGTCTCTCTCAATTGGTGCAAAAATCGATTTTGACTCCGATTCGTCACCTCTCAACAGTTGCGAGAACCGTTTCCGTTTCAAAAGATTATTCGGTTCGTGCAATAAAAGCGAGCAAGGATGAAATCGGATTTCTCACCGACACATTCAACGAGATGCTGAACCAAATCCAGGATCGGGACAAAGACCTGCGGCAGGCGAAAATCCAACTGGAAAAACATGCGAGACAACTTCAGAAAGAACTTTGCGAGCGCAATCTCGCTGAAAAGCAGCTTAAAAATTGCTGAATGAGAAAGAAGTGCTCCTAAAAGAAATTCATCACAGGGTAAAAAATAATCTGCAAATAATATGCAGCCTGATTTATTTGCAGTCCCGAACGATTCACGATGAGGATACGGCTCAATTGTTCAGAGAGAGTGAGAACCGAGTTAAATCGATGGCGTTGGTACATGAAAAGCTTTATAATTCAAAGGATTTGGCGCATATTGATTTTCCCCAATATATCAGAAGCCTTGTAAATCATCTGTACCAGTCATACAAGTTGGCATCGGAGAATATCAAAATCAAGTGCCATATCGATCCGATTGTACTGAATATTTATACCGCTATCCAATGTGGAATGATCGTTAACGAACTTCTGTCGAACTCATTGAAGCATGCATTCCCCGGATTGAAGGAAGGCGAGGTGAAAATCGCACTCTATTCAAACGATTCTCATGGCTTCAAATTGATAGTTATACTGCAAACGGTCATAAATTTGACATTTTTTTAGCTGTCATTGCGAGGTGTTTTTTGCCGAAGCAATCTTTTAAGTGCTTAAACTCAGGGATTGCTTCGCTGCACTCCGTTTCGCTCGCAGCGACATAACAGTTCAATTTGTGCCCGTGCAAAGTATAAAGCGGCACAGACGGCTGAAAGGAGCGGATATGGTAATCCCATAGCCGTCAAGCGAAGCGGGCAATAGTTTGAAAAATATTTTGTTACATGAAATGATTTATAAGTATTGAGGCGATTTACGAACAGAGATAAACGATTTTTGATTTACGATGTAAACAGCCTAAACCTCATGCTAAAGAAGCAAATTTTAAAATTTCAATTACTTCTAAAATCGTTAATCCTTGTTCTGAGATCAATACAATGCTATATTTCTGAATAATAAGAGTTAATGTTCTTAGCTTGACGGCTATGGTGGTAATTTCTCATTTGCTGGTTCCCAATAAACTCCAGTTTGGGAACGTGGGAAAGCTGTGTAAAAAGCAAATAATGATGGCACAATGAAGATTAAATATTATTTTGGGATTCATCAGGCCGGTCAATGAAATTAAGGGATTTACTGAATTTGCTTTGTATTCGCTCAAACATTTTTGGCTATATGAATGCAATCGTATGTCAGTTTTACGGCATCGGTGATTGGTAATCAGTAATCGGTATTTGGCACCGATAGAAGTGAGATGAAAAATTGAGAATGTGGCAGGCGACGCACCGATAACCGGTTACTGATTACCAATTGCCTGAATATCAACATGCCCCGTGGATGAATACAGAAACTACCCGAAAATATTGAGCGGATACAATGCCTTTATGTACAAAATATCATCGGTATCAAATCAAGTTTTCAGAGGAACTATTAGTTTTATGAGTTTAAAGAAATCAAAGCAGGAAAAAGTGAAGCACCGGGATGCTGCTGAATACAATTTCATACTCGTTCGAAAATTGCGTTGTCTCCCGTTTGCGCGTTGTCAATATTGTGATTTGAGTTTCCAACAATGCTTTTGTGGTTTCAAAACACCGATGCTGCTGGTCGCTATCATGCTTCTGATTTTAATAATTTGGAGCGGTTACCACCCGGTTATCACTGCGCTTTCGATGGGTTTGGCTTTAACGATACTGTTGATTTTTATAGTTACGGGCAATCAGGAATCTTCGAAACTGATTGTCGAAAATCTCAACCTGAAGCTTGCAGAAGCAGCAATGCGCATCAGCGAACTCAAGTACCATTCCCTTTACTCCAGCCTGCCTGGTGGCAGTTTTGCGGTCGATTATACCTATCGGATAAAAGATGTGAATGAATTTCTGTGCAATCTTACGAGCTATTCACGTGAAGAGCTGATAGGGCAGCAATGCGATATCATTTGCCCCAAAGGACCGCATAAATGTCCGATATTTGATTTGAATAAGGAACATATCGATAATGATGAAACATCGGTGAAGCATAAAGACGGCAGACTGATTCCCATCATCAAGAGCGCCAGGCGAATCACGATTGAGGATATGGATTATATTGTGGAAAATTTCCAGGATATCACGGCACTGAAACAGGCTGAAGAAAAATTGAAAGCTTCGCTGCAAGAGAAAAGCGTACTTTTGCAGGAAGTCCATCATCGAGTAAAAAACAATCTGCAAGTGATTTCGAGTCTGGTATATCTTCAGTCGAAACAGGTGAATGATCAGCACATTTTACCGATGTTTCAGGAAACCCAGAATCGAGTGCGGGCGATGGCAATGATACACGAAAATTTATATAAATCTTCTAATCTGGCGCGTATCGATTTTGCTGTCTATCTCGAAAAATTGATCAAGCAGCTCTTCCGCTCTTATGATGTGCGAACGGATGCCGTTGAGTTGCAAATCGAGGTGGATAAAGTTGAATTATCTATCGATACCGCCATCATTTGTGGGATGATTATTAACGAATTGGTTTCCAACTCGTTAAAATATGCTTTTCCGGAAAATAGGAACGGAAGCATCAACATCCGAATATTCAAAGCTATCAATAACCTGGTGACAATGATTATTTCCGATGACGGGATCGGATTCCCGGAGCGTGTTGATTTTCCGGAAGCAAAATCACTCGATTTGCAACTGGTAGATATGTTGGTGAAACAAATCGAAGGAAAAATTCAATTAGCTCGTAACCATGGCGCGTGTTTTACAATTCAATTTAAAGAAAATCAAGATTGAATTGTCACCTGATATTTGATTGGGAGTAAAAAGATGCAAATGCCAAAAATTTTGGTTGTCGAAGACGAAAAAATCGTTGCGATGGAGATACAGGATCGATTGGAAGGATTGAAATACAATGTCCTCTCGGTTGTTTCCAGTGGGGAAGAAGCGATCAACAGGGTAGAAGAAGAACGACCCGATCTGGCGTTGATGGACATCGTCCTCAGGGGAGACATGGATGGGGTGGAAACAGCCAGGAAGATACGATCACAATTCAACATTCCGGTTATTTATTTGACCGCCTTTGCCGGCGAAGAGACGCTCCAGCGCGCGAAAATAACTGAACCTTTTGGGTACATTATCAAGCCGTTTGATGAAAAGGAGTTGCGTACAAGTATCGAAATGGCGCTATACCGGCACCAGATGGAAAAGCAATTAAAGGCGAGTGAAGAGCGATACCGGGTGCTGTATGATGATAATCCCTCGATGTATTTCACAGTGGATTCTAACGGTAAAATCCTGTCAGTCAATAAATTTGGTGCCAAACAACTGGGATATTCCCCGCAGGAATTGACCGGTCATTCCGTACTCGAAATCTTTCACAAAGATGATCAAAAAGCTGTACAGGAACAATTGACTATCTGTCTTCGAAATAAAGACGAAATTGCCCAGTGGGAATTTCGAAAGATTTGCCGCGACGGGAGCATGATGTGGGTCTCAGAATTGGCGCGCGCGGTGGAAAATGCAGATGGCAAAATTGCCGTGCTCATCGTCTGCGAGAATATCACCAAACGCAAAAAAGCCGAAGAAGCCCTGGAGGCTGAAAAAGAACGCCTCGCGGTGACGTTGCGCAGCATAGGCGATGGGGTCATCAAAACCGACATAAACGGGCATATTGTGTTGATTAATAAAGTCGCCGAAACTTTGACCGGCTGGACCCAGGAAGAAGCTGCCAATAGATTATTGAGTGAAGTTTTTCATATTATCGATGAGAAGGACCGAAAACGCTGTCAAAATCCTGTTGATGAAGTTCTTAAAACCGGAAAAATTGTCGGCTTAAATAACGGTACAATTCTTATTTCCAGCAATAATGAGGAGCGGATTATTGCCGATAGCGCTGCGCCAATTTACGATCGGAAAAACAAAATTATTGGGGTTGTGCTGGTTTTCAGAGATATCGTCGAAGAACGCAAGCTGGAAGAAGAGATTCAAAAAGCGCAAAAGCTGGAATCCATCGGGTTACTCGCCGGAGGAATTGCGCACGATTTCAATAATATCCTGACAGCTATCATGGGCAACATCTCGCTGGCAAAAGCCGACCTGTCTAAGACCAGCGAGCTGTTCGAAATTCTGACAGAAGCGGAAAAGGCGTCGGTACAGGCGAAGAATTTAACCCATCAGTTGCTGACGTTTGCAAGGGGCGGCGCGCCGCTAAAAAAAGCTGCATCAATTGCAGAGTTGATAAGAAATTCGGCTGCTTTTACCCTCAGCGGTTCGAATGTACGATGCGAATATCACTTTTCGAAGGATACCTGGGCGGTCGAAGTTGATACCGGGCAAATCAGCCAGGTCATTCAAAATATAATCGTCAATTCCAAACAAGCCATGCCAAAAGGCGGTACGATTCGAGTTGATGTGGAAAATGTGGTCATTGACGATGAAAAGCGGCTGCCTGTGAAAAAAGGCAAATATGTGAAAATCAGCTTCGCCGATGAAGGCGTCGGAATTTCCACCGAGCATTTACCCAAAGTGTTTGATCCCTATTTTACCACAAAACGCGAGGGGAGCGGGCTTGGATTAACTATCTGCTATTCCATCATTAAAAAGCACGGCGGATTTATTTTCGCGGAATCCGTTGTGAATAACGGTGCCACATTTGCCATTTACTTGCCTGTCTCCGAAAAACCCATCATCACCAGTGAGGAAATTCCGGTAACATTCCCGCCCCGAAAAGGAAAAATTCTCGTCATGGATGATGAAGCATTTATCAGGCATTTTCTCAACCGGATGTTGCCGCGCTTCGGATATATGGTTGAAATCGTGGAAAACGGATCTGATGCGATCAAGCGCTACTTCAACGCCCTCGATTCGCCTCAACCGTTCGACGCGGTGATTTTGGACTTGACGATACCGGGCGGCATGGGGGGCAAGGAAACGATTGAAAAACTACTTCAAATCGATCCGTCGGTGAAGGCAATTGTTGCCAGCGGCTATTCAAACGATCCGATTATGGCTGATTACCAGGATTATGGTTTTGCAGGCGCGATCTTCAAACCGTATAAAATTGATGAATTGCAGATGGTCATCAACCGCGTACTCGGCGCCTGAACGAAACCTGGCAAAATTCCAATGTTTGCCGTCGTTGCGAGCGACAAAGGAGCGACGCAATCTCTTGTAATAGTAGCACTTACAGATGAAGCGGTTTGCAGCGACTGCTTCGGCTGGGCGCCCCCGATAAAAAACGCCTGCAATGATATTTCGGGGCTTTACGTTCAAGTTCTGCATCGCTGAAGCACTGCGGCAACCGGCATATTTTCTCCGATGCTTCCGGGAGGAAATGGGCATGGTTGGCGTTTGCTGGTTTTGAGTACAGGTTCAAGCCGAGAACGGTGCGGCGTGTCTGCCAAGATGTTTCGCCAGCAATTCATAATGTATCTCTTCATTCTCACCGAGTAACCGCATGAGTCTCTCGCGAAAGCGATACGTGCAATCATCCTTTTTTTCCGTCAACACAGAGCCGAAAGTAACGTGAAGCATTTGCCGGCAATGGATATCGTTCAGGATGTCAGTCGTATTTTTGCCGGAAATGTCCGAAGGATGCGTTATCTGGGGCAGGCTGGTGGAAATGTGATACGATGCTTTGTCCGTTTCGAATCGCGCGTATGAATAGGTGTATATTTCCTCAAAGAAATCGGGATCGATTTTGCCGAGTGCGTGCAGTGCTTCCAGATAGCTTGTTCCCGCGGTTTTCACATGAATCAATTCACCCGCATGTTTTGCCGCAATGGGGTAAATGCTGAATTTATCGCTGCCGGAATGGAGACTGATTTTATAAGGTCCAACGTATTGCGCAATGCGCACATGACTGATAAATGCCCTCTCAAAGGTTTTTAAATCGCCTTTATAATCAATTCCCTTCTCGAACTCACCGATGAATCGGGGCGCCAGGCTAATCCATTGCACTCCCAACCGTTTTAGCTCGCTTGCGACGTAAAAATGTTCAGCCGGCGTTGTTGGTGTTGCGGTTTCATCGACGGATACCTCCAATTCAAACGCCTTGCCGCCGGAACGCTGCTGCAAATAGCGGAATAATGTGGTTGTATGAATCACGGCGCGCCCGTATTTGACCGCTGCCTTAACCAACTCGTCTTTGGATATTTTTAATTGGTAATCATCTGAAATCCGGAAGGATTTATCCGCGTACAGCCGTTTGCAATCATCCGCTGAATACTCAAGTGCCTTCCAATCGAGTGCTTGAAATTTATTCAGCAGCGAATGCGAATTGTCAAAATCCGATTGGTCGTCAACATAGTCCCCGGGATCGATAGTGAACATAGTGAATCCGGCTTCCAGCGTGGCATCGATATCCGCCTTTGATTTCAGATGGTCAGCATCGGAACCGAAGCCTTGCTGAAAACCTTCCTGGAAAACGCCCCAGGTCGCATCATCCATCACTTGTTGAGCGGTTCGCTGCGTTCGGGTCATTTCGCGGATTGATTGTTGCGCCAGAATCGGCATGACGCCTGTAGCGCGCACTGCACGAATATGTCCCGGCGTTGCCAGCCCAATCCGATCGCCGCAGCCGATAGAGCGGCGGATGCCGGTCAATACCGGCGCTGCAAATGGAAAGCATACCCTCAAAGCGCGCGCGTTCAGTGGAGTTAACGGACAAGTTTTGATGGTCATGGATTGACGATCGATTTCGACTATCCGGGTTTCGCCTTCAAAGCTGTTTGCAATTTCCGGGACGAACTCGCCGCCAGAAACCAGGATTAATGATTTTTGATTGCCTTGCCCTGCCAGCGCGAATAATACCCGGGAGTTGAGTTTCAGCGAATTTTGATAAATGGATTTTTGGACACTCTGCTGAAGCTGTTCACTAAGTTCTTGATTTTGCCGGGAATCGGGTTGGACTCCGGGCACCTGTCTGTTTAATGCATCTGTAAGTGTCATGTTTCTTCCTTATGGATAAGTCAAAATTATCATTTAACTTGCCACTGATTCTTTGTTAAAAGGCAAGCAGCGTGTCGAAATGCTGCAAAATTTCGCTCAGTGTAGAAATGGTTGTTCCGTTCCAGGGGTCTTCGTCGATCCGTACCGAATCTTCAGTTTCGCGCGGATCCCTGATTCGAATCGGATGCATGCCCACGCGCGCTGCGCCTGTCAATTCAAAACTGCCGCCGTCCCCGACAAAAATGCATTCTCCCGGATCAACTCCAAGCTTTTCAGCGGTTAAAAAATAGATTTTCGGCTCAGGCTTTTTTACAAATTCGGTGCATGAAAATGTGGTAGCATCGAACACACCGGCGAAAGCGCTTTCTTCCCACAGCCTGGGAATCTCTGTTGAGCAATCGCTGAGTAGCGCAATTTTCAAACCGGAAGCTTTTAAGGCAGCTAATGTGGAGAGCGTGTCTTCCCTGGGTTTGAGAGAATTGCGGACGAACTCCCACCGGAGCATCTCAGCCTGTTTGATTTGGTCGATGCCCGGTTTTACGTTATACGCGTTGCAGGCAGAGGCGATACAATCTTCCGGCGATTTGCAAAAGCCGAGTACCCGCTGAACGTAAATTTCACGCCATCGCTTCTGGAATCCTTCCGACGGAATCTGCAACAGCCTCGCCATCTGCGCAAGATTTTCCCTGTAAGCTTCGCGTGAAAAATTATCAACCAGTGTGCCGTACAAATCGAAAATCATTGCTTTAATTGTCACGTGTGTCCCTTTGTCAATGATGGTTCAATTCGCTCTGAAAATGAGTTTATAGATATTTTTGCAGCCGGTATTCGCGGTTTGCCGGGCATTGCTCGCCAAATTTACCCGAAAACTGCATCATCGATTCTACCGAAATATACCCGGAGGAAATGAATATTTGCCGGTAATGGCTCGGTTATTGGTTCTTTTTATGGCTCAAAGTGCCTTTGGGATTCCCAAACTGGATTTGGGAACCAGTAGCTCAGGGGGCTATTTGCCAATTGAGCTAAATTGATATTTGATAAATTCAGGCAGTTGGAAATTCCCTATTAAAAACGCGGCAATTTTTCCGGCGTTAATTCACGAAACGAACTGACGATCAAATCGGCGGATTGAAGCAGCGCGGCTTCGTAGGATGTAGTCAGTGCGATGCAAAGCATTCCCGCGCGTTTGGCGGCTTCAATTCCCAGCGGTGCATCTTCGATAACGATGCATTGCCCGGGTACGCGATTCAGCTTTTTTGCCGCATGGAGAAAAAGATCCGGTTCAGGTTTTGATTTGCCGTGTACGTGCGTCAGCGTATAGATATGGTCGCCGAAATAGGCAGCCAGTCGTAACCGGGTTTCAACAATTTCCAGCAATTCATCGGAGCAAGTTGTGGCGACCGCCGTGCTATATCCGTTGCGCCTGATCTGTGAGAAAAAGTCTGCAAATCCGTCGATGAATGTCAACTCGGTCGCATAGAGCTGTTTGATAATACCCAGCCATTCCCGGGTGAGCTCGCTGGATTCGCCTTCGAAGGCATAGATTTGCTGCAGGATTTTTGTGCTTTCCTGAATGGATTTGCCGGTGCACAGGTGTTTGCTTTTTTTTCGATTGTAAGCGCGTTGATGCCGACCCAGAAAGCGCTCAGTTCCCTTATCCCATAGAGACTCGGAATCGATGATCACGCCGTCCATGTCGAAAATGATTGTATCGAGCATTATAAACTTTATTGGTAAATGGAAAAAAAACGATGCGCGCGAGAAAGCGCTGTGTAATCCCCAAGAAACTGGAGCCCAACTCCTGTTTGGGAATTCGAGAATGCCCGAGTATGGGCGTATTGTTACCGGGATTTTCCGGCTGATCCGAACAGTTGAATTTTATGGCGCACGATTTCTCGAATGGCGGCGCGGATTTCCAGCAGTGCCCAGGGCAAATCGAACGGCTCGGGGTGTTCGGCGATAATTTGCCGCAGCCGAATGCTCGCGTTAGCACCCATTTCTGTGTAAATATTTATTTTGCAGATTCCGCAGGAAATTGCCCGACGAATGTCGTCGTCCGAGATGCCGGAGCCGCCGTGCAACACCAGCGGGATAACCACTTTATGCCGGATTTCGTCCAGCCGTTGGAAGTCGATTTCAGGATCGCCTTTGTAAAATCCGTGGGCGTTGCCAATCGAAACCGCCAGCGCATCGACATTGGTGATATTGACAAATTCTTTGGCTTCCACCGGATCGGTGAAGAAATACGAGCGATTTTCCGGCGTGATCTCAACACCTTCATCGTTTAATTTTCCCAACTCGGCTTCCACCGGGATGCCTAGCGGATGGCATATTTCCGTGATCTGCTTCGTCTGGAGGATGTTTTCCTCATACGATAACTTTGAGCCGTCGAACATCACCGCCGGGAAGCCATTCCGAATGGCGTACAAGATCACCTGCCGGTCATTGCCATGATCGAGATTGAGCGCAACGGGCACGGAGGCATTGATGGCTTCCTCCCGAATATAGGAGATGAACGAAGCCACACGGGAATGCTTGAAGTGAATCGGATTGATTTGCAAAATAACCGGAGATCGCTCCTGTTCAGCGGTTTCAATGATGCTATGCAAGTATTCCAGATTCATCACGTTGAATGCGCCCAGCGCATACTGCCCCTGCTGTGCTTTTTTCAACATTTCAGTCAACGACGCAAATGGCATGAAAACCTCCGGCGGATTGTTAGAAAGTCAAAAAGATTGAGTTCGGTTCTGGCTGGCAAACGTCGTTCGGCTCTACTGCATTCAGCGGAGATCGGGGAACGCCTTTGCCCACTGATAATAAATTTCGTTAAATATACTAAACTGTGGCTGATTAGTCAAGTATTTTCTTGGTGATGGGGGTGGGCGTGTTGATTTGGCGTAAGAAATATTTCCCTGATGGCACACTTGTCATTTCGAGTGGGGCGATATAGCCGCGGTTGGTGGTTGAATACCCTTTATGCGAAAGTAAACTTTCGCACTCCGGAAGTTGCTTTTGAGTTTGAATTGCGGAGCAAGAAAATGGGTTTAAAAATCTATGCTCTTAACAAAAAGCGAGTTCTGGCTGTTTGATGCCCGCAAAGCTGCATTCGCGGCACGGGAACTTATCATTCTGATGTTCGTTTATTTCACGTGTATTTTTGCAGCATATTTCGGCTGCATGGCGCTTGCGAGTCGGTGCAGCATTCGAGCAATCCTGAATTTCGCAAACATTATCCTGCCTTGAAGCGCGATGCAAAGCATCAACGCCAGTTTCAGTGGATTCATTTGTCGGTTTATATTGGGATTCTAAGCTTTAGATAAATGTAACTTTGCCAAAGCAAGCTTTGGCACTTCTGGTTCGTTGTATAAAAAATCAAGCAATGTGTTCTGTGAATGAAAAAGGAGGTACCTTTGAAAAAACAGGAAATCGGGATTATCGGTTTGGGGGTGATGGGACAAAATCTGGCGATGAATATGGAACGGAATGGTTTCAGCGTTGCCGGGTACGATTTGGATCAGAGCCGGACCAAACAGGTTGCCGAGAAAGTCGCCGGAAAGGACATCGCAATCGCCGCCACCCTGGATGAATTTCTAAATTCGTTGAAATCCCCGCGGCGCATCATGCTGATGGTTCCGGCTGGCGCGCCGGTGGATTCGGTGATCGAGCAATTGCGTCCGCATTTATCCAAAGGGGATGTGCTCATCGATGGCGGAAACTCATTTTTCAAAGATACCGAACGCCGCGGACAATCGCTGGAAGCAGACCACATTCATTATATCGGAACCGGTGTAAGTGGTGGTGAAGAAGGGGCGCTCTGGGGTCCGGCGATAATGCCGGGCGGTCCAAAAAACGCCTATCGATTGGTCAAGCCAATTCTGACCAAAATATCCGCTCACGTCGGCAGCCATTCATGCTGTACATACATCGGTCCGGGCGCCGCCGGACATTTCGTTAAAATGGTGCATAACGGTATCGAATATGGGGATATGCAAACAATCTGCGAAGCGTATGATATTTTGAAGAATTGCCTGCACCTGTCACCAGCCGAATTGCAGCAGACATTTACAAAATGGAACCAGGGACAATTAAATTCTTACCTGATGGAAATTACCGCCAATATTCTTGGCAAAATCGATGATGAAACCGGTAAGCCACTAGTTGATGTTATTCTGGATAAAGCCGGGCAAAAGGGAACCGGCAAATGGACCGCACAAACAGCGCTCGATCTGGGCGTAGCGGCGCCTACCCTGGCGATGGCTGTGGAAGCACGCATTTTGTCTGCCTTCAAAAATGAGCGCCTTGAAGCTGCAAAAATTTTAGGCGGACCTCAAAAAGCGTTTAAAGGGAGCAAGGATTATTTTATCCGCATGGTGCACGATGCGCTGCTGATGTCGAAAATTGCTTGCTACGCTCAGGGTTTTGCCATTATGAGAGAAGCATCGCGCGAATATAGCTGGAATTTAAAATTCCATGAAATCGCGCAAATCTGGCGCGGCGGCTGCATCATCCGCGCGAAATTGCTGGAACAAATCCGTCGCGTTTACAAACGGGAACCTGATCTGACCAATTTGATGGTCGCACCCTATTTTAGCCGCTTGCTGAATAAACTGCATAAAAGCGTTCGTTATGTGGTTCGAACCGCAGCCGGCATGGGGGTTCCGGCGCTGGCTTTTTCCACATCTCTGAGCTATTATGACAGTTATCGCCGGGAAGTGTTGCCGGCAAATTTGCTTCAAGCGCAACGCGATTATTTCGGCGCACATACATATAATCGTGTCGATAAAGAAGGTGTTTTTCATACTGAATGGACGAAATAGTTCGAGTCTAAAGTCGCTATTTATAGCAAGTTCGTGAAAATTTTACATCAAAGGGTGCGCTGAATAGCAGCTTAGATTAAATTTTTTATTCGTTCCAATGATCAATCTGATTGTCCTTTGAAACTGGAATTTCAATCCGATCCGGATCCGAAAAATGAAAATTGTCGCCGATGAAAATATCCCGTTTGTCGGGGAAGCGTTCGCAACCCTCGGGGAGATCACATTGTTGCCCGGGCGGGCGATCTTCAAGGAGTCGCTGATTGGCGCGGATGTATTACTCGTCCGTTCGATTACCCACGTCGACAGCCAGTTGTTGGCGGGCACTTCAGTAAAATTTATCGCCACAGCAACGATTGGAACTGACCACATCGATTTTGATAACCTGGCTGAAAAGGGCATCGGATTCAGTGATGCAGCCGGCAGCAATGCCAATTCCGTCGCAGAATACGTGATGGCGGCGCTGCTGCATTACAGTTCGCAAACGGGAACTCCCCTGGAGCAGAAGGTGCTTGGCGTGGTCGGCGTGGGGAATATCGGAAGCAAGGTGGTTCGAATGGCGCAGGCAATGGGAATGCGCGTCCTTGAAAACGATCCGCCGCTTGCCAGGCAAACAGGGGATGCGCGGTTCATTCCGCTCGATCACTTGATGGATGCTGACTTCATCACCCTTCATGTACCGTTGACGCGGGCGGGGCAGGATGCCACGTTTCACCTGTTCGATACCGCACGAATCGCCAGAATGAAGCCGGGAAGTGTGCTGATCAATTCGTCGCGGGGTGCGGTGGTTGATAACGAGGCGCTGCTCAGACAACTCGAAAAGGAGCATTTGAATGCAGCCATACTCGATGTCTGGGAAAATGAACCTGAAGTCGATCTTCGCCTGCTCGAACGTGCGCATTTGGGGACGCCGCATATAGCCGGATACTCGTTTGATGGCAAAGTAAACGGCACGCAGATGATCTACAAAGCGGTGTGCCGGTATTTTAATTTGCCCTGTCGAGTCGATTTCAGCGCATTGATGCCGCCGGTGCCAGTGCCGAAAATAGAGTGCTCGGAAGTTTTGACCAGCGATGAAAATTGCCTGCACGAACTTGTTCGCAGCGTGTATTCGATAAGCGATGATACGCGACGATTGGCAGAAATTGTGAAATTGCCCCAGATAGAGCGCGGTGCATATTTTGACCGGCTGCGTAAAACATATCCCATGCGACGGGAATTCTTCAATTCTTATGTTGAATTAAACCAGAATGCATCGGAGAAATTGAAAAACAAAATTATGGCTTTGGGATTCAGAACCTGATTAATGGCGAAGAGGAGTAACTGGATAGGGCAGGGGGAGTCAGAAAATTTCGAAACCCTGTGGTTTGCCTTTGATGAAGGCGGTCTAAATGTTATTTTACAATACGTTGAGAGGAAATCATGCTGATTGGCAAGGGAATAACGCGCGGATCGTTGCCTGATGAGACGGTTCGTGAATTTTGCGCGCAGGCGTTTGAAAAACACCCGCTGCGCAATAAGCGGGTGCTGGTAATCATTCCGGATCATACAAGAACGGCGCCCATTCCTTTATTTTTCAAATTGTTTCATGAACTCATCGGCGATCAGGTTGCGAAGTTGGATTACCTGGTTGCCCTGGGAACCCATCCGCCGCTTTCTGAAGCGAAACTCATGCAACTGGTGGGGATTACTAAAGAGGAGCGCCATTCGAAATATGCCAATATCGATTTTTATAACCATCAATGGGATGATCCGGCAGCGCTGGAAACGATTGGGCGCATCGGCGCCGAAGAAATCGAATTCATTTCAAATGGCTTGATGCGCGAAGAAGTACCGGTGGCATTGAATAAACATATTTTTGAGTATGATCACCTGCTGCTGGTAGGTCCCACGTTTCCGCACGAAGTTGTCGGATTTTCCGGTGGGAACAAGTATTTATTTCCCGGCATTGGCGGACCCGACATCATTCACTTCTTTCATTGGCTGGGAGCCGTGATTACCAATCCTGTAATCAACGGTACCAAAGATACACCGGTGCGCCGCGTTGTCGATAAAGCCGCCACATTTCTGAAAATTCCCAGGTTATTTTTCAGTCTGGTGGTGTTCCGTGAAAAGCTGAGTGGATTATTTATCGGATCGCCTGAGGAAGCATGGTTGGCAGCAGCGGATTTATCCTCAAAGCTGCATATTGTGTACGTGGATAAATCTTTTCACAAGGTGCTGGGAATCGCGCCCGAAATGTATGATGAGATCTGGACAGCAGGCAAAGTCATGTACAAGCTTGAGCCGATAATTGCCGATGGCGGTGAATTGATTATTTATGGACCACATATCAAAGAAGTCTCTTTCACGCATGGCAAACTGATCGATCAGATTGGATATCATGTTCGCGATTATTTCCTGAGCCGGATGGACCACTTTTCCCATATTCCGCGCGGAATTCTGGCGCATTCAACGCATGTCAAGGGTATCGGTAGATTTGTCAACGGAAGAGAGGAACCGCGGGTCAATGTTTTTCTGGCAACCGGCATCCCGAAAACCCGTTGTGAGCAAATCAATTTGGGATATATAAATCCTGCGGAAATTGATCCTGACGATTGGGCGAACCGCGAAGCTGAAGGTTATTTGCTGGTGCGAAAAGCGGGAGAAATGCTCTATCGGTTGGCTGACGGAACTGTGCCGGAAATAATTTAATAAAAGCAACTGCAAGACGCTGTATCTTTGAGATTGTATATTTCAGTGAAATTGGTTCTTCATATTTCACTTGCCGCAGGCTTATGAACCTGCGGCAAGCTTTCTACACTAGATGCTATTTTAAAACGAAACTCTCGATTTTAACATCAGCCAGGTTAATTACTGCTATCGTTTGCCTCATTCCTCATCCGTATATGCCCATACTTTTTTGTCATAATAATCATGCATCAAATCAAGAATCTTATCAATATCAGCTCTGTTGATTCTCATTTTATCATCAATTTGGAAATTCAGCGAAACCACCTGCGGCACGCAGACTATGATATTAGGCGGCGATTCCAGATTTGATGAATCCACGGCAGACACGGCGCAGTAAATGCTATCCGATTTTATCGAGTCGGGCAGAAAAACCTGGACCGAAGTTTCCGTCGTTTCGTAATAGGGCTCGTTGAAATATTCGTTAGGCGCTTTGCCTAGCTTCAATACATAATGTGAAAGATCGGATTCAGTATTTGGCTGCCATTCGACGGTGATGCTTCGCAGGTATGGTTTTACGAACATCACCCCTTCCACCTGTGCCTGCAACGGATTTGAACTCAATATGCATACGAGAAGAATCATGGTAAAAATACACGGCGTAATGCTGCTGTTTATTGCCGGCATTTTCAGGAAATTTTTATTTAGCATAAGCAACTCCTTTTTCATTTAAATCAATCTGACTTAGGCTGCTCGCGATCCGGGAAAACAGTTTCTGCGCAAGCATTCGCTATCGAGCTCCACCACCCGCAGTATACGTTTGTAATGGAAATACCTCAATTTCGTAGAGCGAGTATCCCCATTCGGTTGCTCTTTCCAGACACAATAATTTGATTGAACGGATCAACCTGGAAAGAGTAATTTGCTCTACACCTCCTTCTGAATCATTCTGGAACACGACAGGCTCCCAATGATCGTTGTCATTCGATATCAATATCTGGTATTTTTTGGCGCATGCAGTTTGCCAGCGCAGAACAATTCTGTCAACCGAGATTGGTTCTTCCAGGTCGATAGTGATCCACTGATAATCTGTTGCGGATGATGCCCAGCGTGTGGTCATATCTCCGTCGACTGCCTTTTCCGGCGCATAATCGCCATAACCAGACAGGGCAGTCACCGGCTTTCCGATGGCGATATTTTGTGGCGCTACTGGCAGGGCAAAATTAATTAGTGAGTTTGCTGCGATTGAATTAGGTGGATTTGCCCGGTCCTTGACCGCACTTACTGTGAGCATATATTCTGTTCCCGGGATCAAATTTGGGATTGTCACCAATGCGACGGACTTTAAATCCTCGAGCAATTGTGCGCTTGAGATGCTGATTCCATGATTAATAGTATAGTTAGTGATGGTTTCTGCTGAAGCTTTATCCACCGGTTCGCTGAACTGCACTGTCACCTTATTCGGGACTTCCGGGTAGGCAGCGACAAGCGTCGGTGGAACGTCATCCA
Organism: Candidatus Zhuqueibacterota bacterium; assembly: GCA_016927835.1. GTDB lineage: Bacteria > Zhuqueibacterota > Zhuqueibacteria > Thermofontimicrobiales > Sulfurfontimicrobiaceae > Sulfurfontimicrobium. The sequence continues at coordinate 2,944 of JAFGMA010000185.1, read as the reverse complement.
CTCCGATGCGTGCCCAGACTTTGAATTCGAATATCGAGTAACCCCAACCGGTAGCCCGTTGAATGCCGGTGAATTTTACATATTTCGCATCGCCCTCGATGGCGATTTCTTCGGTACCTCCCTGTCCTTCATTTTTCTGAGCGGATTTAACAACATGTTTGTCTTTATCCAGAAGCTCGATCAGGTATCTTTTGCCATAGGCGGCTTCCCAGTCAATGGCAACTTTTTCGATTTTATATGTATCATCCAATTCAATTTGGAGCCATTGATAATCGGAATAGGCGGTTGCCCAGCGCGTATTTGAATTGCCGTCTACAGCTTTGGCGGGTCCATACTCTCCGTCACCGGAAGAAGCGGTTGCCGGTTGGCTGAGCGCTACATTTTGCAAGCCATCCGGTGCAGCCTCGGGTGTGATGAATGTCCTGGTGGAATTTTCGACGATCACATTCGGCGGATCCGCCTGATCCTGGATATTTATGACGGTTAGCGTGTATGTGGTGGTGGCTGTCATAGGACTGGTAGTCAGGATTGCGGTCATCTCGTCTTCCAGTGATTCGACGTTTGCTACGGCAATCGCGCCGCTAATCGAATAGTTATTCCTTTCGACCAGCGAGGTTTCTTCTATTTTTTCACTGAAAACGACTTCGACTTTATTCGCTGAAAGCGCTTTCACACTGGCAATGGTGGGCTTTGTTGTATCTGCCGGTACTGGCTTTCGATTGGCGTATACTTCGAACTCATACAGCGAGTATCCCCACTGGGTACCGCGCTGTGAGCCCTGCATTTGAATATACCTGCCTTCACCGGAAACAGTAATATCTTCAATTCCGCCTTTGCCGGCAGCCTGGCTAAAAATGGTGGTCCAGTGTTGGGCGTCATCCGACACCTGCAACTCATATACCTTGCCGAAGGCAGCTTCCCAGTTGAGCACCACGCGCTCGATGGTGGTAATTTCTTCGAGATCGATCCTGATCCACTCAAAATCAGAATAATTGGATGCCCAGCATGAGGTTAGATTACCGTCCACTGTTTTGCCAGCCTCGAATCCCCCTCCTTGTGAAGACGCGCTTGCCGGCTTATTCAAAGCGATATTGACATACGGAGACCATCTTATTTGTAGCTTCGTATTCGGTGCAATCGTATTTGGAGGCGATGAAATATCGTTGATATTATTTAGCGTCAACGTGTAAAGGAGATCCTCGGTCAAATCATCGGTGATCAAATGAACGATATTTCCCTCTCTGCCACCCTCTCTCACTTGTAACTCAGCCTGATTGATTTCGACTGCAGGGGTGAATACGTAATTATCAATCCTTTCTGCCGATGTTTTGTCCAGAAGTTCGCTGAATACAAGGATCAACCGGTTGGGATTATCTGCGGTGGCTTTCACGACTGTTGGCGGGCTATTCCACGTGAAGGTTACCCCAGTACCGTCCTGAATCGGATTTGGCGGCACGCCCCGGTCTTTCACATTGTTAACGATCAGCGTATGCGTGCCTTCGGGCAATGCCGTGATGTTCAATTTTACGAGCGATTCCGTATTGGAATCGGGATCAACGAGCAATTCTATCGAACGGATTTCGACGCGCAGTTCATCCAGTTTATAATTTTCCTTGCGTTCGGCTGAGGCTTTGTCAAGCGGTTCATTGAAACGAACCAGCACCTCGTCGGCTTTCTCCGCGCGTGCCGAGAGTATCAGGGGTTTGGGATTATAGATGAACAGCTTTTGGGTGTCCAGCTTGATGGGATTCTTTTCAGGAGATGCATCGGTAACGTTATTCACTTTTAAGGTATAAGTGATGGCTTCATTTAGAACGTCTGTTTTCAGCGTTACCGTCTTATTGTCAGTTGATAGGTGTGCAGATCGAACAGTAATGTCATGGTCGATTTCATAATTCGTATCGTCGGCGGTGATAACAATTTCAGCGGACGTCCGATCTACCGGTTCGCTGAAATTGATTGACACTTCATCCGGCAGATGCGCATACGCGCTTGCAATGACCGGAGACCAGATGTCTTCGCCGTTATATGGGTAATCTCCATAAACCCGGTTATTCCAGTAACGCTTAATGAGTTCTCTCGCCTTTTGGGAGTCTTCCATGCTGATGATATCATCGCTGCTGGAAAAATTGAGATTCACTGCCTCGGGGATGCAGACGATCTCCCGGGATGGTTCGGAGCGATTTCCAGCGCTGTCAACGGCGAAGACAATGCAGAAGATACGTTCTTTTTTGTAAGAATCAGGCAAAAGGATTTGGATGGTGGTATCGGCGGTAATACATGAATCCATGTAAGAACTCGATTCTGTTCGGACTTTTGCGACATAATGATCCAGATCGCTTTCCTTGTTTGCGTCCCATTTGATGGTTACGCTACACATTCCCGGAGTTGTATAAATTATACCTTCATTGGTGTTTTGTGCTGGCAATATCGTCAAGCACATCAATATAATTGTCGGGCAGAGAAGGCATAGCCATAATCTCTTTTTACCGGGCAGGTGGTCATCAAACCTTACTCGAAGAGAGTTTTTTATATATGTTTGCATAGGCACACTCCTTATCTTCACAGAACATGAAAGAGTTATATTTTCAAAGGATTTTCACTAATCCTTTAAAAACATTTATTTTGCAAAGATACGACTTTCTTCGACCTGGCGGTTTGTATGCGATAACCAGATCGCAATTCCCCTGTAAATCGAATTGCCCGGAGTTCGTTCGCCAAAAGAAAAAAAGCTGATTTTGTGTATGCGAAAAAAAGCACCGATGCCAATTCAATTTCATAAAAGAAGATTTTGAATTTGCTAATAGTATGTTTTTCAAAGAGCATAAGGCTAAAAGAACGCAAGCTTAAAAAACGGAAAGAATGTGATGCTAAGTCCTGAGGTGTGAGGGCATTTAGGATATTAATATCGCGTTTTGAAAAAATTATTTTTTAATAAAATTCA
>JAFGMA010000184.1 GCA_016927835.1 Candidatus Zhuqueibacterota bacterium | reverse complement strand
TTACTATTGCGTTGATGAATATTCAGAATTCGAAGGCGTGCCCGCTGATGCAATCCGTGAGCTTGAGCAAAGGATTGTGCGTAAAGCAGATTTCGTATTTGTAACCTCAAAGGCATTGCTCGAAAAAAAGCGCAATGGAAATCCCCAAACGCACTACATTCCGCATGGGGTTCATATCGAGCATTTCAATCAGGCATTGGCTCCGCAAACTACTGTACCTTCGGATATTGCCGATATCCCGCACCCGATCATTGGCTTTTACGGGCTCATCGAAAGCTGGCTCGATCTTGATATGGTCCAATTTCTCGTCGAAAGCAGACCGCAATGGTCGTTCGTTTTTATCGGTAATTCCAAGGTTGACCTGTCTCAACTTCAAAAATACAAGAATCTGCACTTTCTTGGTCGCAGAAACTACCAGGATTTGCCCGGTTATAATAAAGCATTTGATGTGGCAATCATTCCATTTCTCCGCAATGAATTGACGCGGAATGTAAATCCTATCAAATTAAGGGAGTACCTCGCGGCTGGTTCGGCGGTTGTTACCACCTATATGCCGGAGATTGAGCAATACAAAGATATCATTGGCATCGCCGACAGCCCACAGGACTTCCTCGAAGAAACCGAAGCAATGCTCAAAAAAAACTCTGAATCTGATGTCCGCAAGCGACTGCAGGCAGTCCAGGCTGAATCATGGCAGGCGCGGATGGAACAGCTTTCAAAAATTATAATCAACAGGGGGAATTAAATTGACTTATCTAATCTGGAGTATTCTTGCTCTTCCGGTTTTTGTAACCATTCTCATTCTCAGCTATCTGCTGCTTATCAAGAAGAATGGGTACATCTGGTTGATGCCCTGGCTTTCGCATTGGATAAAAACCAAATACAAATCGTCGCCGGTAGAGGGCACCACGCATATCCTGTTCCTTTTTGTCGATCATTTTGAACCACAAAATGGTGAAGCCAGCAAACCGCAGGCGATTTCGCGGATTAAAAAATGGTTGAACCAGTATCCGCTGATTGCCAAAAATCACCACGATGCTGATGGCAGATCGCCGCAGCACACCTGGTTCTACCCCTGCGAAAAAGACCTGTCGCATCTTTTGTACCTGGCAGACCTGCCGTTCAACGGATTCGGCGAAATCGAATTGCATTTGCATCACGATAACGATAACTCTGGCACGCTGCGCAGGAAACTCGAAATTGCCAAAAAAGAATTCATGAAACGGGGCGCCTGCATCACGGCAGAGCAGACTCCGCGCCAGTATTATGGATTCATCCATGGCAATTGGGCGCTCGATAATTCGCGACGCGATGGAAAATGGTGCGGCGTGAATGATGAATTGACGATTCTGAAACAGACCGGCTGCTTTGCGGACTTTACCATGCCCTCGGCACCGCATCAAACCCAGACGCGTAAAATTAACAGCATCTATTATGCGAAGGATGATCCGCGTAAGCCCAAATCGCATAATAAAGGCACCGATGCCACAGTAGGCAATCGAAACCGCACTGACTTGCTGCTCGTTCAGGGACCACTAGCTCTGAGCCTGCCCAATGGTACCGGGCGCTGGTATCCTTCGATTGAAAACGGAGAAATCGCCAGCGATAATCCCCCCACACCAAAACGAATCGATCAGTGGATTAACAGCCAAATTCACGTTAAAGGTCGCCCGAACTGGATTTTTATCAAGGTGCACACTCATGGCGCGCCGGATGATCAGCATCCCGTCTTACTCGGAAAACCCCTGGATGAGATGTTTAGCTATCTCGAATCAAAATACAATGACGGGAAAAATTATCATTTGCACTACATCACCGCAAGAGAGGCGTTTAATATCATCAAGGCTGCTGAAGACGGCAAGGAAGGCAATCCCGGCAATTACCGCGATTACATCATTCCACCATATTCGAACACGAGAATCAAAGCGAATGTGCTGCACATTTTAAAATCATATTCAAAGGACCGGCTGGATATCATCAACCTGCAGAAAAGCCGGCGCTGCGTGTTTCAGATTAAAAAAGGACAACTCGAAAAAATCGAAGGCATGATCTCGATGTTTCGTTTCAGACGGCATTACAAAGAGCGGATGCTGGAACTCAATATTCGTGGTAAAAACAAAATCTACTTTTCGGTCAGAACCATCAAACAAGTTCAAACTATCGTCGGCGGAGAATTAGTGAAATCCCGTAGAATCAACCGCTATTTCATTACAAACGTTTCCGCCAATCTGAATCCGGGTATGAATAACAGAATCGTCATTCGATGGTAGCTCCTCCAACCATTTAAAAAACAGAAGGCTGAAATACCACCCCGCAGAATTCTTACAAAAAAGAAATTGCAGCCAGGTTTTATCGAAATCACGCCTTCAATCCAAAATTTTCAATCCTCAGACTCGTTCATCACTTGCTATTCTAACTAGTTGATATTATTTACTCCGATTGGATTGTTTCCGGATACGCTTACCATTTTGTATGTATAAAATGCAGATATCACACTGGCATCAATTTTGTAAAAACCATTGCCGCGACGCATTAAACCACAAACAAATAAATTAAATAGTTAAGGGAAGCGCTATGGTTACCCATCAGGGAAAACAAAAATTCATCGCCAAATCGATACGATGGATTTCATTGCTTTTCATTTTATTGTATGTTCTATTGGCGTTTGTATTCGCGAACGGAATCGGGCATCGAATAATTTTTACTCTGGGATAATTATCAATTTTTTGGTCATCAACCATTGGAACAAAATGCGTGTGTGATTTAATGCGGGATGGCGTCCGGCATTGCGAAAAATTTGCTGATCAAGATTCTGGACAATTGGAATAGGCAATTAGCTATCCGCGTACTCGATTGCGCGCTTTGTAGTAAAATAGGCAAATTATCTATTCGTCAATATTTGATATCTGCGAAAATAAGGAGGTGCAAATGTCTTGCATTCGATT
>JAFGMA010000015.1 GCA_016927835.1 Candidatus Zhuqueibacterota bacterium | reverse complement strand
GGACCCGAAAAAGACAGAATTCATCCAATACTCTATCGCCCTTTTGATATCAGATATACCTATTACACTGGCAGAAGTCGCGGTTTCCAGTGCATGCCACGTCATGAAGTCATGCGCCACATGCTGAAAGAGAATATTGGTTTAATTACGGTACGAAGAGTTCCGCCTAAAAATAAACCTTCATATTTTCTGCTTACAGACAAGATTATTTCTAATGGTGCTATAAGAAGTGATAATATGAGTATTGACACTTTATTTCCTTTATACCTTTATCCCAAAAAAGAAGAAAAAAATCCGCCTCGCGGATCGACGGTTATGATGGTCTTTGAACCAAAAGCAACCTACGGCAAGAAGCCAAATATAGCCCCCGAAATTTTTGTTAAATTATCGGAGGCATATCAGAAAAGTCCTTCGCCGGAAGATATTCTCTATTACATCTACGGCGTGTTTTACAGCAGTATCTACCGCGAAACCTACGCCGAGTTTTTAAAGATCGATTTCCCGCGTGTGCCATTTACCGCTGATTATGGCCTGTTTAAAAAATTGGTTGATTTGGGAAAACAAATTGCCGACCTGCATTTGCTCAAAAGCCCGGCTCTCGATCCGCCCATTGCCAAATATCAGGGCAGCGGAACAAACGACCGTATTGATAAGATAACTTACCAAGAAGATGAACAACGCATATATATTAACAAAGACAAATATTTTGAAGGCATTAACCCGGAAGTCTGGAATTATCACATCGGTGGTTATCAGGTATTGCAGAAATATCTGAAAGACCGTAAAGGCAGAAACATGGACGATGCGCCACGCTATTGCCGTATCGTAACAGCATTAAGTCAAACAATTGAAATACAAGAACAAATAGATAAGATATATCCCGAAGTGGAAAAAGAACTGGTTCGATTTAAAAAGGCATAGCAATAATCAAAAAACCACATAAAAAAAGTATCAACCTGACAAAAAACGCTGCCGATTTTTTCTAAATTTGACAATTTGTGCAAGCGTTTTTTGCAGGTTATACTAATCGTCAAAACACCAAATACAACACAGCTTTTTCTTCAAGCAATTTTTCCATAGCAAAAGTGAGCATAGTGAAAAACCATTCTACTTTTTTATGAAAATCCTTAATGTATACCCGCTCGCGGTATAATTTGAAACAAAACCCGCCAATAAGCAGTTATGACTTAAACATTAATCATACTCTAACCTGATAATTTTATATAGCATTATTTGACACGTCGCAGGAGGAATACCGATGAAACTATATGTTGTCGTATCGGCAGTTGGCAGGGATCGACCGGGGCTGGTCAACAAAATTTCGCATGAAATAAAGAAAAATGGCGGCAATATTGAATTGCAGCGATCTGCAAAAATGGTGGATGAATTTGCGCTCATCAGCCTGGTGTCGCTGGATGCCGCGCCGGAACAAGCTGAGCATTTCATCGCCAGCCTCAGAGACCTGCAGAGTGATGATTTCTTCATTTATGCGCGAAAAGCCGTCGCTGCGTCATCGGAACGCCCGGCTGGCGCATTGTGCGGTGAATTGATCGCTGAAGGCGCCGACCAGATGGGGCTCATCGATGAAATTACACTGCTGCTTTTCGAAAACGCAATCAATATCGAAGCGATGGAATACGATGTGCAAAACGCGCCGATGACCGGAACCCAACTTTTTCAAATGCACGCGAAAATTGTGCTGCCCGCTAAGGTGGATGTCGCTGAATTCAAAAAAAAATTAAGAGGTATGGAAGATCGCTTGAACATCGATATTTTGTTCCGTTTCCCGGTTGAATGAACGCCTGGCGCCATGTTTGCCGAGGTGCATGCAATCAATTCATTTATACGGCTGCGCAAAACGCTTTTCGTACGCGTGATATTTCTTCAAATTGCTCACCCAGTAAAAATTCATCAATCCGGCTTTAACCAGGGGTTTCATCAACGTCACGATGCATTTCGGTATGCGATCTTTGGATGCCAGTTGATGTATCAATTCTTCGTTGAACCTGCCGGTTTTGCCATAGTCATAGCCCAGTTGAACCATAGCCTGCCATAATTTTCGCGTCATCCATTCGGGCTTCATCTGAATGCCCTCTACCCCACCCTTAATCACCGTTCCCGTGTGCGCGCAGCCGAGGCGTTGCGCCAATTTTTCGAGGTACCTCGCCACAAAGCGTGAATGAATCGGCTCCGGGAAACCGGATTGCACGATAAATCCCAACGACGGATTATTTTTCCTGCCGCACAACGGCGCGAGCGCTTCAATGAAGTGCTTCACGATTCCCGGCATGGCATCCGTATATAGCGGAAATGCCAGAATAACATGCTCGGCATTGGCAAACATCTCAACATGCCTGTCGGTGTCCTTTGTACGGTTCACATACGCCAGGTTAAATTCGTTGTTGGGGGTCTGTGTAAATCCTTCGGTGAAATGTTCGAGCAAGAGCCGGGTGTTGCTGGCATTGCCCCGCGGAGATCCGTTAAAGAGCGTCAATCGCATGGGTCACCTCCTCGATGGGCTGGGAACACACTTTCATAAAAACCAGTTCTGTTCTAAAATTGAGTGCGAAACGTTTGTAAATATCATGAATGATTTCCAGGTCGGTTTCATCGGTACCATTTTCTTCACCGACGATCACGCCGAGCCTGGGGTACGCATCGTAGCGCTTGCGGTGGTGAAATTCATGCTGAACAATTTCCAGATACGGATGCAGCAGCGGAATCAATTTATCCTGCGT
>JAFGMA010000183.1 GCA_016927835.1 Candidatus Zhuqueibacterota bacterium | reverse complement strand
TGCTGATGTAAACTGTGATCAATGCCGTGATTGTCGGAAGAATTATAATCCACTTTCTTCTGCGGATGATGCGCCAATACTCCGGCAGATTGAACAGCTTTTGGGTTTTATTTTCCATTTGAAACCTGCAAATTATTCAATACGTCGGTACAACGAGACCGTAATCGCAGCAGCGATACTCGATGCGACCACCTGGACCACACCCTGCCCCAGAACACCGGACCAAATGGAAGCTTTTTTTAGCGGTACAATTACCGTATCATTTGGTCTCAGAATAAAGGGCGCACTGCCGGCTATTTTTGCGTTATCCTCCAGATCTACAATTGCAACGCCCGGCTTCTCCTTGCCACGCATAATAACTCTCACTTTGCTCAAATCGGCTCTTTCAGTTATCCCGCCGGCAATTGCCAACGCTTCCACTAACGGCATTTCCCGCGGAATTGAATAGTTTCCCGGTTGACGAACTTCACCGTAAATATAGACCATATCGGACTCTCCCAGCGGCGAATTGACCCGATTGAGTTGTTGTGCCCCAGGAATTGAAGGGATATAAATGGTATCCCCTTTATAAATTTTGGGCAATTTATCCAGATCACCTTGCTGAAGGTGTTCCGAAAGATCGACGACAATTCGCTTCCCTTTTTCAATTCCGCCTCGGATGATTGTTACGTTATTTAAGGATGCATTTTCTGAGGGTCCTCCAGCTTCTAGAATAGCATCCCATAAAGTAGGAAGCACTTCAAAGGTATATTTGCCGGTATGAACCACGCTTCCCGAAATATAAATTTTGTTGCTTCCATAATCGGCTACAATCACGGAAGCTTGAGTTATGCTCTTGTTATAAATCGAAATTTTATCAGCAATTATACGCGCGAGATCAGACGGTTTCAAACCGCTGGCTGTGAGGCTTCCGATTATCGGTAGTACAATACGTCCATCCTGGTTCACCTTCACTTTCGAATTAAGCTGCGGATCCTGCCAAAAGCTAATTTCAAGTTCATCTTCAGGTCCAATAATATATTCCTGCGCTAAACCGGGAGCTATCGACAATAAGATTAGAATGAATAAGTTACATATCAATCTGAAAGAGTGTTTCATCTGTGACATTGGCTAAACCCTGATTTATTTTAAATTTTCTATTGAGTTCTGATTTATTGAATTTCATTTTTTTAAAACGTAGTGCTGAATGAAATCCTCGTGATGCCATTAACCGATGTTGCCGAAAAAAATGATTTTTCCTGTTTCGTCAAATGGGTGTAGAAATTTGGGTAATTTATCAATGCATCAGCCAGGTTCAATGCCCAGACTGCAATGCAGGTCCATTGTGCACCCTTCCTGAAAGCATCAATATCATCCATTTCATTTTCTTTATCATGAATTTGATTTGCTAGTGCAAGCCTGTCAGCATCGGACAGAGAACTATTTTTCAATTGTTCCTGGAGCTCCTGATACGCATTATTCTTCGAGTCATACTGCACGTCGCTGACAACGGCTGCACCGAGGCTACCCATAAATAAGCTTCCCCAAATTGCAGCTTTAAGCGGTCGCTCAGAATAAAGCTGTCCCCATCCCGGTACCAGCAGTGACCGCATTCCGGCTTTAATGCGCTTCTTGGGGACGAGGTTGATTGCTAAAGCCCTGGTTTCACCTAAATTGAAAAATGCAACCGACTTCCAGGATTCGTATCCGCTTTTGACTGCTTCAATCCGATAAAGCCCATGTAATCCGTGCGTAATTTGACATGGTGCCTGGCAGACCAAATCGCGGCTTCCATTAAAATAAACCAGCGTTCCCACCGGATTGGATTTGATGCTGACGTTTCCTGGCGTCTCTGTTGATTGTGTATAAACCAGATCAATTGGAAAGCCTATGATTCCAATCAGAATAAAATACATAAAAATTGTGCATTGGTTCTTCTTCATAAAGATTCTCTCCAGTGAATAGCTAATTGTATATCAATGAATAGAACATCAAATCAGGAATCTCCCTTTCTGGCGATCATGGTCCAAATGCTCATAAACATGAATTTAAAATCGTCAGTCAGCTTCCCATGTTGTACATATTCGATATCATGTTCAAGCTTTTGCTTCACATCCTCAATGGATGTATCATAGCCACAAAATATCTGAGCCTTCCCGGTAATTCCCGGCTTAATTTTAAACCGATCCGTATACTTGGGAATGATCTCTGCAAATTCAACTACAAAACATGGTCTTTCAGGACGCGGTCCAACCAGACTCATATCACCTTTGATGACATTGATAAATTGCGGTATTTCATCCAAGTGCGTTTTTCGCAGGAAATTTCCAACAGATGTAACACGGGGATCATTCCTGGATGCCCAAACAGGACCCGTCATTAATTCGGCATCAGCTCTCATGGTTCGGAATTTATACACATAAAATGGTTTGCCGTGATAATTCACTTTGCGTTTTTCATGTGAAGCCCTCCCGGTATGATAAATGATCTGCTTCTCCCAGCTATCCTGTTGCCGGCGATTTTTTCCAATTCGAATCTGCTTATAAAAAACGCCTCCTTTCGAACCTAGTTTGATTAAAATCGGAATCACTAAAAAAAATGAGAAGGACAAAACCAAACCGATTAATGACAATAGAATATCCAATACCCTTTTGACAGTATGCTGGATTGATTTAAAAACAGAATTCGTAATGCGCCTGGCAAGGAAATCATCAGGCAGCAACATCAAAATCATTACTGAAACGAACAAAACGACGGGCGAAACAATATAGGTTGCAAATTGCTTTCTTAGCCATAATCCCGGTTTAATCTTCTTTTCAGGCACATGTTGGTGCTTATTCCTGTTTTTCCTGAATATATTGAATTCAGTATTCCAGAATCCCGGCGTTCGACCGGCTATCATGGCATCGTGCAGAAAAGCTAAATTGTCATCCATCGTTTCCCCCAAAAGTTGCTTAAACAAAATAAGATTGAAATAAAGCGATTAGCTGGCACGTTCACTGTGGGTTTTGCTATTATGTAAATTTTGCGTTACAATCGAAAATAATATAAATTAAACCACAAATTGGCAATAATTATGCCGATTGTATCTATGTACTTATTGAAGTTGTATGTCGTTATAACTTTATTAAATAATTATTTATATAAGTAATTTTCCGACATTGCCGTTTCAAGAGAGGCAATTGCACCAATTCTATAAAAAAACAGCGTTCGATTTTCCAATGATAGCCTTAACGGTGCGAATGACGTCGGATGATTACGTGCGTTCATTTTAAACAATTGAAATAATTGATGCAGAAAATATCAATCTACACTATTCTTAAGCCTTTGAAATGTCTCTCGATGGATCAGGTGACTCGATGTATTTCACCTGAAACGGATTCGAAACCTGCATAAAAAAAAGGGTGACTGTTTACAAACAGCCACCCTTATCATCCGACCAGATCCAGTGCTTCCTGCTTTCATTCTCGAAAACCATTCATCCTTTAATACGATCCAATTTTGTCATGTTTCATAAGTATCATCATTCACTTTTTCCAATCCTAATTCTAATATTTGCATGATTTCATTAGCATTTGTACCGTCTTGAGGATAGCTGGTCAATTTAATTTCGATATCAACGTCAATTGCAATATTTTCAATGCGATCCTTCAATTCTTTCCCCAGAATCTTCGCCTTAGAAAAGTGCAACGCCGGGAGCAAGATCAGGAATTGGTTGGGCTTTTTTATTCCGATTGAATCCTGCTCTCGAATGCCCGATACAAGCTCGGTTGTAATGTCAATGATTAAATTCTTATAAAAACTTTCATCGACACGCTGCTTGATTTCAAAAATATTCAATAGCTCCAACGATAACACCGTCAGCATCGTCCGGTGCTTTTTGCAGCGCATGATTTCAATATCCGTTTTTTTCATAAAATCGGAATAATAAAAAAATTCTTTACGCAAAGCTTTGAGCGCAGTTTGGAAAAGCGCATCATCGGGAATCTGGTCGTTCAAAAAAATCGGTGCGCCTGATTTCAATTCATATTTATAAATAGTTTGCCTCCTGGCTTCAGAGAAATCGAACGATGCATCGCAATTCAAGCATTTGCAATTTACAATGCTTTCAGTGAAAGCGTGATCGCATTTCAGGCATCAAAAAGTAAAATGCTCGCTCCGGGATGCGTCCAATGCTGGATTAGCGTCATGTGTGTCATGAATGACATGAACGACATCTGTTGACGATTCATCCGCCTCGCATTGCGCTTTCGGGGCAGAGCGCTCGATCTGAATATTAACCGACTCACAAACAGGGCACATCTCCCGGATATTCAAATCATGATGCTTGCACAACGGACATAAATGAATGATATCATGCAAGTCCTTGTTGAGCAAGCCGGAATCCACCAGTTCCTCCAATAAACTGATTTCTCTGGCATATTCGGTCGAATCAAATATTTCCGCTAACACCGGGTAATTGTAGCCTAAATCTGAAAACCTATTCGGGGCTGGCATGATTGCGCTAATATCTTTTTGGATGAGGATATCCTTCACCTGGTGCACTTCTTCGAGCGGTATTTGAAAATTGCCGGTCTGGTTGGTGTGTTGACTGAATTTTGCAAAAATAGAATTTATGCGCTTTACCAATAATTTTCTCTCAAACGGTTTGAACAAGCATTCGTCAGCGCCATTCATTAGCAGCCGTTCCCTGTCGCCCGGTTCAGCGCTCGTAGTCAGGATAACGATTTGATATTGGTTTCGCTTCGGATGATTATTCAATTGTAATAGCAAATTGCTGTCGCTATCATGCAGCATTTCAAAGTCGAATAGCACAACCCGCGGTAATTCGCTCTCAAGCACCGCCAGCGCCTGTTCGGGGCTAATCGCCGTCGTCGATCTGAATCCATTTTCTCTCAAAATTGACGCCAATTGTTCCAGGGCGAAAGCATCCCTATTAATCAACAATATCCTGTTTTGTGCCATTCACTCGTCTCCTTCGGGCGAAGGCGTGTCATGATGAATTTTCGTTTGCCTGGATAGCCGGGGCAGGTGCTAATATTTATCCACTTCCTGAACTTCATTCTCGCTTTTTTCGATCCAGTGATCGAGGTAAAAATCTCTATTGCTTCGAATTATCCGATCTTCGGCAACACCACCTTTTGGTAGCGTAAGCACGATTTCGAACCAGGATTTTCCGTCCGAATGAGCTTCAATTGATCCGCCATGACCTTCAACGATCATTTTTGTCAGATATAAACCGAGTCCGGTACCGCGAACCTCATTTTGATTGCGTTCATCGTGTACTTGTGAGAATTTCCGAAAAATCAAATCAAGGTCTGCCTGTTTCACGCCATGCGATTGGTTGCGAATGCGAAATTCGATATCATGGACTTTGTTGCATATCGAATATGTAATTGCCTTGCCCTGTATCCCGAATTTGATTGCATTGCTGAAAATATTCATAACCACGCTGCGCAATAATTCTCGAGATCCCAGAATAATGATATTCGGTTCGGAAAAGTGGGCATCCGAACTGATTTGCATGCGCTTCTGTGCCAACTGCTCCTGAAGCGTCTCGATAACGAAATTGAATACGTCCTGCTGAATATTCAGCGGTTCGAGCTTTATTTTCAATTCGCCGTTTTCAATCTTTGATAGCTCGAGGTAATTATTTATCATATCAATCAGGTTTTTTGAAACGCGAATAATTATTTGAACTGCTTCGATTTGTTCCCGCTTCAAGTCACCAAGCGTATTATCAACGAGAAATTCAGCAAATCCCAGGATGGAAATAATGGGATTTTTAAGCTCATGCGAGATAAAATTCAGTATATTTAAATAATGCGAATTTAATTGCTTAAGATGTTTATTGGCACGTTCTTGATGTTGCCTGAGCGATTCCAACTCCTGTTTCTTTTTATCCAGGGCGACATACAGGTCTGCATTTTCTTTCAGCAACACCGCCTGGATGGCGAACATCATCATCGATTGCACTTTTTCTTTTTCAATTGAAAAGCTGTCGGCTTCAGCAACTGCCACCAAATCCGTTTGTGGTATCTCTGACAGGCGCTTCATGTATTCTTCGAGGATTCTGTCGATGAGTTGCTCCCGGTTGGTTGCATTCTTGATCAGATCGAGGCTAACCTCATAATTTCTGAAGAGTTCCTTTAAACGAAGCTCAAGCGCCTCCTTATCGGAAGCCGCGTGTTTATTATCTAAAGATTTTTCGTGCCCCATTATGGTGCCTCATTCAATTTTTTTAGCGGAGTGGTGCGAGTTACGGTAGCTATAAATCTCCAGCCGCCTGACTTAAGCGTATTCGTAATTATTCAGCTATTGGTTCTTTCCATGGTTCCCAATAGCTCCTGTATTCCCAAACGGGAGTTCGGGAACCAGAAACTGAGGAATTTCAGCGCATTTTTCAATTCCTCTTGCCTCCGCAGACGATGTGCACTCTTCTATCGCTGCAGGTGTCAGATTACTTTTATATTATCGTCAACCGTTTTCATTTTAATAGCAGCTAAACGGTATTCCAACGAATACACTGTCAGGCAGAGACCGGTGCTTTTTTCCCGTCCCATCGGCACGCACTCCGAAAAGGTCGTTATCGAGTTGCTTCACAGGCTTTCATGCAATTTTCAATATAAGCGCTGTCATGTCATCCATCTGCGCGCTGTTTTCAATGTGGGCAGTCACGCTTTGAAATATTTGGTTCAAAATATGGCTCGAGCTTTGAGAGCTATGAATTTTCACAATTTCGAGCAATCGCTCTTCTCCGAAACGGCTGCCACAGATATTCATTGCGTCCGCTAAACCATCGGAATACAGCAGAATAATATCACAATTTTTTAGCTCAATTTTCCGGTGATTGAACAATGTATCGCGGGCGATTCCAAACATCCCGCCTTCGCAATTCAATGTCTGATAACTATCATCAGACGGACGGTACAAAATCGGATGCGGATGCCCGCTATTGGTAAATGATAAAATCCTGTTTTGAGGCTCATAGCTCATATAAATCATGCTCGACACAAGCTCTGCTTGCAAAAATTCTGAATATATCCTGCGATTGGTTTCGGCTAATACCTGTGCCGGATTCAGGTTTTGATTGCTTAACGAACGGATGATCTTTTTCGCCTTGCCCATCACTCCGGTCACATTATAGCCGCTGACATTTGCACTGACAGCACAAACTTTGCCGCTGTCAACGCGGAAATAGTCATAAAAATCACCAACCGCCCGCTGCGCCGAGAGGCATCTTCCATTCAAATCTATATCGCCGGTATTCAAGCCGCTGACCGGCAAGAGCCGATTTTGTAAAGCCAGGGATATTCCGGCTTCTTTTACAACACGATCAACATGATCGTGTTTTTTGACAAGCCGGCTGTTGCTGATAGATATCGCTGAAAGCTGTGCCAGTACGGAAAGCACCTTTAAATCACGTTCTGAAAATGCAGCACCCGATGCCCTGTCGGTCAAATTGATCACACCCAGTCGCTTGTTCTGTTCATTCGGCAATTGGAACATCAAGGGTGCCGAAAGGAACGACGATGATTTGTATGCATGACGATCCGATGTCCTTTTAAGCTTTTGAGGAAGGGATTCGGACAGCCCGTTGATATACTCGACCAATAAAGGCTCACCCTTTTGAATGACAAATCCGCTTATGCTCTTTGCTGCGGTGATCTTCATTTCCGAGACCAGATGTTTTGGAATGCCAAATGAGGCAGCAATTGTAAAGTTTTTTTTATGTTCGTCTAAAATCATTATCGATGCTTTTCAACATCGAACAGTTTTATCGCCATATTCAGGATTTGTCTATACATTTTCCCGGGATCGAAAACCACCTCGAGGTCATCCTTTATTAGCTCCAGGGCGTTGACTTCTCCGTTTAGATCGGGGAGATCCCGTAGCAAATTTTCAATGGCGAGTTTACTATAGGCTGCCCTTTCGATAAATAATCCGATGATTTGAACTGCGCGCTTGACCAACGCATCACAGCCTGATTTCGAAATGCAACTCACGACTGTTCCGAAATTGCGCTCATCCAACCTGATTGCTGACTGCACCAGATTTCCGCTACGGAAACAGCCATTGCTGGTGCATTTGGTTTGATCAAACACCAGCGTACTGCTGAAACTATTTCGATGCACCTGGGAACAATCGCAACCGGAGAACTCTGCCATGCCAAAAATTTCGCGCTTCCGGTTCAGCAAAAAAATTGGCGACTGGACACGCTCTGCGATTTTTGATAACAAATGGAGTAACCTGCTTTTTGGATAAATTTTCTCGATTTGCATTTTGCCTGTCATTCATTGCTTGAATTATTTGTTGACTGTCGTCCCGACCTTCAGAAACCTCGGGACGCGCGTTATATCAGCCTGGAAATCAAAGATTCACTCGCCGCAAACAAAATGAAAATAGAACTGCAAGGCGATTATAAACGGAAAACAAGATGTGACTGCCTGTGAATCTTCAAAGATTCATCCGGGAACAAGGACCAGGCTGTATATAAATATCGGTAGAATTTTCATACTTTTCAGTTTTATTTTGTTCAGCAATCTCATTTCAATCAGTGCCGGCAACTGAAATACAATGCTACTCGTTATGAAATCTAAATTATCACCTTCTTGTAAAAAGTTTGTCAAAATTTCCCGCATGGTACGGCGACTTGCCGACGACTCACGAAATGACTAAAATTGAAACCTGGGTTGAGCGGTTCAACGCTCGAGGTTCCAGGTTGATGATTCTTAAGGGATAAAATTCAATTGCGCTGCGTATCGTTAGAGATATGTAGCCGCTTTGATGAAGAACAATCTCCTGAATATCGGGCGATAAAAGACTAATATTATTAGACTACGACCAGTGAACCGGGAAGACTGAACCTGAAACCGCTCAGTTCAGGTGAAAATTGCTTGCTTTTGTCAGAATACTTTTTTATGATTATTGAAAAAGAAGGATAAATTAGCCTGTACTTTTTGCTTAAAAATAATTATAATAATAGCCATTAAAGAAAGTTAAATCGGTAACTTATTTTATCCAACCTCCTGAGCAAGTTTATAAAAAACCAACAAACTCGAGAAAGGTACTTCAAAATGAAAAAACTCATTTACGCACTCGTAATTATTTTTCTGGTCATAATCGTTATTGGCGTGAGTTGTGCATTTTATAATATTCGGGATCGGCATTCTGGCTACAATCTGGATGTTGAATTGCCGCAGAAGGATGCGCTGCCGGGTCAATTTCAGATCGGTGTGGCAAAATGCACGATTACCCCAGTGATTGAAGATACATGGGTTGATGCCGACAGCAACGCCAGGTATGAAACAAAAAAGGGGGACTATTATATCGATAAAAACGGAAACGGGAAATTTGACGCCTACTGGCTCGCCGGCTTCCAGCAGAATCGACCGGCAACCGGAATTCACGATGACATCTGGGCGCGGGCGGTGGTATTCGACGATGGCAATTCGTGCGTGGCACTGGTTGTTCTCGACGCAATCGGGATATTTCATGACGACGTGATCACCATCCGGGAAAAGATTGCCCGGAAAGAATTGGCGGTCGATCATGTCATTATTTGCGCCACCCATGTGCATGAAGTCCCCGATTTGATGGGGCTATGGGGACCAGCATTTTACAAATCGGGCGTGATCAATGAATACCTGGAACTGGTTCACAAGCAAACAATTGAGGCGGTCGAACTGGCGCTGGCGAATCGTAAACCAGCCTACATCAAAGTTGCGCGTATCGATTCTACTGCCCACGATATCGTCAGCGATACCCGCCCGCCTTATGTTCTGGATGATGCGATTCATCTGATGCAATTCTGCGATGCGCAAAGCGATTCCGTCTTCGGGATCTTCCTGAACTGGGGCAATCATCCCGAAACATTATCCGATAAAAATCTGGAAGTTACCGCCGATTTCTGCCATTATTGGCTGGATGGCATCGAGCGCGGCATTTTTTACGACGATCAGTTGAAACGCAAAGGTATCGGCGGAACCGCTATCTTTGCCAACGGCGCCATCGGCGGATTGATGACCACGCTGAGATGCACCGTCTATGATCCCTGGCTGGATCGGAAATTTAAGCGGGCAAGTTTCGAAAAGGCACGCGCCCAGGGCTACCGTCTGGCAGACCTGGTTTTACAGCACATTGAAAATGGCGCATGGGATATCGTTCAAAATCCGGAACTGCGAATGCGGGCAAAAGCCATCAAGCTGGAAGTCCAAAATAATATGTTCAAGCTCGGAGGCGCTCTGGGCATCTTCAACCGTGGATTCGTGGGTTGGGGCGCAATGCGGAGCGAGGTGAATGTGCTGTCGCTGGGTGACATCTGGCTGCTCACCATTCCCGGCGAGATCAATCCGGAGAT
Source organism: Candidatus Zhuqueibacterota bacterium (assembly GCA_016927835.1). Taxonomy (GTDB): domain Bacteria; phylum Zhuqueibacterota; class Zhuqueibacteria; order Thermofontimicrobiales; family Sulfurfontimicrobiaceae; genus Sulfurfontimicrobium. Next base: position 542 of record JAFGMA010000183.1, on the reverse strand, counting down.
CGTCAATGGCGGCATCGAAGCACCGGAGGGCGCGGATTACCCTGGAAATCCAATCGAAGTGCCGCCTCTGCGCATGATGATGCGCGGCAAATATAATTTTGTGCTGGGACTGGCGAATGACGAGGTGGGATACATCATGCCAAAAACGCACTGGGATACGGACTCTCCATTCACCTACGGCGCTAAAAAAGCATTTTATGGTGAAATCAATTCGCTCGGACCGGATACAGGACCGGCAATTCATCGCGAAGTGAAAGCTTTGATGGAGGGCTTTTAATGCTGCAAACGATTGTTGAAAACACGCGATGAGCAACTCCGGAAATATACAAAATATGCCAGCAAATTTTTGAGCGCGCATAACGTGGCACATTTCAATTATTTCGTGCTTTTTGATTTTTTCGTGGGGAAAATTTCATCTGTGATTTCACCCTTTTCCGCCCGGAATCACACGTTATGCGCAATTTTCATTTCACATTCAACACATTTGTAACACTTTTTACTTGACATTGAAAAAAAATCTTTTATATTGTGAGATATTCACG
>JAFGMA010000182.1 GCA_016927835.1 Candidatus Zhuqueibacterota bacterium | reverse complement strand
GGTTTCAATCACATCCGCCTGCGCTGCTCTAACCGACGTCCGTCCGGCACCCGGATGACCGTGTCTGGCACCACCATGTTTATGTGTAATGCCTCAGTTATGGGAAGGGAAATAGCCTTTCAAAGGTTAAATTATGCTGCCAATTACTGAGCGATTACAAACTTTAAACGGTTTTGCTTGCATATTTCAATAATATTATTATATTAACCACTGCCACCATTTAAATTTAGAGTGCTCGTTAATGCATTGAATGTTTTTATTGTCATAATTAATAAATACTTATTCCTCAGTCGCCGCGGCGGCTGATTAAATTGCCATCGATTTAACGTACAAACAAACCTGGAGGATTTCATGCGTGAATTGAAGCTTGGTGACCTGTTAACTGATGCCTGGGAAGTTTATAAAACAAATATCGGTGTATGGATTCTGGCATCGCTGCTGTATTATGTTTTGATTTCAATTTCGGCTGTTTTATGTTATTTCCCTGTATTTTTCGTCGCACCCCCGCTCACTGCCGGCATGTATTTGATCGCCCTCAATCATTTGCGGTACAATCGCGTTGAAATCGGTGATTTATTCAAGGGATTCGAGAACTATGGAGCTGTGCTTGTCACCGCTCTGGTAATGATTGGCATTTCAATACTCTGCTACCTGCCGGGAATTATTTTTCAGGTTATCGGTGCGATAATTACTCAGGCTAGCTATGAGTCAGGCGGTGGATTTGAAGCAATCGGCGTGGTGTTTTCGGTATTCGGCGTCTTGCTGTATCTGGCTGGATTGGTTCCTATTTTCTATTTCATGACCCGCTTCCTTTTTGTTTTTCTTTTGATTATGGATAAAAAGATCGGCTTCAAAGAAGCGTATCAACTGAGCAAGGAAAAGGTTCAGGAAGGATTCTGGAATGCCTTGTTGATCTATATTGTAAGCGCAGTTGTCGGATCAATCGGGATGTTTGCCTGCGGAATAGGTATTTTGTTTACGTTCCCATTGATGTTCATTATGCAGGCAGTTGCCTATCATCGGCTTTACACACCCGAAATGCCGACGATTTTATCTGCAAAAAGCCAGTGAAGCATGGCGTAACCGGAAATTCATTGTGTTGATTTTATGGCGGGATTGGACTGAAAAAATGCGGTTAATTCGCTGAAAATTTTATCCTGATTTCCTGATATAATGTTGCATTTCGGCAGCGATTTCAGAAAAACCTCGCCATAATATTTTTCGATCACCCGTTTGTCAAAAATCAGAACAGCGCCGCGGTCGCTTTTGTGGCGGATGAGCCTGCCGAAGCCTTGCTTGAATTTGATAACGGCTTGCGGTACATTATACTCCAGAAACGCGTTCCCGCCCCGGCGTTTGATCGCTTCTACCCGCGCTTCGATGATGGGTTCTGTGGGAACCCTGAACGGCAATTTGGTAATAATCACCGCCTCAAGCGCCTCCCCTCGCACGTCGACACCCTCCCAGAAGCTGTCGGTTCCGAAAAGAATGGAATGCGTGTCTTCCACGAAGCGTTGCAGCAGCCGGTGACGATTTTCTGTTCCCTGCTTCAGCACATTGAGCCCCAATTCATTTAAAGGCATTTCCAGTTGATTATAAAGCAGATTGAGCAAGCTGTACGATGTGAACAATACAAACGCTTTTCCCTGGGTAATTTCCAGTGCTCTATAAATTAAGCCCGAAAGGACGGACGCAAATTCCCGGCTGTTTGGTTCCGGGATGTCGAGGGGAACGAGGATGAGCGCCTGCTGCATGTAGTCGAATGCCTCGGGCAGGATTTTTTCGAGCCGCCGTGTTTTATTCACCAGGCTCAAACCGATGCGGTTTTCAAGGTAGTCGAATTTTCCCTGGTTCTGAATGCCTTCCACCGTCAGCGTGGCGGATGTCATGACGACGGTTTTGAATTTTTCATATACATTCTGGAAAAGCATTTCCGAAACTTCCAGCGGCGACGAATTCAAGTGCACCAGCCGATACCTGTTCCGTCCGATAGCTTCCAGCCAGTTAACGAAATTTTTATCTTGCTTAATAATCACCTTTTCGATAGTATTCGCAGCAGACTCGAGCCGGTCTGCCTGGGCGCGAATATCCAGGCGTTGCGAGAGAAAGGCTTCACCTCCGGCATCCATTTCCGCGGCTTCGATGATTTTGAGCAACGCACTGATTTTGGCGGTGAATATTCGAATGGCACTAATAAAATTTTTCCCGGTCTCAACGACTATGCTTTGCCAACTTTTATCCCGAATCAGCATCGGTGTAATTCGCAACTGACTTTCACCGAATTCTTCACTATTGGTACGTTCCTTTACCAGGCTAAAAATTGATTCCATCAATTCCTGATTCAGGAATTTCAAGTCCTCGATGGCAGGTTGAAGCGTGGCAAGAATGAGTTGCTCGATGCGGGCAACCAGATCGAGCGGAACCGTTGCATTCGAACGGATCCTGGACATCAGGAAAGGGAGTAATCCTTTGTTGACACCTTTGCGCTCGCGAAAAAGCCTTCCGAGTATTCGGGCGATTCCTGCCCGGGTGATGCCGCTGCCAAAATAATTGGTCGCAACATCTTCGATGTGGTGCGCCTCATCGAACACAATTCGTTGATACGGAGGCAGCACGGCGTATTCGGTTCCTCCGCTGCGAACGGACAAATCCGCGAAAAGCAGATGATGATTCACCACCAAAATATCCGCTTTCGATGCCTCGCGCCGGGCTTTGTTTACGAAGCACGCTTGATAATGCGGGCACTTGGTTCGCGTGCACGTATCGCTCTCGGATGAGATTTTTTCCCACGTCTGGTGCGCGGGAATAAAATTCAAATCGGCTTTGCTGCCGTCCTTTGATTTGCGCGCCCATTCGATGAGCGTTGTCAATTCATCTTTGTCGGCGTCGTCGGTGAATAATTCGGGTTCAGTTTGCACTTCATCCACTTTGCGCAAACAGGCATAATTTTGTCGTCCCTTCACCAGCACGGCTTTGAATTTCACATCGAGTACGGATTGCAGAAAAGGAATATCTTTTTTGATGAGTTGCTCTTGCAGATTGATTGTATTGGTTGAGATGGAACAGCGCTCTTTGTTATAAACCGCCCAATAGATCGCCGGCAGCAAATACGCCATGGTTTTGCCAACACCTGTGCCGGCTTCGATGATTGCAATTTTGTTTTCGTTGAATGCGCGGGAAAGCGTTTCGATCATCTCCAGTTGCTGCGGTCTGAATTCGTAACCAGGTAATTTTTGTGCAATCAAACCATCTTTACCGATAAGCTTGATCAGGTGCTCGCTATTCAATAATTTTGTTTCGACACGATCGAACGCTTCGACCGCCGCATACAGATTGGAGACAGTGTTATCGATAATGAAAAAACCGACTCCTGACTTGCCCAACTCGGAAGCGACAGCGATATCGGCTTGTGAAGGCTCCAGCATTCCCGACGGGTGATTATGAATTACAACATCCCCATGTTGGGCAACCTGAATGATGGCAGGTACTGAAAATTCATTGCCCCGGGCAAAAACAGTTACTTCTTCGACCATTTTGTGATCATTGGTCGAACCAACCATGTAGACTTCCCGTCCCTGAGCCTGGGAAATGTGATCGCGTATCGCTTCAATTGCATTTTGTGTGAGATATTTCGATGGTAAGGACATGTATTAATCAACCTGGTTATGCTTATATTTCAAACGGGCATAATTTAAACAACTTGGAGTGAAATCCCTTCATGCGATGCGTGATTTGAAATCCATAAAGGAATTTCACTCCACCCGATATTATCGTTGTCATTCTAATTATTCTTCTCAGAATTAGTGTTCGAAAAGTTTAATTTGTGACCGTTTTAAGTATAAATTCCGGAATCGGTTCCCGTGACTGTGTTTGCTTTATATGCGTGCGAATTTCTGTTTCGGAATCATCGGTTCAAGAGTCTTTTGGAGACCTCGCGTTTATTGACGGATTCCCTTGAAGTTATCATGAATCCTCGACCGCTCGATCCCGGGGATACAGAGATTTTAGATGGTCAAGTTATCTGATCCGAATCCTTAAGATACAAAATTGATGGTGTAAATACAATAAAAATATTGAATCCATAGCAAAGCCCCGGTTTTGCTCGTTCGCTATATGCAAACAGGATATTGCTCTGGATACACAGTCTGGAATCCAGTCCATTTCTCCCCCCTTCCGCGAAATTTTAGCTGTTCTCAAGTGATTCTTTGAAACTCGAAATCTTATTATTTCATCAGGAACTTTCATTTTGCTTTACGGTACAACGATGTGATATTTCAATAGTTAATCACCCCTTTTCACGGTATTGTTTGCACGTCCGAAATCCTGGAAATTCGTTTATATTCATGAAAAAATTAAGCCCAGTTTCGTTATTCATTTTACTGCTTACGGTTATCCTGCTTCTTCCGCCTGGCGTTGCGCATGCTCAAACGAGTACGCAGGACACCCTGGAAATTATCCGACCGGATAGCCTGCAAGCTGATTCGCTCGAGGCTGACACACAGAAATCCGATTTTGATACGACTTTATTTTATGATGCGCGAATTATTGATACCGATGTGAAAGCGCGCATGACCTACCTGATTGGTGAGGCGGTGGTGAAATACAGAACGATGACCCTCACTGCCGAGAAAATTACACTCGACTTCAATAACAATTTGTTGATTGCTGAGGGCGTACCGGACACGATATACACATTCAATGAAGATTCCACAGAAAAGAAAATGGAGATCACCCAAAAGGGTACGCCGTTCTTTTCCGATGGCGGCGATAAAATGAGCGGCTATCAAATGATTTATAATTACCGCTCAGAGAAAGCCCGAATCATTCGCTGCCGGACAGATTACGAAGGCGGATATTATTACGGCGAGCATATTAAAAAGGTGGGTGATAAGGTACTCAATGTATCGCATGGCTGGTACACGACGTGTGACAAGGAAGATGATCCCCATTTTCATTTCCGCAGTCGGCGCATGAAAGTTATCCCCAAAAGCATGGTTGTGGCGAAGCCGATCGTGATGTATATCGGGAACATCCCGGTGGCGGCACTGCCATTTGCGTTTTTCCCAAATAAGGGCGGGCGCCATTCCGGCGTGATCATTCCGCGCTACGGGCAGAGCTATCAGGAAGGCAGGTATATCCAGGGATTGGGCTACTACTGGGCAACCAACGATTATACCGATGTACAAACGCGTATGAATTACTACGATCGCAGCGGAATTATGCTCGATGGGCGTTTTCGATATAACAAACGATACGTATTAAGCGGCAACGTTGAGGGATCGATCACGAACAAGGAATTTACCACCGGACGCAAAGTGAAGCGCTGGGATTTGAGGTTTTATCATAATCATACGATTGATCCGACCTTGCGAGTGACGGCGAATGGTACGTTTTTGAGCGATGATTCGTTTTATAAAAATTATAGCTCGAATATCAATCAGCGCCTGACGCGACAATTGCGCTCGAATGCAACCGTCAATAAATCATGGACCGGCAGCAAAAACAGCATCACGGTAAATGTATCCCATGTCCGAGATCTTGAATCCGGCGAACAGACGGTCACCATGCCGCAGTTTAGTTTCAGGCACAGTCAGCGCCAGATATTTAAATTCGAAAAACAAAAAGGCACGATGCGCACGCGCCAAAGACGCCGGGATGAGATAGAAGACGCGGAACCACGTTGGTATCATTCAATCTATTATTCCTATAACTCACAATTATTCAATACAATTCGAACCGGGGGCACTGATAGCTACGGCGCTCCCAAGCCGAAGAAAGAAGATCGGCGTGTTGACCACAGCGCCAGTTTGAGCATGAGCAGCCCCAGCAAATTTTTCGGCTGGCTTGGTTGGAACCAGTCTCTTAGCTATCAGGAACGCTGGTTCGATAAATCGCTGGATTATTCGCTGGACACGGAGACGAAAAAGATTGTCGCCGATACCGTCAGCGGATTCGCTTCATTGCGAACATTCAGCTATTCCACATCTGCCAATACCAAACTTTACGGGATGTTTCCATTCGCGATTGGGCGCATACAGGCGTTCAGGCATGTGGTCACGCCTTCGGTGAGCTTTTCATATCAGCCTGACTTTTCGGATCCACGGTGGGGATACTATCAGGAAATAGCCGACTCGACTGGTGTTATTCAAAAGAACAATCGTTTCTTTTATTCAGTTGGCAGGGGTGCACGGCGAAACATCAGCTTCAGCGTTTCCAATTTATTTCAGATGAAAACCCGGGGCAAGGAAGAAGATGCAAAAGAAAATAAATACGACTTATTCAATATAGATTTTAGCTCGGGGTATAATTTTGAAGCTGACAGCCTTAATCTGGCGAATCTCAGCACAAGTATGCGGGCGAATCCAACCCGCCGATTGAGCATCTCGGCGCGCACGAGCCACAGCTTCTATGCCTTTGATTGGAGCCAGAATAGACAGGTCAATCAATACGTCTGGGATAAAGGCATGCTGCCGCGATTGACCAGTTTGAATTTGAGCCTATCACTGCGCCTGGAAGGTAAGCGAAAATCAGCAGGGGATGACGCGCGCAGCGGCAAAACCGATGGGGAGTTTATCGCCGATTATCAGACAGCGAATCAGCTTTCCTCAGAAGTCACCGATGAAGGCAGCCCGGATGTCTTTCAGGAAGGCTATGATCGCTTTCAGGCGGAGGAAGATTTCGGCGGACTCGATATATCCTGGAGCACATCGCTGTCATTCAATTTCAATTTATCGAGTTATGATCCGAGACGTCCCACGAAACGTTATTATATGGACATCAGCGGAATGAAGGTTAAACTCACCAAAAATTGGGATATAAATTACCAGGCTCATATCGACTTGCGTAAAAAGCAAATCGTTCGGCATTCATTCAATTTTCGGCGCGATCTGCATTGCTGGGAAATGATTTTTCGCTGGGTTCCCTCAGGATTGGGCAGGGAATTCTACCTCCGCATCAATGTCAAGGCAACGCAATTGCAGGATATCAAGGTGGAAAAACGAGGCGGACGGTCGAGTATTTTGCATTATTAATCGCATAAGCTGTTCAGGCATAGACGGAGTTAACCGATCAACGGGCTCGGGCAAATTGAAAATTAAATTGGGGAAACATACAATCGCTCAGGCATCAGCCTCTTCTGCCGTATAATCCCTGGTTCCTTCGGGGTACGCGACTATCATTTCCGAATCCAAATCGCCGACAGCACTGGCGCCGTGATAAACACCGGCAGGAATTGTAAGCGTGTCTCCCTGGGATAATCTGAGTGTTTCACCACCGACTGTGTGCTCCAAAGTACCTTTCAACACATAAATCACTTCTTCGCAATTGGTGTGACAATGGCGCGGACAGGTACAACCGAACTTAATCCGCACGCGACCGAGAGTCAGTTCGGTTGCATTGCCGATAGCCTGATTCGCCAGCCAGGTGATGCTCCCCCATTCTTTTTCAACGGTATCCTTTCCGTTATCCTCAGCCGATCTGAAAGAATAGCTCATTCCGGATTCCTCCTAATTGATGGTCAGCAGAAATGCAGCGTATGCCCCCGTCAAAATTGCAATCGACCCATAAAACCAACCGAGTGTAATTGAAAACATAATTCTGAGCTTCGATTGAACACTATCCTTGAAACGGTAGGCATTCATATCCAGCAAAAATTCATCAGACGTGAGGCGATTTTCAATGACCCAGTTGTATAATTTTCGGTAAAGACGTTCCTGCCACAAAAAATAGGCATCCAAAAACCAGAATACGATTAGCGGCAAAAAGGCTACAAAAACCTGAAATTTGCTGCCTTTTAACAACAAGGTGACTGCTACCAGGGTTATTGTCCATCCCTTAACCATAAATGAGTTATGAGCCATTCGCCTGATAATATCCTGAATCACCTCGACTTCTTTGAAAAAGACTTGCTTCAGGAAATCCTGCTTGTTTTCAGTATTCATGGTTTACCTCTTTTGTAAAAAAACTACGGTTGAATAGCCGTTTGCGAAGGTTAACGACTATTTGTAATAACCGGTTCACCCCACGCTGTTTCGACCATTGCCAGTACATTTTCGAGCTTTGATCCATTATCCAACTCGGTCGTCGACCCGATGAAGTATCCCGGGCTGGCAATTCGAATGGCTTCCTGGCAGGCACAGCGCACGTCTTCCGGAGTGCCAATCGCCATCAACTGGCTGATATCGATTCCGCCGGTGATGAAAATTTTCTCCCCATACAAGCGCTTTACCTCCTTCAAATCCATGCCGGCAACGATCTCAACCGGATTGATACCGTCAATTTCGGTTGCCAGCAAATCGGGCATCACGTCCATGAGATAGCCATCCGAGTGAAAAAGGCACTTGACGCCGTGTTCGTGTAATGCACGATTGAGCAATGCCACCAGGGGGAAGAATTCACGGCGAAGCCATTCGGGAGAGTGCAGCAATCTTTCTTTGTAGGCAATATCACCATACGTCAGGGCACAGGGGGAAAGTGCTGGATTGGCTGTGGCGTGAATTTTTTCAATTTCCCGCGCAGTACACCGATCAAGATATTCCGTAATCAGCTCCGGTTCATCCACGGATAAATATGAAAACAGTTCTATTCCCAATGCGTAGCGCACTGAATCCAATCCGGTGCCGTATTCCTGTATCACAACGGTATCATCGGAAAGGTAATGGCGGACTTTTTCGCTCTCTTCGGTGAAATCGCGTATATGTTTTTTTAAATTGAGCGGCATATTCAGGGAGCGAATGGCTTTCGACAGCCATTTTTTCGCGCCCTCGACATCGGAAAACGGGCGCTTCCTGATGCCGCCGCCGATCCATCGGTCCTGGCGAAAATGGACGAAGCCGTCTTCATCAATGGTTTCACCGATTTTTTGGGGCGCGTACGAAGCCATGCGCGTCATATCAAGAATTCGAGCCGTTGCTTCGAGTCGCAACTTGAGACCTGTTTCCCCGACAGGAGGATATATTCCGGTGAGATATTGTATCACCGGATCGTTGATTAAAATATCATAGATTGGTGTTCTGTCGGTTTCCTGGAGATTCATCGCAGCTTCAACGCGTTCGCGCTTGGTCATACGGTTGTTTTTTGAAAGTGCGGGCATGTTATTATCCATCAAGATTTTTGATGAAACGCAAGCAAAGTGGTATTATTCATCCAGGTCTTCGGAATACATCTCATCCCGTTCCACTGCTAGAATTCCTGATTGCGGAACAATGAGGTATTTTTTTTCATCATATTCGATTTCGATGGCTTCCCTTCTCAGAAAAATTGCATAATCACCTTCTTTAACCTGCAAGGGAATGTAATGCGGCTCATTTTTCGAACCCAGCCAGGGCTCTGATGAGTCCGTATGAGGAAGAATGTATCCCGGACCGACCTTTACTACGTATCCGGATTGCACCTTTTCCTTCTCTTCCACACCCTGGGGCAAATAGAGCCCGCTATCGGTACGATTTCTGGATTTATCCGGCGCAATTAACACACGCTCGCCAATGATGACCAATTTGCTGCCTTCAGCCATTTAATAATGCTCCTTCAGTGGGTTTTGGGAGAGAGGATCATTGCATAATATCATGATACGGTTTTACCTGCCCTCGTTTATCCTTAGCAGACATTTGCACGAGTCCTTCAATCGAATGGCATAATCGACGAAAAGAACGAGATTTTCGTAATGTCTCTTCTAAATCAAGGGAGGATGTAAAAATATCCTGGTGTATCGTTTCTTTATATATTCGACCAACAGGCATTTGTTTTGTGAGCCAGCCTTTTGGATCCCTGATCTCCTCTACATCCCCTTGAAATCTGATATTCGATTGAAACAAATTATGTTGTTCTGCAATCCTGGCTATGCTTGCTAAAAACCAGGCTTCATACTCCCGATGCGCAAAAACAATAGCTACAGGGCAAGAGAGAGCTAATGCTTCAATTTGAAGCGCCAGATCATAAGCTGCATTTTTAGGGCAGTCATCATCCAAGTCACATAAAATTAATATACCTCCCTCTTCTGCATCTTTTTCCGCATATTTTAAAAAATCGGATAATCGCTTCTTTAATGCGCCTAATCCCCTGACTTGTTTGGGACGAGCAACCTGCCAGGTCCACAATTGTTTCCAATGCAAGATTTTATACAGCAGATTCGGTACAGCGGCAATATCACCGGGACCTTCGACCAGCGGGACTATTTTAGGCATGTCAAAATTCCTTTTATGATGATATTGTTTCTCGCTGCAAGCCTTCCATCAGCAATATCTCTCCAGTTGAAAAAAGCTTTTCTCTTATAGCATCTTGCTGTTCTTTTTTTATCACACCTATTTTTGTTATGCCATTCACTTTTTCAACGACTCGAAGGACATTCAATGGAAAAAGCGATATTAATTCCGGACTATGAGTTGTGATAAACACCTGGCTTCGAGTCGTTGCCTCCTGCATAACATCGCACAGAACTGCAAGTGCGCCCGGATGAATCGTGAGTTCAGGTTCTTCAATAGCGATCATAGAAAGATAAGGAATTTGATATAATGCTGAAAGAAGACCCAACATCCGCAGCGTGCCATCGGACTCCTGCGCTAAGGAGAAAGCAGGCGAGCGATCTGTTCCTTGCGGCGAAAGATGATGGAGTTTTGTAACCAAATAGCCGCCGATCTGCTGTACATCGTAATCAGTTACCCCTTCAACAACCCGGCTCAATGCTGTCAACATTTCATGACTTTCAGGTGTTTTCCGCCTTTTCAGGGCGCGCAGCATTGAAGCCAAATTTTTGCCTTTTTCATCAAGCGGATACGGAGCAGCAGGGCTTTGTGGTTGTCGAATTGTGTCAGGATATATTGTATAGAAACCTGCTTTTCGAAAAAATTGATTAAGTTGAAATATCGGCGGAATCATTAATCGCGCAACTGATAGCGAGCCTGTCGATTTTTCGAAAATATCAGAATATCGCTGCAAATCTTTTGAAATTCCACTCAATTCCCCATTCTTCATTTCGACAAATGAAGGTTCCGAATGCTTTGTTTTTTTATCTTTTCGTGTGATTGAAATTCTTTCAAATTTAACCAGATAATCTTGACTGCGTTTGCTTCCTAAGATGAATGCATACTCGCCTTCCCATTGCGGATTAGAAATTGTCAATTGAATAGAAATATCATAAGGCGCGCCTTTTGCTGACCAGCGCCGAAGTGCGCTAATTCCGTTTCGGTCAAGAATTGCAGAATCCAAATCACGGAGGAGCGCATCTCGCACAAATCGCAGAACATCAACAATCGTGCTTTTCCCCGATCCGTTCGGACCAATAAATACTGTTAGCGGCTCCATAATTAAATCTATATCCGCAAGGCTCCGAAAATTTTGAACACGCAAACGGTTGATTCTAGTCAGTTCATTCACATTAAGATCTCCCTGCTTGAAGATAAGGCACAAAAAGATGGAGGAAGTTTGGCTGCAAGAGGCAATTCTTCCATAACCGATGCTTCACCTCACCGTCGTCCCCGGCTCAATTGCCCTGTCCAGCGTCACCACGCTCAACTCACCATTCTCCTTGGCAGCAGCCAGTAGCATGCCGTTGGATTCCACGCCGCGCAGCTTCACGGGCTGAAGATTGGTAACCACAACCACAAGTTTATCAATCAAATCAGCCGGATCATACTGCTGCGCAATGCCGGCAACGATTTGACGTTTTTCAGCGCCGAGATCCACCTGAATTTTCAATAGCTTATCGGCTTTGGGAACGCGCTCTGCTTCAATGATTTTTGCGACCCTGAGATTGACTTTGCTGAAATCATCATACGTAATGACGTTTGCATTTTGTTCGCTCATCGGTTCCTCTGCTTTCGTTTTCGAGTCCTTTTCGCCTTCGGATTTTACAACCAGCCTTTGGCGAATTTGTTTCAATCGTTGAATTTCCGGTTCGATAACTTCATCCTCAATTTTAGGGAATAAAATTTCGAGTTTACCGAGTTGATGCCCCACCGGCAATTCGATCTGTCCGGCATCATCCCAATTCTGTTGATGGATATCCGAATCAAGATTCAACATGCGCCATAACGTTTCTGCGGAAAACGGCAGGAAAGGTTCCATCAGAATTGCCAGGGCGTACGAAACCTGAGCGCAGAGGTGTAATGTAGTAGCGCAGGTTTCGCGGTTCGATTTTACGGTAAGCCAGGGCTCTTTGTCGTTGAAATATTTATTGGCGAATCGCGCGAGATCGATCAACGCAAAAATTGCCTTGCGCACTTCGAACGCCTCCAGGCAGCCGGCGATGGTCACTCGCGTCTCATGAATTTTGTTCCGCATCTGCGTGTCCAGCGCATCGAAAGTGCCTTTTTCAGGTACTTTGCCCTGGAAATGCTTTTTGATGAACGTCAGGCTGCGATTTAGAAAATTGCCCAGAATATCCGCCAGTTCATTATTATTTCGTGATTGAAAATCCGTCCAGTTAAAATCAGCATCTTTGGCTTCCGGCGCATTGACTGCCAGCGTGTAGCGCAGGGGATCCGGCGGAAATTTTTCAAGGTAGTCTTCCAGCCAGACAGCATAATTCTTACTCGTTGATAGCTTTTCACCTTCGAGATTCAGAAATTCATTCGCCGGAATCTCAGAGGGCAGAATGTATTCCCCGTTTCCCATCAGAATTGCGGGCCAGACAATGGCATGAAACACAATATTGTCTTTGCCGATGAAATGAATCAGCCGCGTATCGTCTTTTTGCCAATAGTCTTTCCAGCGGTCAGGTTGCCCGATATTCTGCGCCCATTCAACCGTCGATGAAATATAGCCGATTGGCGCGTCAAACCATACATAAAGCACTTTATTTTCATAGCCTTTTAGAGGAACCGGCACACCCCAGCTCAAATCGCGGGTAACAGCGCGGTCACGAAGTCCTTCGCTCAGCCAGCCCCTGCAAAAATTCAGCACGTTACTTTTCCAGGTAATTTTGGTATCCAGCCACGCTTTGATTTGATCCTGAAAATCGCCCAGCTTCAGGAACCAGTGACTGGTTTTGGAAAGCACCGGCTGAGTGCCACAAATTGCGCAACTCGGTTCAATCAGTGTTGTCTGGTCGATCCATTTACCGCAGGCTTCGCATTGATCGCCCCGCGCGCCGGATTTCTTGCAATGCGGACAGGTTCCTTCAACATACCGATCCGCCAGAAAGCGCTGGCAATGTTCGCAATAAAATTGCTCGATAGTTTTTTCAGTCAGCAGCCCTTTCTGGTGCAGCTTCAGAAAAAATGCCTGTGACGTTTTATGATGTGCCGGCAAACTTGTTCGCGAGTAGTTATCGAATTGAATTCCGAATGCTTCGAACGCCTTTTTATTGCGCTTATGAAATTCGTCGACAATTGCTTTTGGCGTCACACCCCTTTTTTCGGCCAGTATTGTAATCGGAACGCCATGTTCATCCGAGCCGCAAATGAAAACAATATCGCGTTTTTTCAATTTTTGAAAGCGTACATAAATATCTGCCGGCAGGTATGCCCCGGCAAGATGCCCCAGGTGAATCGGACCGTTCGCATACGGCAAAGCACTGGTAACCAGTATCCGCTCAGGTGCGTCCAATTTTTATCTCCTTTTGATTTTTCCGGTAAAGGTTCGGCAAAATAAATACAGCATGTCGGCTTCGCTTCGTTCCGTTTGAATCGAGTAATCCCGCAGTTACTGGTTCCCAAACTCCCGTTTGGGAACCCAAGAGGCATTGTAAAGCATAAAAAGAACTAATAACTGAGTCATCACTGAATCGAGAGCCGTTCGCTTGTTTTGCGGAACTCGATTATTTCGCTGTTATCATTTTTCAGGATTCTCGGCAACCGCCATCGGATCGGGTGTCAGTCCTGCTGGGTACTGCTATGCTTTTTGTGCAGCATTCGATTCACTTCGATCAATGTAAATTTGATGAGTTCGCTTGAAGGATATTTCAGGTAAACCTCTTCCTTGAATACATCGATCTTGTCCACAAAACCGGTTCCTTTCGGCGTATTCACCGGTGTATTGACTTCGGGATATTTTTTCAATTCTTCAATATAAAAGCAGCGCTCATAGCTCAGGCAACACATCAATCTGCCGCAGACGCCGGATAATTTTTGAGGATTCAAAGGTAAATTTTGCTCTTTGGCGCATTGGGTGGTGATCGGCTCGAATTCGCTCAGCCAGGTTGAGCAGCAGAGCCGGCGTCCGCAGACACCGTAGCCGCTGATGCGCTTCGCTTCGTCTCTGACACCAATCTGGCGCAGTTCGATCCGCACCCGGTAATGCCCCGCTAAATCTTTGACCAGTTCGCGAAAATCGACACGTTTTTCAGCCGTGAAATAAAACGTGATTTTGTTGCCATCAAATTGGAATTCGACATCGACCAATTTCATGGGTAAACCGCTTTTTTTAATTTTCTCCCTGCAAACCACGAAGCCTTCTTCTTCTTTCTGCCGGTTTTCCGACAACCGGACCAAATCCCGGGCATTGGGTTTTCGGATAATCTCCTTCAGCGGACCATCAACCTTTTTCAATTGAATGGCGGGTCCCAACTGATTGACCAGCCCGAGGTCTTCACCTTTATCTGCCTGTACAATCGCATAGTCTCCGGGTTTGAAGGGAAATTGCATTGGATTCGAAAATAGTTCCTTTCGTTCACCTTTAAACAATATTTCTATTCTATCTGACATTGGATGTCCTCCGCATAACCTGTCTTAAATTATCAAATAACACGATCAAAATCAATTTAGTATTCACATTTCGATCGATCAAACCGATTGCATTTTCAATTTCAAATATCGCTTTTTCAAAATCAATGTTTGGGCAGGCAGTGACAAATTTATTCAACGTATCAATCTGATCGAGGTTGACGATTTTGTCCTCGATTTCAGCCTTTTCATGCCACGCGCTGTAGATTAACGCGTCGCGAAACCAGAGGAGGATCATTTCCAGCAATTCGCGCAGGTGCACTTTTTCATTATCTTTAATGAGATTTTCGACCAGGACGATTCGCTCATAATGAGTTCGCAGAACCGTTCTCAGTACGTTGAGTGCCTGCTCGCGCTTTAGCTGAAGGTCATCTTCAATCAGATCAAGCGCGCGCCGGTAATTGCCGAATGAGATGCGGGAGATGACACGCGCCCGGTCCCGGTCAACTTTTTCGCGTTCGATAAGCGCTTTTTCGATATCTTCGACCGATAGATTATCGAAACGAATCAACTGGCAGCGGGAAATAATCGTCGGCAAAAGCTGATTGATAAAAGAGGTTGTCAAAATCAGGTGTGTACGATCCGGCGGCTCCTCCAGGGTTTTCAGCAATGCATTGGCTGCTTCCTGGGTCATTTTATGCGCATCGGCGATGATGATGACCCGCCCCTTATTTTCAAACGACTTGATAGCGGTGGTTCGCCGGAGCGCCCGGATTTTTTCAATCGAAATACTTGGATTCGCCCATAAATTTGCTCGCCTGTAAGGATTCTTCACCAGGCTTTCGATTATCATCTGTTCCTCATCCGGTTGCATCGATCCGGCGACGGGAAAAATATAAATCAAGTCGGGATGCTTCAAGTTGGCGATGCGCATACAATCGGCGCAGCGGTTGCAGGCTTCATCCTCACCACTCTGGCAGAGCATGGATTTTGCGAGTTCGATGGCGACCGCTTCTTTGCCGGTACCCGGATTGCCGTAAAAAAGATACCCGTGATGAATCCGTCCCTGCTTCAGCGCCCGTCGCAACGCTTTGACCAGCTTTTGCTGCCCGATGATTTTTTCGAATGCCATAATTGTGTCTCAAAAGTCGGCTACCGCAGCCATTTATCAGGATTGACCGCTTTGTTATTTTCCCATATTTCGAAATGCAGCATCGGCTCATCCGAAGCCCCGGATTCCCCGATATCGCCAAGCGCCTGCCCCATGGACACTTTTTCGCCATTATGCACCAGGATATTTCCGAGCCTGGCGTAAACCGTGTAATAGCCCTCATAATGATTGAGCATGATGATGTTGCCCAATCCACGAATCCAGGTAATTCGGGAGACAATGCCCTCGCAAACTGCTTTTACAGGGGCGCCGTACGCTGCGCGAATATCGATACCCAGATTCTGGGTGATCGTTTTGAGCTTCGGATGTTTGACGCGACCGAATTTTTTCGCAATATCGCCGTTGACGGGCCAGGGCATTTTGCCTTTCAATTGCGGGAAATCCGAGTATTGCGGAAGATCCTGATCGACAAAACCCGACGAGCGACGGTGCTCCTCTTCATCGATGAGTCGCTGGATTTCAAGCGCCGATTGCTCCACATCCCTCAACTGCTGAACCATGAGTTGCTTATTCTGCTTGATTCGCTCCAGAATGCGCCTGCGTTTTGTTCGATTATCGAGTTGATCGGCGTTTTCCTGCTGTTTTGATTTAATTATTTCTCGCTGTTTACCCAGCAGGCTGTCGATCTTCGCCTTTTGACCGGAGATTACCTTTTGCTTGTGTTGGATGTTTTCCAGGTTGCGAACGTCATTTTCTGTCAGGTGTTTTTGATACGCCATCCACAGGTAAGCCTGGTTGATCGATCTGGATGACAGCAAAATTTCCAGATCTTTCATCCTTCCGTATTTGTAAAAGTATACGAGCCGCTTTGCGATCAGTCGCTTCAATCGTTCCAATTCGATTTTGGTTGTATCGAGCATCCGCTGGGTTGAAAGCTCATTTTTCCGAATAGACTTTTCTTCGTGCTTGAGTTCGTCGATCAACTTCCGGGTCAGATTGAGCTGTCGGTTGAGGTTCTCTAAAACATCCAGTTCGGACGATTCCTGCTGTTCGAGCGCAGCTACCTTTTTTTTATAATAGGAGATTTCACTTTTCAGTTGATCGAGTTTGCGCTCGCTCGTGTTTTGAGAGCGCAGACTGACGCCAACAATCAAGCCGCCCAACAGAAAGCAAAATCGAATCATTTTACGTTTACTCATGCATCAGGTCCTGATAAAATTGAATCACTCCGTTGACAAGCATATAAAATACTATAATTAGGTGATAAAATCAATAAAAAAATATTGTTTTGGCACAGGCGTGGTTTCAGGGGTGGCTGCTATTCAGCATTTTATCTGCAGCGAATTATGGCTTCGCTTTTTTCTAACCGAAATGATAAACGAAGCGCAATTTTCATTTCACATTCAACACATTTGTAACACTTTTTACTTGACATTGAAAAAAAATCTTTTATATTGTGAGATATTCACG
>JAFGMA010000181.1 GCA_016927835.1 Candidatus Zhuqueibacterota bacterium | reverse complement strand
TCCCATGGCTTCAGAACCTGGAACTAAAAATCGATTCTCAAAACTCGTCTTAAACTTTACCCGGTTTTTACAATGAAAATCGGTGTTCAAGTGAAATTTCTAAAATGGGATCGCATGCCTGAAATTTTAAATGCTCCAGCCATTGGCAACGTAACGCCAGACACCGGACTGTTGGCTTTGTCTGAAGGCGGAAATGGTCTATTCCGAACCGGCGAAAATGGTGTGCAGCACATTTTGCGCACCGCCGACAAAAAAGCAGATTTCATTGTTTACGATGCGCATACGATGGTGTACATTCATTCCGCGATGGGGTATCCCGCAATTTATCCGCTTTATCCCGCTAAAATTGAATCGCCCCTGAAAGCCGTGCTGATGGATCTCGACGGAACCAGTGTGAAAAGCGAGGCATTCTGGATTTGGATAATCGAGAAGACGACTGCCAGCTTATTGGGCGATTCCAGGTTCGAATTGGAAGAAGCCGACCTGCCGTATGTATCCGGGCACAGCGTTTCCGAGCATTTGCAGCATTGCATCCGAAAGTATTGCCCGGACAAGACAGTTGAAGCGGCGCGAAGCTTATATTTCGAGCATACCCATCGCGAAATGAAGGCGATTATGCAAGGCAAAGGGCGCAAAAATGCGTTTGTTCCGGCGCCTGGCTTGAAGGATTTTTTATTAAAATTGAAGCAGCACCATATTAAAATCGGGCTTGTGACCTCCGGCTTGCACGAAAAAGCAATGCCCGAAATATACGCAGCTTTTCAGACACTCAACCTGGGCGATCCTGAAAAATTCTATGATGCGATCGTCACTGCGGGATTTCCATTGCGAAAAGGCGAAGTTGGCACCTTGGGAGAACTCAACCCCAAACCGCACCCCTGGCTGTATGCCGAAACTGCGCGCGTCGGATTGGGAATTGATTTCGCTGAGCGCCATTCCGTGGCGGGACTGGAAGATAGCGGTGCCGGCGTGATTTCTATTCGTTTAGCCGGTTTCGCCGCAATCGGCATTAGCGGCGGGAATATCTCTGAAAGCGGTGTAAAACCATTGTTGTCGGGCTATCATCATACCCTGGAAGAGATTGCCAAGTTTTTATTCAATCGGTAAAACAGTGTAATCGCTGTCCGCTTAAAACGCAAAGCCTGTATGGAGACGGTACGCTCACAGGATCTATATTCACTCGTTTGAAGCCGCGTTTTTCGATGAACGGCTTCTCTGAAAGGATGATGCGCTTCGGCAATGAATAACGTACGAAAATACGGCGAACCACCCTGTAAGATTGCCGTGGTCCACGGAGGTCCCGGCGCAGGCGGAGAGATGGCTCCGGTGGCGCGTGAACTGGCATCGGAGCATGGCGTGCTGGAGCTGCTTCAAACCGCGACTTCGCTGCAGGGGCAAATTGAAGAATTGCAGGCAGTCCTGCTGAGTCACGCAACATTGCCGGTAACGCTCATCGGTTTTTCGTGGGGTGCATGGCTTGCTTTTCTTATCGCCGCACAGCAGTCGGCGATTATCAAAAAATTGATCCTCATCGGAAGCGGACCATTTGAACAAGCGTATGTTGAAAAGCTTCAACAAAACCGGATCGGTCGGCTGAATGAGCACGAAAATATTGAATGGAATTCGATCATAAAGCGCCTGGCTGATCCGGCAGCCGGGGATATAGATGCACTGCTCGATCGACTGCGCGCACTCGCATCCAAAACCGATGCGTATGATCCGGTTGAAGAACTTGCGCAGGAGGGATTGCTTCAATCGCGGAGCGAAATTTTTCGCCATGTCTGGCATGAGGCAGCGGAATTAAGGCGCAGCGGGGAGCTCCTCAAAAGGGGTGCCGTCATCGATTGCCCGGTGGTCGCGATTCATGGCGATTATGATCCGCATCCGTTTGAAGGCGTGCAAATCCCGCTGGCAGCCGTGCTCAAGGATTTTCGAGCCATCCTGCTGACGCAATGCGGACACAAACCGTGGGTTGAGCGCATGGCAAGAACACGCTTTTTCCAACTCCTCAAAGACGAATTGTGAGCGCAGGATGTCAATACAATGAGGCAAATTGTCAATAATGATATAAATGGTTTACGCTGCACGTTACGATTCAGGTGTTTCATTTTTTAGACAGGATAAGCATGATTTACAGGAAAGATTCTTATTCGGCAAAATCCTGGTCTTTCTGTTTCCTGAGAAGTTTACTATGTTAAAGCTCAGTAACAAATCCTCATATTTTACACTAAAGGTCAAACAATTTATGTATTGAAAGAGTTGATTAACATGATGAGAATCAATGGCTTTTAAATCCCGTCAATCATGTTATCCTGTCAAAAAGTGCCTGAATTGTCGCCAATAGAAAAAGTATTGAATTAAATCGCCTCAATGCTGTAATTTAACCATACGTACCATTGCCTGGAATTATGTGTCATGAAGTTTGAATTACAATAACAATTCGGAGTTCTCTGAAGATGAAAACCATCAGCCTCATACTCATGCTGGTCACAGTGCCGGCGTTCACCCAGGTATTTACCGGCATCGATGTGATCATCCAGCAGGGCGTCGACGATAAGCAATATCCCGGTGGCTGCGTCATCGCCGGAACCGCTACTGAAATTCTGTATCACCGGGCTTATGGTTGCATGACTTACAGCACGAACAGCAATCCAGCCGATACCAGTCTTTTATACGATCTGGCGTCGATGACCAAAGTCATTGCCACAACCTCATGCGTTATGAAGCTGTACGAGTCCGGACAAGTCCATCTCGATTCAACGGTTGCCAGCTACATGCCACCATTCGGTCAGAATGGCAAAGCCGGGATCACGCTGCGCAATTGCCTGCTGCACAATAGCGGACTGGCAGCGTATTATTCACCATCGCAACAGGAGACGCCGCAACAAATTCTGGACGCGATTTACGCAATGGGCTTGACATACACCACGGGCACGCAAACCGTGTATAGCTGCCTGAATTTCGTCACACTGGCGAAAGTGGTGGAAGCGGTGAGCGGGCAGAATATCAACCAGTATTTGCAGGAAATCGTTTGCCAGCCATTGGGACTAACGCGCACGCTGTACACACCGCCGGAGTTATTGCGCGCCCAGTGTATGCCCACGCTCAGCAATCGCCAGGGCGAGGTACACGACCCGCTGGCGTACGGACTGGGTGGGCTATCGGGCAACGCGGGCTTGTTTTCCACTACCGGGGAACTTGCCGTCATCGCGCAAATGTATTTGAACGCCGGCATGCACCGGGGCGCCCGGTTTTTCGAGTCCGCCACTATCGACCTGTTCACCCGCCGGCAATCGGCTTCGAGCACGCGCGCCCTGGGCTGGGACACCAAATCCACCGAAGGCTATTCCTCCGCCGGAACCCTGTTTTCGGAGCAATCGTTCGGACACACCGGTTACACCGGCACCTCGATCTGGATTGATCCGGTACGGGGACTGTTCATTATTTTGCTCACCAATCGCACCTACCCCAATTCAAGCGGCGGAGAGGGCAATGTGGGGACGATCCGCGCGGCGGTGGCGGATGCCCTGGTGCGCATCGTCGAGGGACAGGTGCCGCAGCCCACGCTGGGTATCGTGCGCCACGCCACTTCCGGCGAAATCCTGGTTCGTTGGTCGCCGCACCCTGATTTCGGTCCCATTGAAGGCACGCGCCTGTACACTGATGATGGGAGCGGCTTCGAGCTTTACGGGGAATTTTTCCCGAACGAGGACATGCTTCTGCTGCCGGGGGATGCCGGAGCCGATGGTGCCCTCGCGTTTCAAGCAGTCTCCTTTGCCGGGGAGACGCTCTCCGAACCGTCGGATATTTACGCCATCAATGGTGAGTCGGCGATCCGCGCATCGGCGCGCACGTTGATTGTTGACGGATTTGATCGAATTGCTAGCTGGTCTCTGCCATACCATGACTTTGTCCGCGTACACAGCCGGGCGTTGGGCGACAGCGTGCATTTCCACTCCTGTGACAACGATGCCTTTTTACAGGGCTATTTGAATATTGAAAATTACGATACCATTTTCTGGATTCTCGGCGATGAAAGCACGGCTGACGAAACCTTCAATTTGACCGAGCAAAACCTGGTAGCGCAGTTCTTGCGCAATGGCGGGCGCCTGTTCCTGAGCGGCTCGGAAGTCGGCTACGATCTGATGGGAGCCGCCAGCAGCAGCCACGATCAGGCATTTTTCAAGGCGATCCTGCAGGCGGATTACGTTGAAGATGATGCGGGTGTCAATGAAGCGCAGGGCGTGGCGGGCAGCATTTTCGACGGACTCTCACTGGCTTTCGGCACCGGCGATGCGCTATACCCCGAAGACTATCCCGATGTCATCGCATCGCAGCCGAATGCGCGATTGTGTTTGCAATATGCCAATGGCAAAGGCGCTGCGATTCAGTTCGAGGGATCGGTGCTGGGCAGTCCGCATCTGGCGAAAATCGTATACCTGGCATTCCCCTTTGAAACCATTGTCGGTGAGGAGACGCGCGCCGCGGTGATGCAACGCGTGCTGCAATTCTTCCGCGCGGAACCGAATGGTGTCCCCGACGGTGAGTGCACAAATGTCGTGGGTGCATTCCGGCTGCTGCCCAATTATCCTAATCCGTTCAACCAGCGCACCACGATTGCCTTTAATTTACCGAAAGCTGACAATATCCGGCTGGCAATATTCAACAGCCTCGGTCGCGAAGTGCGCCTGCTGATCAGGGGCAACCTGCCGGCTGGATCGCACAGCATCCCCTGGGATGGCTGTGATGCTGCGGGCGCGGCGGTTGCTTCGGGTATTTATTGGGCGCGGCTGCAATCGGCTTCGATGCAATTGACACAACCGATGTTGCTGCAGCGGTGAGTGATTGACGGTTTGGCTGATAACGCCGGTTCATTCTGAAAGCAAACTCGGCAGGTTTTATAAAACTGAATAAGTCAATATGAATTAGGGTATTAGATTCGGATGCTTATATTTAGCGTAATGCAAGAATCTGCGGAGGTTTTAAAACATAAGCCACTGATTTACACTGATTGACACGGATGAACAACTCCGCCGCAGAAACCATCTGTGCTTCATCGGTTTTTCATCTGTTGCAAAAATAAAGACTAAGCACAGCAGCATAAAAAAGGCAAAATGACAGACTACCGAAGCACTGGATCGGAAATCGATGCTTCTCCGCGATCTTCGTGCAAGAAAAAATTTGAATGGAGTATATCGCAATGAAATCCGTTAAAATAACCGCTGTCGTTTTATTTTCCATTAACCTGCTCGTGTCGGCTTGTGCAAAAAACAAAGGCGAATGGCAACCGCTTTTCAATGGACAGGACCTGAGCGGGTGGCACATCGAAAACAGCATGCCTGCCGATATTACGGTCAAATCGGGCGAAATCGTTTTCAGCCGGGAGTCTTTCGCGCCCACCTGGCTGCGCAGCGAGCATGAATATGAAAATTTTGAGTTGGAATTCGACTACCTGCTCAATGAATGGTGTACCCTGAGTGTCTTTTTGCGAGCGCCCCGATACGGCGATCAAACCTGGGGCGGGTACAACCTGCGATTGAATGCGAACCAAGGAGGCACCGATGAAATGTCCACCGGGGCGGTATTTCCGGTGATTCCGGCGCTGGCAAAAGCCGGCAACGGGCACGGTGTGTGGAATCACTGTCGGATTCTCATGCAATCGCTCCATCTCAAAGCATGGGTCAATGGCACGCTGGTGCAGAATTGCGATCTCGCTGCTGATGATGAATTGAAATTCAGGCTGAAGCAGGGATACATCGGCTTTCAGGCGTTGGCTCACGCCGCAAAAGTGAAAAACATGCGGCTGCGTGAATCGCCGGCGACGTATCACTGGATACCGCTTTTCAACGGAAAGGATTTCAGCGGCTGGCGGGAAATCGGGAGCGCGCAGTGGGAAATCGCTAATAACGGGATTCTGCGGTCGATGAACGGGGACGGGTATCTGCTCACCCACGAGACATTTCAGGACTTCGAATTCCGCAGCTACGTCCGCTGTAAACGCGGGGTCAATGGCGGGATTTTCTTCCGCTGGATCAACATCGAGAATAACGATCGCGGTTATGAAATTCAGATTGAGGATTTGCAGGACTCCAAAGATCCAACGGGCAGCCTGTACAACATTATCCGCGCCAATCGCCCGCGCGTGCGCTCCGAAGAATGGTTCCTCATGCAGGTGATGATGGACAGCTCGCGCTGCGTGGTTCGGGTGAATGGCGAAACGCTGGTGGATTATGACAATCTCACCGAAATCCGCGCTGGTCATGTCGGGCTGCAAATGCACCGGCGAAATTCGTGGATCGAGTACCGGGATATGCGGATGAGAAAGTTGAATGGGAAAGGATATTAGTTATCCTTCTGGGTACTTTTTTCTTGTTGGCATTGCGGAGACGATTCAGAAGGGTATAAAGCCCAATTTGTGCAAGAAAGAATCTTGCACTACGCGTTTTTGCCGCTATGCATATTAGATCGGATCAAGCTAATGAAAATTCTTTAAAATCGGTTTTTTTTCAACACCGCTTTTTAATTTAAACGGAGGAAAAATGAAATCTCATGCGAACAGACCTTCCTTGTGCCTGATGCTCGTATCGGCAATCCTCATATTAATCCGGACGACAGTGTGCCTGGCGCAGACAGAAGTGGTCAATCTTGCGCCCTTTGTTCCCGAACCGAAGCTGACATTTGGCAAAAACCAGCTGTTTGATCTTCCGAAAACGCTGCTTTTTTCCGCCAATCCCGATGAGATCATCGCGGATGCTGAAATCTGGAAAAATCAGGGGATCGACGGATTCATTATGCATGGTTGCAGCGGCGGGTGGTATCAGAATGTCTGGGCAATCGATAACGAACCCTGGACCATCGGCGATTCGGATTTGACGCTTCAAAAAGCGAAACAGGCAAATGAGGTCTGCCAAAAACAGGGCATGGAAACGTTTATGCATATATCGTTCGGTAAGTTCTTCGATTGGTTCAACGATATCGAATGGCAACAAACTGAGCATAATTTCCGGCAGTTTGCCATCTTTGCGCGGCTCGCGGGCTGCAAAGGTATTGCCATCGATATTGAATACATCTGCGACCAGTATTTTTTCACCTGGAAAGCCTACACTTACGACGGTTACACGCGTGCCGATCTGGTCGAAGCCATCCAATCGCGGATGCGGGGCGTTGCCCGTGCCATGTATGACGAATTTCCCGAAATGGAATTCCTGATACTGCCTGAACTGGATTTCCGCCTGGGAACCCACATCCAGATCGCGTGGATCGAAGAAGCGGCACAGCGGAATGCGCCCGGCGGCGTCCATTTTCTTATGGGGAATACCTACCGCGTATGTAATCTGCGGTACATGTTCGGGCGCGCCTGGCTGGACAATCTGTTTTTTCAAAAGTTACTAAGCGAACCAGCACGCCGGTATTGGCAGCAGCATTGCACCCTGGCGCCGGGCGTGTGGCCCTTCGGACATCCTGAGTATTTCGGCCATGGTCCGGAACTCACGCCCGAAGCTTTTCGCCATGGTCTGGCGGGTTCCCGCATCCTCGGATCCCGTTACAACTGGATTTTCACCGGGCAATGCAAGGACCAACTGATTAAACGCAACATGGACAAATACCTGCGACCCGAACCCATCGAAGACTATATCAAGGTGATGACCGAAAAGCTGATCGTGACCAATAAAAAATATCTGAACCTGGCTCAGATGTTTCATGATATGCAGCTTCGGGATTATTCGAACCAACTGGGACTTGAGATTGAAGTGCGCCTGACCGGTCCTGATGATTATGGCATCCCCGAACTCGCCCTGCCCGGTGCTTTCGATGAGCAAACGCAGCCCGCTATATGGGAAGCGGCTCTCGATCGCTTTTGCGGCAGAGATGTGAATTTGCAGCAGCGGTTCGGAACGCAGACGCATTGGATGGTGATCGGGCCTTTTCCAAATGAAGGCGCTGATCTCGAAGGGCATAAAACGGTTTATCCGCCGGAGCGCGAAATCGATCTGGATGGCGAATATGAAGGCGTTGAGGGTAAGGTGAGTTGGGTGGAATACGAGCGGAACGATGGCTTCACCTCAATTGATTTGAGAGCTGTATTCACGCCTTCAGAACATGTTTGCGCGTATGCGCTGTGCTATGTCACTGTGGATAAAAAAGTGGATGCCACCGTCCGCCTCGGAACCAATGATTGCGGCAAATTGTGGATCGGCAGCCAATTGGTATTCGATTATCCGCTGGAAGGCGGCGCCAGCCTGGATGATCACATCATCCCTGTCACCCTGAAGAAAGGAACCACGCCGATTTTGCTGAAAGTCTGTAATGGCGAATTGAATTGGGGATTCGTATTTCGGATCACCGATACCAACGGGCTTCCGCTGAAAAATGCACGCTACAGCGTTCGCCCGAAGCCGTGATGTCTGCTGCCGGCGAATGCGGATTTTAATGTAATAATAATTTGCTAATAGCCGGGCTCTGTTGAACATCCGCCTGACCATGTTGGCAGCTCGCGATTGGGCTGATACGCAATTCAAATTTTTAGGGATGCTGAATTAATGCTATGACTGCAAAAGATATTCTTGAAAAATTGGGACTACTGGGCAGTGAAACCACCAAAAAAATATGGATGAAGCATGGTGCGCGCGAGCCCTTTTTCGGTGTTAAGATCGAAAATTTGAAAAAAATTCAAAAAGCTGTGAAGAAAAATTATGAATTGTCGCTGCAATTATTCGCTACCGGGAATTCAGATGCCATGTACCTTGCCGCATTAATCGCCGAGCCGGAAAAAATGACACGGGAAAATCTGAACCGCTGGGTTGAAAACGCCTACTGGTACATGCTCAGCGAATATGCGGTCGCAGGCGTCGCGGCTAAGAGCCGGCTTGGATATGAGCTTGCCAGGGAATGGATCGAGTCGGGCGCAGAACAGATCACATCTGCCGGCTGGGCAACGCTTTCCAGGATTGTGGCGACCAAACCGGATGCGGCTCTGGACTTAAATGAACTGGAAAACGATCTGGATCGTATAAAAAGCCAGATTCATCATTCACCGAATCGGGTGCGATACACCATGAATGGTTTCGTCATCGCTATCGGAACCTACGTCACAGCATTGACCGGGAAGGCGCTGAACGTTGCCCGGCAAATCGGCAAGGTCAATGTGGATCTGGGAGACACCGCCTGCAAAGTGCCCGATGCTGCTGTTTACATCGAAAAGGTGAAACGCATGGGCAGAACGGACCAGAAGAAAAAGTAATCGGGATTGAAATCAAAATCCGGTAGCCCGGAATTGGTGAGAGACAAATCGAGCCAGAAGCAAAAAGCGAAGAAACGCCGACATTGATGCTTCCACGACTTGATCGATTTTGGGGATGCCACGAATTGAAAAAGGATGAGATAGATTCTTTTGCGAGCATTACCATCACGCAGGCGGGATGAATAAAGCAGGTACTATCAATTCCGCGATTCCGGTGCTTTACTCGAAAAAACAAATCAGTAATAAAATTCAATTCGTCCAGCCTTCTGAATCGGAGCGTTTATGCAATTTTCCGGCACCTGACAAACCAACACGAAAGGAGCGAACAGCATGAAGCAATCACATCCAGCCGTTTTATTTGTAGTGATGAGTGTTGCCCTGGTTTTATCGGGTAATTCGTCGATAGCTCAGGAAGACGTGAGCTATGTTACCGAGTCGTTTTCATTGAATTATTTGACCCCGACCGAACTCATTGAATCGCTCTCCTTGCAGAAATCGCCGACCGGTGTGCACGAATTTGTCCTGCGCGATTTTGTGGTTCAACTGCGATTCAATAACGCGATCAACGAAGTTGTTCTATCCGGCTCTCAGAATGCCATCACCGAAACCAAGAAGATCATCTCCATGTTCGACATCCCGCCGAGACAGATCGTGATAGAAGCCAAGATTGTGGAAGTGGATAATCAGAAGATGAATGAAATCGGTGTAGATGTTCAAAACATACTGAACAGCACATCCGTGCATTCAATTTTGAAAATTGGGCAATCCGAAACCGAGGTTAAAACCCAGGGTCCTTTCACCGAAAAACGGAAGACGACGACCGATAATCAGGAAAAAAGCATCAGTACATCGACATCGTCTTCATTGGGCGATTTTCTGAAGTTGGTCATTGAATGCGATGCAGGCAGGATCGTCAGTGTACCCAAAATCGTCACCATCAATAATAAAAATGCAACTATTCTCGACGGACAGCGGATCACGTACGTATCGAAATATTCAAGCTACTCAAATCTGTTCGAAAGCCAGGAACTCACCGCAGGGCTGTTTTTGTCCGTCACACCATCGCTGGGCAAAAGCGGCTATCTGAAGCTGGATGTTACCGCCAAATTAACCCAACTGGGAGAAGTCATCGGCGGCAGTCCCAGCGAATCGGGTCAGATGTTGACGAATACCGTCATCGCTAAAGATAACGAGACATTCCTTCTCGGCGGCTTCAAAAAGACAGAAACCCGGAAGATCCGAAAAAGAACCCCGATCCTCGGCTATGTTTTGCCATTCCTGTTTTCGAAACACATCGACCGCGAAATCACCAAAGATATCCTGATCCTGCTCACGCCCAAAATCATCGATCTGAAACCGGAAGCCGTGCCGGATATTTAATTGAATCGCGCTTGATTCACTGACGGCATATATTGATACACCAAATAAAAATCACCCGAAGATGCAGAGCAGTTTTCTTATGAAGATACTCAGACTCTGAGCGAAAAGTCCATTTTTTCTCACACTGAGCGGAGTTGAAAGGTGATAATTCCCTGTTTTTAAAATATGCTTCGACTTCGCTCAGCATGAAGATTTTGCTTTTCATTCAGACTCTATTTATGATATGAGTTATTCTCTCAAGAACACGACATCACGTAATACCATTTCGTTGCTCTCGTGTTAAGACAAATTCTTTCGTGTACTCGTGTGTTTCACGCCGATCACCGGGTGGAATTTTTTTTGACAGGATAACAGGATATATTGAATTTACAGGAATTCAATCTTATGAATCTTGCGAATTTTGTTATCCTGTCTAAAAAATGCTAGTCTATTCATATTCCTTGTGATAGGTTTCTTCGCGGGTTGAACAAGTGCCAGGCAGCAAGCAAGTTACCTGAATATTTCCGGAATACTCGAAATTTTCTTCCATTCCTCCAACTAGCGATTCAGCAAAAAAAGGAGGCGGTATGTGTAAACAACACAGTTGCATCGCGCTGCTCATTCTCCTCGTATGCGCGAATGTCGTATTCGCCCAGTTCGCTCTCGATGGTGACAGCACCGACTGGGTGAATGAGCCGATTCTCGCAACGGCTATTGATAACCTGCCCGGTCTATTTCCCGCTGAGATCGGCGCTGCAACTTCGGACCGGGTGGACATCAAGCATTTTCGCGCCAAAATTTATGGGAACGTACTTTATGGTTTCATTCGTTTCCAGGGAAGTCCGGTTTGGCCCAATTATGCGTATGATGAGGTCAATTCCCAGTGGGGGCATATCGTAAGGCACCGGGGTTATTATCACTTGCTGCTCGATCTGGATAATTCCCACGATACCGGCTGGAATTCTTATTTTTACGAAGGGCACTACACGCCGCCAGGTTATCTCTCTTCCCTGGGTGTGCCCGACAGCGATCCCGTGGGAGCCGAAAGCTATGTGATGTTGGAACTCAATACCGGCTACTCTGCTCCGCATCCGGACAGCGGCAATGTCAGGCGCATCACCTATTACGCCGAGGACTGTCATGAGTTTGACCAACAACTCATTTACGGGACAGCGTATGAAATTTTTGAATATCAAGTCATTGATCCGGTGATGGATGATACGTACGCCTGGCAGGGACACTCGTACAACAGCCTGACCGATGATGACACTTTGCGACAATTCTGGGCTGGTCATGCCTGGGGCGACGATTTTCTGGAATTCGGGGTGGAATTGACAGCTTTGCAGGAATATTGGATCAACCAGGGGCAGAATTATTTAATTGAAGGTGATTTAATCGGCGTGGCTGCGTTCGTGGAAACCCCGGTGGATGACTGGGGATACGACATGTCACCGCGCGGCGAAATCACTGTGCCCGGCATCTCGACGCGACCTGCATCGATTACTTTCGACGGTGACAGCACCGATTGGATCAACCAGCCCGTATTATGCACTGCGCTGAATAATGATGAGAATTATCTTCCCTCAGAAGTCGGGGCAGCCTGTACCGATATCGTGGATATTAAACACGTAAAGGCATTCATCAATCGGCAGGAAGATGCGCTGTACTTTTTCATCCGCTTCTGGGGTGGACCGGTGTGGCCCAACTTTGCAGAAGAAACAGACTGGCATGGTGTGCCCGTCTGCCGGCACCGGGGATATTATGCCTTGTTGCTGGACTTGGATAATGATCCCGCAACCGGCTGGAATGGTCATTATTATGAAGCCCATTACACGCCGCTGGGATGGTATCACTACGCAGCGGGTTTGCCTAATACCGATGCGGTCGGCGCAGAAGGCTATATAGAATTGGGACTCAATATGAACTGGACGCCACCCAGGGGAGACGGCAGCGTCAGGTATGTATACTATCGAGGCAAAGATTATCGTGAATTCGGTAGCCATATCTTGGAGGAACTAGCCTGGGATATATTTGAATTCAATGTTGGTGATCTGCAATTCCGGGATATGGCGCATTTTGATGGCTGTATGCCCGAAACCGAAGTACTCGTCGATTCCCTGCTGCACTGGGGCGGTCATGCCTGGGGCACTGATTTCCTGGAATTCGGTGTCTCACTCGACGTGTTGCGTAAATATTTCAATTCGCTGGGTCTGGATTTTCTGCAGCCGGAGGATGTTATCGGCATCGCTGCTTTCGTCGAAACGCCGATTGATGACTGGGGAATGGATATGTCGCCGCGCGGTGTGCTGGGGCTCGAGGAGTATCAGCCTGAGATTCACCTGAGCCTGCCCGAAATCAGCGGAGTTGCCGGCACGGTTGTCAACGTTCCGGTCACGATCAGCGATGTCAGCGGAAAAGGTATTTTATCGGTCAATCTTTCGGTGGAAGCACCTGATTCCGTGTTGATCCCGTTCAATACCTTCACCGCCGGGACGATTGCCGCGAGATGGGGCAATCCGCAATTGATGGTTGAAAATGGAAAGGTGACGCTTCAGCTTTCCGGCAGTCATTATTTATCCGGCAGCGGACCATTGGTCTTCATCCGCTGCCGCGTGAAACCTGGCTTGGCTGTCGGCTCAGGCTGCGGTATCGAAATCACAAAAGCTGCTTTCAATAGCTATTTCACCCCGACCAGTATCACCAACGGGCGATTTACCGTCGTCGAAAAATCAGATCCGCGGAGGCCCTGGCTGCTATCGATTGCCGATGTGCCGAATGACCAGGGCAAGCAGGCGCTGGTTATCTGGGAGCGATCGAACCTGGATGTTGCAGCGATGCCCGCCATCACCAGCTACAGCGTTTTCAGACGGGTCGATCATTTCATCCCGGGTGCCCGAGTAGCCGCTTCACAAGCCGGAATCCGCGGCAATGACTCCGGGAGATTGCAGACTTCTCAGCCCAATCGCATTCGATACGTGGAAAATTTCGATGCCATGCTGAGCCAGGTTTCGGAGATTGAACCGGGGATTACGTTTGCTGTCGAAAGGCGTGTTCCAGGGAAGCCGGTTAATCAGTCGGGTGATACTCACCTGTGGACATACATCGGCAGCACACCGGCGCTTCAATCGGAGAAATATTCAATCGTCGCCCCGACGCTCTTCGATTCCACCGGACAGGATAATATCGTCTGGTCCGCATTTTTCGTTTCTGCGCACACCGCTGAGCCCGTAATCTGGTTCGCGTCCCCGCCGGACAGCGGCTATTCAGCGGACAATCTCCAGCCATCGGTGCCGGCGGGATTGCACGCCTCCTTGAATGCCGGGCATGTCGAACTGCATTGGCGCCCGGTTTCGGATGCGGACTTCGATTATTTCACGATTTACCGCGATGCCGACATCCTCACCCGTACGACCGACACCACTTATGCGGATGAAGCGATTCAGCTTGAGAATGCCTATTCATATCAAGTAACCGCCACTGATTTTTCAGGGAATGAAAGCCAGCGATCAGAATCCGTCACGATACTCATTTCCGATATCACCGAAAAGACCGCGCAACCCCTGCAATATGCGCTCGAGCAAAATTACCCCAATCCGTTCAATCCCCAAACGACGATTCGATTTCAGTTACGAACTGCCGGGCAGGCGGAATTGATCGTGTACAACCAGCTAGGGCAGAAAATTCGCACGTTGGTTGCGGGCGATAAAACCGCCGGATATCACCAGGCGACCTGGGATGGGAGGGATGATGCGGGTCACCGGGCAGCCAGCGGAATTTGCCTGGCAAAATTGAAGGCGGGCGATTTCGTGGCGGTGCGGAAGATGGTGTTGCTGCGGTGAGGAGCCTTTGAAAGGTCTGAAACCTTTCAAAGGATATAGAAAAAACATTTAGGTCAATATTTGCTGAAAATTTACGGTAATTAGCCATGATAATCATTTGATTCTTATGCTTGCTTCTATGCGAGCACTATTTTTAATGAAAAAGATATTTCCCCTTTTATTTTTTTGTTAAATTTTCTACCAAACAAAACACCACAGTAAGATGCGCCAAATTTTCGCAAATACTTATCAGGACATTTTACCTGAAAAATGCACTGCAAACTTGCTGTTTACTCAAATCGCCTTTTAGTTTGATACCTCTCATTAATTTATTGCAAATTTTCGGGGAAATCGCGTTTTAATTTCCCCATTCTATTTTATTTGCCTGTATTAATAAAGAAGC
>JAFGMA010000180.1 GCA_016927835.1 Candidatus Zhuqueibacterota bacterium | reverse complement strand
GCAAAGTGAGAGG
The DNA here is from genome assembly GCA_016927835.1 of Candidatus Zhuqueibacterota bacterium. Taxonomy (GTDB): domain Bacteria; phylum Zhuqueibacterota; class Zhuqueibacteria; order Thermofontimicrobiales; family Sulfurfontimicrobiaceae; genus Sulfurfontimicrobium. The sequence continues at coordinate 18,206 of JAFGMA010000180.1, read as the reverse complement.
GCTTTAAACGAAAAATGATATTAGTTAGCTTAAGCTGTGCTTTAAGGGTGTTGCACTTGTTACTTGAACTCGCGTCATCAATTATCAAATTATAAGTGAGATAATTTTACTTTAGAAAAAACATAAAAAATTAGTCCGACTTGTCGGATTGTCCAGAACGAACCGCACGAACATAGCGTTTGGTTGTGTATCCACGATGACAATTACCATGCTTGAAATCAACAACCCACGCCCGAGATCCGCCTCGCACTAAAAATGAATAATCTTGTCAACTTCAGTGTAGTATTTTTTGATTGAGTGGATGTCCATGATTTGTCATTTATCCTATTGCTATAGATGTGTTGAAATCCTATCAGTGATAGGAAGCCGGAACCATTGTTAATGCTTTAATTTTAAGTGGCATGTTTGCTTTTTTAATAAGAGCAATTTTTAATTTGGCTTCATCAGATATCCCCACTCCATTGATTGTTAGACGACTTGACCGCCAGTTCCAATTAGCGCTGTTTGTTAGCCCGAGGACGTGATGATCCAGGATAATTGCCAGCCAGAAATCATATTTGTTCCGTAAAGAGTAGGAGAGTGCTCTTCGTCCATCCTTGTCGAAATAGATATCGATGGCGTAGTTGATCAAAGTCGCTGTTCCCGTTCTATTCCCCAGTTTTAATTTTGCATCAGAAACGCAGCTTCCATTCAGGACAACATCCTGGTACACCAAATATAATGGTATAAAAGGTTCAGCAGGTTTAGTTTCTCCCATTAACAGCTCAGTTTTATTATTTTCTTGTTGGATAAGCTGCAATACTGCGGGGTCGTCTAACATGGCGGCTAAATGGTCGTTGCTTTCCTGGGGGTACAATATGATATGAGGATTTAAAGAGTCGATCATAAAAAAAGCTTCAGGGATCGCCGAGGGTAAGGCACTGTAAGCTTGTTCGTCAGGCTTGCTGCCACTATCATTGGTACTGGATATTTTATTTACCAGGTAGCCGTTAAGCAGCGAGACGGCGTTTGCTATGGCTGGTTGGTCGGCTAAGAATCTCAATTCAAAACAACCAGCGCTGCAAAGCAATCTTTTAATTATGGCAGTATCGGCGGAAACAGACGTTTCTACAATGATGAGATTTTGGTCAGTTAAATTGACATAAGCCGGTTTAATGCCATAGTCAACCAAACGATCTTGAACTCTAGTAGCAGCATACGTAGAAGCAGTGTGGTATTCATCTTTAACGTCTCTTATAATTTCATAATAATTTTGTTCTCTTTGTCCAAGATAACGATTTAACCGGATTCCCTTTTCTTTCATTTTTTCAACAAAAACAGTAATAAAATCACTTGAATTTTGGGCTTGCTCGGCTGTCAGTCTTAGAATTTCTTTAAAGTAGCTGTCTTTATTATAAGCTATAAGCTTTATAAATTGTTGAGGATCGACCTCCATTTCAATTCGCATGTGCTCCTGGCTTATAAATCTATTATACCGATAATTTTGGAGGCGAGGATATACAATATTAATCGATAACAGAATAAGCAAAGGAATTATGATGCTCGATGCAAATACACTGGCGCCCCAAACTGCCCACTTTTTTTGGACTTTTTTAAAATGTTCAATACTTTTCCATTCTTTATTTTTCCACGCCCATTCATTGCCTTTGACACCCAGCATGAATACGACTACAATATTTGCGATGGGAACAAGACAGAGTAAGGCGATATAAGTTTTATTGAATATCCCCCATAGAAAATTAAGGAAAAAAGCGCCCCAGTTCCATTTTTTGATTTCGGGGGGAGTTTGAGTGAGTTGATTGTAGTTACGCATAGGTAATCCTCCTTAGTTTATTTTCAGAGATACCTTTCCGGCAAGCAATTCGTAATCCCTCAGAGAATTAGCCTTTTTAGCCTTTCAAAGGTTTGGAACCTTTGAAAGGTTAAACTATGTTACCAATTCTGAGCCATTACGAGTAATTCGCTTATTTTTAGTATTTGGCGGGACATAAATCAAAATCGATTGCAATAAAATGTATGAAAATAAAGAGAGAATGTCAATAAAAAATAGAATGTCGAAATATTTGAATCGGTATATTAGAATTTCCCCCTTATACTCCGACACAAGCATCTCTGTTTACAGCCCAAAATGATCAACCTGGTAACGCATCAATCTGAATAATCGAATGATCCTTTCTTTTTTTCCGGCTTCAGGAATTGCTCAAAGCAGGTATCTCTCTCCGGCGTGTACCAGTATCCCAAATGTCTTTTATAATACTAATGAGACAGCTTATCCTTGCATTTGTTTAATGAAAACAAATACTAAAAAAATATCTTTCGAATCGTTTGTCTCATTTAAGGCAATAATAAAAGAGACATCTCCGGGGCAGCTTTAATGCGTTAAATAATTTCAGAACAATAAAAACAATAAGTTATAACGAAGACTTGAATGTGGCACACGCTTTGCCTGAGTGCTGGCAGAGCTTTAAAAAATTAAAGAGCAAAGGATTTATACATAACTTCTCATATATTAGGAGATAAAAATAATGAAAAAGAATACATTCCTGGCATTAGCCATTGCCGCAATTTTTGCGTTAGGTCTTTTTGTAAATGCAGACTCTTTTGCTGCCGAACGAAGAACAAGCAAAACTTTGAGCAAAGTACATGACGGTTATACAAATGATGGTGCAACGATTGTGAAGTTTCAAAAATCTTCCGGAGACAATAACAAGCTTACACCCACACACCGAGCTGTGACAAAAGTCGATAGTGAAGAAAAATCGTGGGGCTTGTGGACGAGGATTATACGGTTGATCAAACCTGACAAAGAAGTTGAATTGCCAACACCTTACAATCCGTATCTGGCTCCTGCTGAAAAGTAGTATAAACTTGATTGTCATTTAGCGATAACCAAAGAATTTGCATAAAGGCTCTGTCATCGATGGCGGAGCCTTTTTTTATTTTTGTTCAGAACGCCACGCAAAAAACAATTTGATCTTTAGCAGAAATCAGCTATATTTACATTATGAAACATCTAAAAGCAATTATTGTGGACGATGAGTGGTTAGTCCGGGAAGAGCTGAAAACCTTGCTTACAGAATATCCGGACATTAAATTCGTCGGAGAAGCGGCTAACGTCACCCAGGCTGTTGACCTGGTTAATGCAACCCAGCCTGATGTGATATTCCTCGATATTCAGATGCCGGGCGCTACGGGATTCGAGCTGCTGGAACAGGCAGACATCGCATCAACGATCATCTTCGTAACGGCTTATGATCAATATGCATTGAAAGCGTTTGAGGTCAATGCGCTGGATTATCTGCTCAAGCCCATTCAGAAAGAACGATTAGCCAAAACCATCCGACGCTTATTAAGTGGAGAAAGGGTAGCTCCCAGACTGAGCCATAAACTGGGCTATGATGATGTCGTCTATGTGCTGGTCAATGGATCGCTGAAATTCATCAAGCTCTCGCTGCTGAAGTGTATTATTGCCGAAGGGAATTATTCCTATATTTTCTATGAAAATCGGCACAGGGCTCTGGTCTCCAAAACCTTACAGGACTGGGAAAATTTGCTCCCCGATGATTATTTTGTTCGAATCCACCGCTCAACTATCGTAAATTTTGAATATGTGAAGCAAGTCAAAATATGTCAAAATTACACGCACCTGGTGTATTTGCGGGATATCGAGAAACCATTTGTCATGAGCCGAAGGTATGCAGCGAAATTGAAGAAAACAATGACGTGGTGATTTGCGGATGAGATGGTAAAAAGGGATTACTGTTCTTGAACTATCTCAAACTGCTTTAGCTTGAATTATTCATAAAGAACTGATTCTAAATTTGTATCTAACAAAAAAAAACAGATGATTAGCGGAATGATGCAAATTGAATTCAGTTTTAAGCCTGAATTTTAATGAATGATTCAAAGAGCGCCAGGCGATGAGAGTGCCTCAGTTTAGGAGGTGGGATAAAACCATCTGGACATTTTGCTTAATAATAATTTTGATTAATAGCCGCTTAATACATTTGACTGGGTAGATTCTTTTATCCCGCCTCCTAAAATACCGATCCGGTACGCTTGCAAGGGATAGTTATTAAACTTAACCGTATTCATTTTTTAGGCACTGATTGGCACGGACGAAACACGGATTTATTGTGCTGTGTTGCTTTTATCCGTGCTAAATCATTGAAAATCAGTGGCTAAATCTAATTTGTTTGCTTTTTAATCTGAATGTCGCATCATCCCCGAAAATTCTGATTTAAGCAATTTATATGAGTAATCAAGGTTAGAGATATTTCCAAATGTCCCGTCCTATATCTCTGTACCCTCCCTCTCCGCAAATAATTTCCTTTTCTTTTCATCACAATCGATCAAAATCTTAGCATGAACCCAGCCGTCCTGTTCAAACAGGTTAAATGCAAACTGATCGGGAAACATGATCTGCAAGCGCTGCTTGATGTTTTCTAATGATGTCCCGTGGACGTCCTTGCTTCCTCGATAATCACGGTTGGATTCAACGAGTTTGCCTGTGTTGGAGACATCGATGGATAATATATCTTGCTGAAAGGAGATGGAAATATTCACGGTTAATGGTAGCGGACTGGTTTGCATGCCGTATTTGATCGCGTTCTCGATCAATGGCTGGCAGACGAAGGCGGGCACCAGGCACTTGCGAGCAGCGTCTTCAATTCTGAAGGAGACCTGGAGTGAATCTTTGTAACGCACTTTTTCAATATTGAGGTAGTTGTGTACGGCGTTGATTTCATCGTCCAGCAATGCTTCGACCTTGTTGAAATTGAGCATGCTGTAACGGAAAAATTCCGATAGCTCGGACACCATGTCCCAGGCTTTATCCTTGCTGATAAGGATCATCGACCGGATGGAACCGAGAGCATTGAACAGAAAATGGGGATTCATCTGGTTGCGCAGCAGTCGCAATTGGGCTAAATTTGCCAGGGATCTGGCTTTCAGCAGATTCCGCTTCTGGTGCAGGTAATTGATAAAGTGGCTAATGATTAACAGCCCAAAAGCGATCAAAATGATTTTGAACCACAGCGTTTTCCAGAACGGGGGGGAGATGGTAATTTCAACGGCAGTTCCTTCTTCATTCCAGATGCCATCGTTATTGGCGGCTTTCACGCGGAAGGTGTATGTGCCTGGATCGAGATTGGTATAGGTGGCAAATCGCCGGGTGCCGACGTAATTCCAATCGTTTTCAAATCCTTCCATTTTATGTGCATATTGATTCTGTTCGGGAATGGCGTAGTTTAGCGCCACAAATTCGAACGAAAACACGGTGTGTTTGTATGAAAGATGCAGCGACTTTGTTTGGCTGATGTCGCTGACTAAAACCGGATTCTTGCCCCCGATTGAAACCGGTCGATTTAATATTTTAAAATCAGTGATGACTACCGGCGGAATATAGGAATTCTGCTGGATATGCCCCGGATAAAATGCGGTGACGCCATTGATCCCGCCAAAATACATCTCGCCGTCTCGTGTTTTAAGACAGGCGCTATAGGTGAATTGATCGCTTTGTAATCCGTTTTCTTTGTAATAATTTTTTGCTTTTCCCGTATGGGGATTGAACTGGCACAATCCATTGGTGGTGCTGAGCCACAAATTCCCCGCATCGTCGTCTAGAATGCCATAAACGATGTTACTCGGTAAGCCATCCTTTTTCGCAAATACTTTGAATGCATTTTCTGACTGGTTGAAAAGACAGAGTCCTGCCCCGACCGTACCAAACCACAAATTGCCTTCTCGATCTTCAAATGCATGCATGATGTCCACATTATTCATGTTGTGATTCAATGCGTAAGGTGAAAACTCTCCCGTTGTCGTATTCAGGCAACCGATCTGACTTTGATTGGCGCCCATCCAAAGCCGACCTTTCCGGTCCAGCATCAAACAATGAATGCTGGAAAAGCCCTGCAGCCCCCAATGTTCAGGTATATGAACAAAATTCTGAGTTTTCCTGTCGAACCGATCCAGCCCACCCCCATCTGTGCCAATCCAGATAGTGCCGTGTTTATCCGCGACCAACGCCATGACGTTATCATTTGTCAGGCTGGTTGGCTCGTGTTCGTTGTGCCTGTACTTGATGAAGCGATTATTTTTCCGATCAAACATATTCAGTCCGCCGTTGTATGTTCCGATCCAGAGATTACCATTCCGATCCTCCAACAGCGATTTAATATTATTGACGCTCAGGCTATTGGGATTATTGATGTCATACATGAAATAGGTAAACCATCCCGTTTGACGGCTCAGGTAATTCAAGCCGCCATGTTCGGTGCCGAACCAGATGTCACCATTGCGGTCTTCCAGAATGGCATAAACAGCCTGCTTGTTCAAACAGCGGCGATTATTGGCATCGGCTCGAAAATGAATGAATGGCAAATTGGATGTATTCAAATAACTGAGACCGCCGCGAGTCCCAAACCAGAGGTCACCTTTGGCATCTTTAAAAATTGTCCAGACTGAGTTCTGAGCCAGGCTGTACGGATTGTTGGGATTATGAGCGAAATAGGTGAACTGATGACTGTTACGGTCGAAGTTGTAAAGCCCGCTGCGATTGCCAATCCATAAATTTCCCCTGCCATCATCAAGAATAGATCGAATTGTGGTGCTTTCGGGATTATCTCTGCCAGGGTAGAAATGGTCGAATCGTTTGGTCTTTTGATCAAAGCGATTTAAGCCGCCATTGGTTGTGCCAATCCATAGATTGCCCTGAGTGTCCTCAGCGATGGAATGGATTTCGTCATCCCCAATACTGTGAGGATCATTTTTATCATGCCGGAAATAAGAAAACGTGTGCCCCTCCGGATCGAAGAAACACAGCCCGCCACCGAGTGTACCAATCCACAGCTTACCAAAGCGATCCTTATAGACGACGATTACTTCATTGACGGATTGGTGATCGCTCATTTCAGCGTAGGGTCGAAAATTTAAAATCTTCCCTTGTTCCGGATCGAACCGATCAAGCCCCTGATCCGTACCGACCCATAAATTGCCCCGATCATCTTCAATAATGGAATTGATATTATTTCCGCTTAACTGAATTTCAGACGATGAATCCGCTATAAAATGAATAAATGTTTTGAAATTCCGATCGTAGCGGTTCAATCCACCCGCTTCTGTGCCGATCCAGAAATTGCCTTTGCTATCTTCCAGAATACATCGAATGAGATTCGCTGAAATACTCTGCGGATTATCGGGATCAGGCTGGAACACGGTGAAATTGTAGCCGTCGTATTTATTCAATCCTTCATTGGTGCCGAACCACAGAAATCCCTGGCTATCCTGATGGATACAATTGACCTTGCTATGGGATAAGCCGTCCTCGATGGTGATGTTGGTGAATTTCAGGTCTTGTTGCTGGGCTCGGAGATTGGTGATTGGAATTGTAAAAACTGATAATAGTAGCGTGAGATCAATTAGCAAAAATAAAAATCGATAGGAAAATGAGTTGGTTTTAAATTTAGCAAAATTGGATTTATATTTCATTTGTTGAACTGATGGTTGTTGGTATTGACGTATAAAATCCGCAGAAAATTATTCCACACAGATCGATTCAACCCGCGGATAAAAATATCTTCTAATATCCGTCGAATTGGTCCTACCAGTTGAGATAAATTTTCCGAGTCTATTCTGTATCTAATGCTCCCCTGGACCCTGTTTTACACTCGCTTCTTTTAAAATACTATTTTTTCGCTGCTTTGTCAATCCATTTTTAATTTAATTTTGCCGCTCACATTTTTATTTTGCCGCTTAAATTTTTGCTGTTGACGCTTTCATTTTTTTTATATAGAATGTATTGCATTTATGTCACAGCTATTTGAAACTCTCACCCCTGGAAATGCTCGACGGAAAGCTTTTTATGAACCGAATAAAGACACTCATCATCGACGACGAATGGCTCATTCGCTCGGAGCTAAAAACAATGCTTATTCAGTATCCAAATATTGACGTGATTGGTGAAGCAGCCAATTTGAACGAAGCCATCAAACTGTGTACCGATTTGAAACCTGATCTTGTTTTCCTGGATATTCATCTGCCGGGCGGATCAGGTTTTGATTTTTTAAATCGCATGAATGGAGATTTTAAACTGGTATTTATCACTGCGTTTGATCAATACCTGGATGAAGCTAAAAAATATCAGGCGATTGATTATTTGATGAAGCCGATTAGCAAAGCAAAATTATCCAGGGTTATTCGAATGTTATAAATAAGTTGCGGCAATAAAAGAAAACGCTCTTCGAATATTCATCGGACCACCAAAAACTTTCGAAATAGTTCGATGGACTTCTCATACCTGATAGGAGACAGAATGATAATGGTAAGTTTCCCGCAATATGTGCGTTATCGATGGAGTCCTGCTCCGAATGGTTTCCATCTTTTGATCCTGCTCAGGAAGTGCTACCCGTTTTCCATACTTGTGATATTTCTGTTGCTGGGCACACTTTCCGCCCAAAGTGTCGGAAAAATAGCCGGTACTGTTAGCGACGATACGACTGGTGATGTATTACCTGGTGCCAATGTAGTAATTGTTGGCACGACCCTCGGAGCGGCTGCTGATATAGATGGAAAATACTACATTTTAAACGTCCCCCCGGGACGGTACGTGCTTCGTGCGAGTATCATCGGATTTGAGGCGATGAAGGTAGTCGATGTTATTGTGAATGCCGGAAGAACAACGAACATCGATTTCAAGCTCGTGGAGAAAGTACTTGAAATGGAAGAAATAGTTGTCCAGGCGGTTCGACCCGATGTGGAGCGGGATAAGACGTCGACAAGTGCAATCGTCCGTTTCGACGAAGTACAAACGCTGCCGGGTATCAGAGATATCAATGATGTCATCGGCCTGGCTGCGGACGTTTCTGACGGACATTTTCGAGGAGGACGTGAGAACGAGGAATACTACACGCTTCAGGGCATGGGAATCGTCAATCCACTGGATCACTCCTCGGCTTTTATGCCAATTATGAGCGGCGTTGAAGAAGTTGAAGTCATCACCAGCGGATTTGGCGCGCAGTACGGAAATGCGCAATCCGGAGTCGTAAATATCTCGATGAAGGAGGGAGATCGGCAAGTCTGGAGAACAAGAGTTGAGTCGCGCATGCGGGCGCCGGGTCGCAAACATTTCGGACCGAGTGCATTCGATCCGAACGCAAATGATTATATCAAGCTGCTTCTGAACGAAGATATCTGGTTGACCGGAGATCCGGGTGCCGACCAGGCTCAACCATATTATGGCACGATGGCTTCCGGACTTACCAGCAGTTTTGCCGGAGATACACTTGTCCAGCTTGCAGTCGCACAAGCTCTCTGGAAGCAGACGAGAAAAGACATTGGAATAACCTACGGCGAAGGAATCGATTACTTGCTCGAAGCTGCAGCAGGCGGACCCATCAATGGGAAAATGCGAATGTTTCTGGCATTGCGGTCAAACCAGCAAATGCCTGTTTTTCCTACAGAACGACCGGATATCGAGTATCAAGCAATGGGTAATGTTGTCACTGATCTTGGCAGCGCGACTACACTTCGTCTCAGTGGTGGTTTTGCGCGTTTGCACGATAATAAGTTTCCGAATTCCAATGAGGTGGGCGGATATCAACGCTGGCTATGGGATAGGATCACCGGAATTCAGGAGAGAAAGCAGATCAACACTCAGCTTGGTGCGCGTTTTACCAGAGCTATGAGTCCGAGCACCTTTTATGAATTAAAACTGAATTCCCTTTTCACAAACAACATACTTGGCGCTACGCCTGTCCCCGGCGTTCTTCCCGATTCGGTAAATTTTAACTGGGTGAATCAGACAATTTCTTACCCCAATAACAATTCCCCCGATCGTATGAGCTATCAAATCGGATATGATCGCTTCACGGATGAAAAAACCCGTACCGTTTCGTTTGATGGTTCGTTTACCAGTCAGGTTACCCACGCGCATTTGTTAAATACCGGCGTACAAATAAACTCCTACCTGATCGATGTATCGAACTTCAGAGATGTTCGAACGAACAGAGAACTGGAACACTACCAGGCGCATCCGCTCGAAGCTGCGGTCTATGCGCAGGATAAAATGGAATTTCAGGGATTGATTGCAAACGTCGGATTACGATATGATCTATGGTACTCAGGTGTGGATTATTACACGGATCTCTATACGCCGTTTGGCAATGCCGATTCTCTGGGCAGATTCAATCCATCTGACGCCGACAGGGAAAAACCGCCGATTTACACTCGTTTGCAGCCGCGATTGGGTTTTTCATTTCCTATTTCCGAAAACACAGTATTTCATCTGAATTACGGCGCGTTCATGCAAAGACCGTCGTTTCAATACCTCGTTTCAACCAGAATCGGACAGCGCTTAAACGCTCCCATCATTTTGGGCAATTCAAAACTTGAGCCTGAAACAACCAACAGCTACGATGTGGGAGTCGTACAGGCGCTCGGAGAAGGATTCACGTTGGATGTTAGCGGATATTATAAGGACGTCAAAAATCTGATTCAACAAGCAGATTTTATCGACGAACGCGCTGGTTACCAGGTGAGTTCCTACTTCAATCTCGATTATGCGGATATTCGGGGCTTCCGAATCATGCTGAACAAGAAAAGAGGCGCTCTCACCGGTTCAATTAATTATCAATATGGTTATGCCACAGGTAAAAGCGCAACCGTTACCGACGCAACTCCCCTTTTTAATCGTGATACGTTAGGAGTCATTACAACGGATCTGAAAAATGTGCCGACGCGCGATATTCTTTTAGATTTCGATAGAACTCATAATTTAATTATTACAATTAGCTATCGAACCGAAAACAAGTGGGGACCTGAACTCTTCAGCGTTAATCCGCTTGCCAACATAAATGTCGCCGTACATTCTTCGATTCGAAGCGGGAGACCCTATACTTCGCCCTCAGACATCAGGCTGATAAATGTGAAACGTGCGCCGATGGAATATAATACCGATTTAAGAGTGACGAAGACATTCGGCAATTTCTTCGGCGTGCCGGCGAGCATTTACATGGAAATATTCAATCTGTTCAATAATAAAATTCTCAATTACGACTATGTGTTCGATAGACCTACCGCCACTGATCCCAACTTGCCTCTTCAATATTATGAAAAATATCCTGTTAATGATAAACAAAACGGCATCCGATACTGGTGGGACAAGGGAAGACAGGGCCCATTCAGCGTGGATCAATCATTTTTAATTTACAGCAATGAACCGAGGTCATTTAGCTTCGGATTGGTGTTCGAATTTTAATGATTTACAAAACTCAATGGTGGTTGAATAAATTATGAAACGTATCGGATTTATTATCCTTCTGCTGATCGTTTTGATCAGTAATGCCTATACGCAGATGCGTGACTGGCGTGTACACAGACGTGGTTTGCTGCATCAAAATGTGTATAATACAGGAGAATTAGGGCGAGCTTACAACGCGGCAGGTACCATACAGTCAGGCAGCTCCTCGATGGAATGGCCGCCTTATTCTACGATGGTGCTTGATCGCCGAAATTACCCCGGTCAGCACAACTCCTTCGGGAGCGGAATCTGGCTTGCAGGCACGCGGTCTGGTAGCCGAAGCTACGCTTTTTGTGGGGCGGTATCCAACTCGAGCGGCGACCCTGTTCCGGTTGTCGGGGTATACAGCACGCCTATTGAATTAAGGAAAATCGAGAATTTCCCGGTGCTCGAAGACGGCGAACTGAATCCCGCGTTTAATCCTGATGAAGCCGAAGAAATGATTATCTCCGCCTGGGACACTCCGGTAGGGATTCGTGTCACGCGTACCAGTCGCGCCTGGAGCTATCCCGGGTACGACAGTTTCATCATCTACGAATATGAGTTTGAAAATGTAGCGAATGATACGATCACCGATCTATTCGTTACTTTCGCAAACACGTTGGCGCCCTCGATGTTCGGTTATCAACGGAATCATGGCGACTGGTCTGAAGGCGCTTTTCGCGGTCAGCCACCGGCGGGACTGGGTGATCATTTCGCACGATTCGATCTCAAACGCTGGCTGAGTTATAACCACGAACGGGAAGGTCTCCCTGAACAGGATGAGGGATTTTTCAATGCCTGGTCCACACCTGGTAACCGCGGCGGCTTGAATTCGCCTCAAGCCGTCGGGATTATGGTCCTGCATTACGATTATGATCATTTAAGCCGCAGGGATCAAACGCGGCAGGTATTTCTTGTACCGGCGGACAGCGCCGGGATGTGGGATGATAACGGCAAGGCGAAGCAGCCTTTTCTTTTGCGCTATGAAAATGGTAATCTCCCTGCCGATTCTAAAACCGGCACATGGATGGACCCGACATTGAGGCGAAAAACAGGCATCTGGCAAGGTATCCAGGATTCCATTCGTTTTCACGATCAATTTGAACCAGATCTGTGGGACTACTGGCGCGGGCGAACGAAAAGCTCCGCAAATCTTTCCTGGTGGCAACCGGTTTCGCGAGCTTACGGTTTTTTTCCCTATACACTGCCGCCCGGTGAAAGCATGCGCTTTTCAGTGGCAGAGGTTGCCGGCTATGGTCCCGGAGTAGCAAGTGACAGGAAATATACAGATCTCGGCGGAACTGTCCGCGCGGGTGTTGATGCCGGCGCCTATTTCAGTCCCGTGCCCAGTTGGTATGACACGCTTCACTATGATTTCCTGGGAACCAAGAATTATATCGGAAGCACCTATTTACAAAATCATCCGCTGCCATGGTATGTAACGCCGGGCGTCGTATCAATCCGGGATGTTGCCGATCGAGCGATTGAAATGTACACCGGTCGACCGCTGGCTAAATACGACACGCTTCAGTATAAGCCGGAAGAAGCGCCGGCTACAGGTCAATATAACAGAGTCGCAATTCCTTTTCCCGCCCCGGCAATTCGCGTTGAAGACACTCGCGCTGCTGCAAACCGGATCAGTTGGGTACCCCAGGTAGAATTATTTGTTTCATCGCGACTCAAGGCTGGCTTCAGCCATTACGAAGTGCTGCGTGCGCCGCATCCACTGGGTCCCTGGTCTGTCATAGATTCTGTTTTCCCGGGAGATCCGGAATATTTTAGCGATGGTGAATATTCGATCATTGACCCGGAAAGCAATATCGGTGATAATGCCGCATACGCTGTAGTTTCGGTGGATGTATCGGGCGGCAGGAGCGGCATGTCAAATCTGACAGTGCATGAAACCCAGGCGCCCCCGGCAGAAAAGCTCGGTAAAGTCTATGTCATTCCGAATCCACTCATTGTGACAAGCGGGCTGACTGGAGCTGACCCGGGAGGCGAAATAGGCGACAGGATTCAATTTGTGGGATTGACGAAACGGTGCACGATCAGGATTTTCTCCTATAGCGGTCAGTTAATCATGACGCGCGAGCATGACCGGGCAACCTACGGTGATCCCTGGTATCAGCTCAGCGTCAATAACCAAATCATCGCATCAGGCGTCTATTACTTTGTGGTCGAAGATAAGGAAACCGGCGCGAGGGCAAACGGCAAATTTATCGTTATTCATTGATACGAAAGTCTGAAGTCACAAACCGCTAAATATACTAACGTTATTAAAAATGTGATCATCTGTTCGATCAATTATTTTTAGTTTATATAATGTTGATTTTACTTTAGTCAATTCAAACTTTAATTCTGTTTAACCAATGATGGTAGGATTATTATGAGTCCTCTCAAAATTAAAACGAGACTTCTCGTTCTTATCTTTGCAGCCGGATTTCTATCCACCTCGGCAGCTTATGCTCAGAAGGTAGGAAGCACTTCAATGCAATTCTTGAAAGTGATGCCCTCTGCGCGTGCCACTGCTCTCGGCGAAGCATATACTGTCTGGGCGACCGGCGCAGAAGCAATTTTCTGGAATCCTGCCGGTGTCGCGACGCTCGATAACATGGAGTTTTCCAGTACCTATATCGATTGGTTGTTTGATGCACAACAGGGCGCGATCTCGTATGCGCTTTCGCTTCGGAGATTCGGAGCTGTGGGCGTGCAGTTCCAGTTTGTAGATTATGGCGAGTTCGAGGAAACAACCAATGCCCGCCCTTATATCAGCGATCCCAACAATCCGGGATTGACAGGAAGAACATTTTCGCCGCATAGTTTTCTCATTGGGTTATCGTACGCACGTTACATGACCGATAAATTTTCAATTGGCATCAGTATGAAGTACGCGTACGAGTCATTATTTGATGGTCAAAAAGTGACCGCCATGGTGAAGCAGGGGGTATACGAAGAAGTAGATACATGGGCGAGCGGTTTGTTGTTCGATTTCGGAATTCGTTACAACACAGGGTATCGTTCGATTTATATCGGTTCTTCGGTCCAAAATTTTGGCGCTGATGTAAAATATGCCAAAGAATCGAATCGTGTCCCGCTGCTTTTTCGTTTCGGGGTGGGCGCGAATCTCATCGGGGCTGAAGGTCTCCTGCAATCCGGAAACCAGAATAACAGGTTGAGTATGGCGTATGATATTTTCCATCCCAACGATTACGCCCAGCAAATGCATGTCGGCGCGGAATATGAATTTGCCGGTTCCTTCGCCTTAAGAGCAGGATATAAATTCAATTATGATTTCGACGGGCTAACCCTTGGAACCGGCTTTAAATACGCGATCGAAGGTATTCAGTTAATGGTGGATTATAGTTATGGGGCAATGGGTACCTACCTTGGACATATTCAACGGATTAGTTTAGGAATTGCACTGCCATGAAAAAATTAAACATGCTCATTAATCTTCGCTGTTTATTACTAATTCTGATTCTTTTTGCGCAGCCTCTTTCTGCCCAGGGATACGGTGGACCACTGACTTTCGAGGGTCTTGACCACTACTCGTTGCATTCAGCCGGGGGACGAGCCATGGCTGGTATCACGATTGGCGTGAAACAGGATCCCGGATTGATGTTCCAAAATGCAGCGATGCTGCATTCAATTCAAGGAATTCAGGTGTCGCTCGGCGGATTATATTTGGCAAAAAATTCGGAACAGGAACAACAATATGCGCCGGTGAGATATTATCCGAACCTGAGTTTGCTGTTCGAAGGGCTGACCGCTCGAATTCCGGATCCGGACACGACTCTTTTTGGTTTCACCGCCCAGGACACGGTACAAAGACCATTCGATAACATCAAGCCGAATTGGTCGCGATCAAACAACGATAACATCCCTCTGCAAGCGCTAATTGCGGTACCGGTATCATTTAATAATTTCAAACTAGTTGCCGGAATCGGCGCGGTCGAATATGCTAACCTGAATCACTTTTATCAGAATAATAATGTGCTTTCGCCTTCGATCTTATCCCAGCGTCCGCTGCCGACGTTTCGTCCGACGGATGATAATCCGCTGGAAGTTGAGTGGACGCAAACCATCTGTTCTCGAGAAGGTTCGATTCACGGATATGGATTTGCGCTCGCCGGAAGTCTGCAAAAATACAATCTTTCTTTTGGATTCAGTGGCATGCTCCTAAATGGCAGCAGCGATGACTATGAACAGCAGGTCGCCAGAGGGAGACTCACATTCTATTCGAACGCGTTCAGAGCAGATTCGGTGTACCGCATAACCACCAGAACAGGTACGTCGGATTTCAGCGGCCGGGAATTTACCCTGAGTAGCATGCTTGAGGGGCGCTATGGTAGCATTGGATTCTCGGTCAAGCTGCCAACTACAATTACGCGAAAATACATAACGCAGGTTAAAACGGACACGATGGGCACGCCTTCCCAATCTACAAAACAGGGTGAGGATAAATTGCAGCTTCCATGGCGCGGGACAATTGGTCTCTCGCTCAAGCCGAGAGAAAATTTAACTGTGGGTATAGAATATGAATTTCGTCCCTACGAATCTGTCAAATATGTCGATTCGCAGGGCCTGGAAACAAGCCCCTGGCTGTCCTCTTCGCTGTTCAGGATAGGCGCCGAGTTCATGATCACACCGTGGCTGGCGCTTCGAGGCGGGATGCGAGGAGAAACCGAAGTTTTTCAGCCAGAAGGAAATCCCATCGCTGGTGAACCGGTAACATACACAGCTTATTCGGCTGGATTCGGAATCGTTATTTCCGACCTGCGTTTGAATGTGGCTTATGAAAACTCATTGATGAATTACCAGGACATCTGGTCAAGCGCAATCAGCAAAAGCAGCGAACGACAGCATGCAATTGTCACGCAATTGACTTACGAAATACCATGGATACGCCCGTAAAGATGGATTTCAGCAGGCTGTGGTCTCTATCCCCTGACGAATAGATCACTGCCACAAACGGGCAAAGGCATGACCCGGGTGTGAAAAATGCCTTTCTGACGATTTTGAAATGATCGCTTCAGGGGCTCAGGCGAGACATCGGCAAAAATAATTATCCCTTTAATTCACTTCACTTATCGAAGGAGGCATGCGATGAGAAAAATTGCTACACTATTATTTGTTGTAACCCTTATGTTGTTACTTTCAGTGTCCCTGTTTGCCCAGACAGCCGGGGATTACCGAACACGCGCCAGTGGTGACTGGAGTATGGCTCAGAACTGGGAGATATATAGTGGCTCGGCATGGCGAGCCATAGGTTCCACGCCAACCGGTACTGAAACCATAACCATACAAAGTACTGATTCGATATTTGTCAACATTGCAGTCTCTATTACTGGCACGCTTGTGAACCAGGGAATCGTGGAAGCCAATGAAATGCTTGCGATTTCCAATGGCGGTACATATCAACATGATCGGGATGCAGGCAAGGTGCCCCTTGCCACATGGGAAGAAGGCTCTGATATGTTGATTACGGGCGTTACCTCGACCGCTCCCGAAGACAGGGATCAAGATTATTACAGCCTGACATTCAATACCCCTGGTTTGCTTTCCAACCTGAATATGAACCTGAACTGCAATACCATTAGCGGCGATGTAAGAGTAATCAATACCGGATATGCCCGATGGTATCTGACAACGGCTCTTGCCACCGACACCTCAATCGTTACGGTCATGGGCGATATTATCGTTGAGGATGGCATGTTCTCAGTACAGGGAACGAGCAATGCTCAAACAACCTTTATTGTACATCATTATGGAAATATCGAAGTGACCGGTGGTAATTTCTCTATCAGCCGGGGTTCGCAGGGAGGTGGGACCACCACATGGTATTTATACGAAGGTAATTTCTCCATGTCCAATGCGACAACGCAGAGTTCCACGGCAACACCCGGCGGGGCAAAATTCGTCTTCATGAAGCAAGGCGCGCAAACCCTTACTCTAGGCGAAGGAAATACACTGACGGCGCTTCCCATTGAAGTAAGCAGCGGCGCCACGCTCGATATGGGAGCCAGTCAGCTTTCTGGCAATGGTATTTTCATTGTGACTGAAGGAGCGACCGTAATGACAACTCTTGCCGGGGGGGTAGCAGATATTGTCAGTGGTATAGCTGCTGAAGTGACGCTCCAGGATGGCTCCAGCTATGGCTTTAATGGCACCTCCGCGCAAGTAACCAGCGGTAATATGCCAATAACCGTGACCGATTTGATAATCAATAATCCAGCCGGGGTGGCACTTTCCCTGCAGACAACAATAAACGGTGTGCTTAGACTGAAAGCGGGAGAATTCGACAATACAGTACCGTTTACGCTTGGACCGAACGGAACGATTTCGTATGAAGGCGGAAGTCTCAAGCTCCCGGTTTCGGTTGAATTACAGAAATCGAACGCGCCTGAAGCTTTCTTTGTCGAGCAAAACTATCCCAATCCTTTCAATCCATCGACGACCATAAAATTCGGGCTGCCATTCGCATCGCATGTAACTGTCAAAGTATTCAATATCCTGGGATATGAAGTAGCGACTTTGCTTGATAGGCGGGAGGATGCTGGTTTACACAGGCTCTCATTTGACGCGTCGAACCTCAGTGCCGGCATATATTTTTACCAGATTCAGGCAGGGAAGTTTGTGGAATTCAAGCGAATGGTGCTGTTGAAGTAACTCGATATTAACGAGACAATAAATTACAGATAACAAAACTTGTCCGTCAAACGATGGCTAAATTCCAAAATCTAAAAATCAAAATTTGAAAGTCTCGCCTTGTCGAGTCAAGGGTGTAAGAAATTATTTCGAATTGCAATTTGAAATCTGTTTTCCAAGAATTAAAATTAGAGCAAAACAAATCATTAATTTTTAAGGAGGACGCTGTTATGAAATTTGCGAAACATGTTTTGACGGCAGCCTTAATTGGAATGCT
>JAFGMA010000014.1 GCA_016927835.1 Candidatus Zhuqueibacterota bacterium | reverse complement strand
TGCTTCGGCTGGGCGCCCCCGGCAAAAAACGCCTCGCAATGACAGAATAAAAATGTAATGTTACTAATTCACCCGTAACAAGTATAAAAAGCAATTCAAAATCAAAAAATACTAAACCAGTTCTGTCATGCCCGAAAGCTTCTATCGGGCATCCATTATACCTTTTAATAATAGATTCCCGCTTAAAACAAGCGGGAATGACAAAAACCGACAGACTCGAATAATACTTGACTTAATGACATTGAATCCTCTACAAGCACATTTCCATCGACCATGTTTCAATCAAACTCAGGAATCGATCTAAAAGGTTTTTTAAAAGAGTACATAACAGTTTCCATTGGTCGTTTCGGCTGCTGGCGGAACAAATGAACGTGATGTTAATTTGACCAGCAGACATCGGACAACTGGTTCGCTGGATTTCTTTCAGGCATTATTTGGCGAGCTCCGGTGTGATCGAAGGTTCCGTAATTTCTTCGTCTTGTTGTGATTGATGTTTTTTTCTCAACACAAAAACGATCCCGCCGGCGAGTGAACTTATGATACCGATCAGGTATGCCATAAATTCCATTGCGGTTACTCCTTTTGGCGAGCCACCGACACCGGTCAGGCAGAAGAGATTGACTGCGGATTGTTCGCGTACTCCGAATCCGCCGATAGAAACAGGGAAGCTGACCGCCAGGGCGACGATGGGGATGAAAACAAAAAAGTAAAACAGGTCGATCTGCGAATTGTGCGTTGCCCGCGCGGCTGCGTAGTGTACGAGTATGCGCAAGCTCTGCACAATAACCGAGGTCAACGTGATAGTCAGCAACAGCTTTTTCTGATTGCGAAATGCGCTGGTGCTCTGGTAAATATCCTGCAATCTTCGGATGAAATTTTCGGGCAAAAACAAACTCAGCAGCGTTTTGAATTTTCGTGCGAGTCGGTTATTGAATAAAATTATCAAAATCGCGATCCATCCGGTTAAAATCAGCAGAATCGTCATTATAACTGCCGTCGACCTTATATAGCGTAACCAAATCAAACCGGCAATCAGCGCCAGCGACGTAAGCACGATGAATCCGACGAAGCGGTCAAAAAACACAGTTGATACCGCATCCGGGCTTTTGCCGCTGGACTTGCTGATATCGTAAATCCTGAAAGCGTCGCCGGCAACGTATCCCGGCAGGAAATTATTAAAGAACAAACCCACGTAATAAAATGAGACAGTTTTGCCGAAAGAGATTTCGATATTTCTGGCTCTCAGCAGCAGAAACCATTGAAATGAACCCATAAAATTGCTGAATGTAAATAAGACGATGCCGATTAGAATCCAATAAAGCGATGCTGTTTTCAACTGCCGGGCAATATCCGACAAGGTCATGTCTTTTTGCTGGAGCAGCAAGAAAATGAGTGTTGCACTGACGATTATTTTTATAAGCGTTACAATTAATTTTTTCGGCAAAATTGTCTCCCCGAATCGTTCCCCTGAAAAGCTGCCTCTACTGCGATGTATCCGCCTCTGAGACAACTTTTTTAGCTGTATCTGCTTTGGATTGTTGTTTGGCTTGATCCATCTTTATCAACTGGTCAAGCATTTTCGCCTGCTTCTGGGTGGAATCGCTCTGCAGTATCATTTCGACAATTTTTGAGGCGACATTCAATTCTTTTTCCTGAACGTGTCGGTAGGCGATGCTTACCAGCAATTCCGGGCTGAGTTCACCTGATTCCATTTTCACTTTGATCCGCCTCAGGTATTCTTCAGAGCGCCCGCCTTCGTGATAGAGCTGACCCACCGGAATAAATACCCTGAGATCATCGATGGGGATGATTTCTTCGGGGATGCGCTTCTGCATGCTATCCAGCGCCGCGAGCATTTTTTCCTTGTTCCCATATTTGCGATAATACTCTGCCAGCCGCAGGTAGCCCGCCCTGTAATTGGTGAGCAATCCCATGATATTTTCATTGAAATAGACTGTGGGATCATTTAATCCACGATATTGGAAAATTTCATTCAGATTGCGTTCCAGCCGCTCAGGCGAGATGTTTTCGCCGGCAGCCAGCGAAGGCACCAGCTTGAAACTCAATCCGTCCATTCGCAAGTATTTTCTCAAATTCAGTTGATTTTTTGTTGATACGGTCACCGCAAAGTAGATCGGCTTTTTCCAGCGATTGGTGGTGATGATATCGATAATCATCAAGTCCTGAACGCGCAACCCTGAACCATGCTGGCTGCGCAATGTCGGGGCAACTTTGATTCCGATCTTCTTGCTGGTAATCGAGTCAGAGGGGAAAAGCTGCATGAATTCGACATCGGGCAATTCCTTGTCGAAAGCATCGCGCGGCACGTCGAAATACACTGTATCCGTTCTGCCCGGAATGGGCCAGAGCCGGGGCATGATATTATCGATTTGTTTATCGGCCAAACTGATGGGCACTTTCGGCTCTTCATCCCTTAGTTGGTAGATATACCAGTCCGTATTCAGAAGGCTTAGATTAACCACGCGCACATCCTTGCGGATACCATAGACGTATTGCAGGAACCACAACGGGAACGTGTCATTGTCGCCATTGGTGAACAGGATTGCATCCTTTTCGCACGATTGCAGAATATTGTATGAGTAATCGAAGGCGACGTAGTTGCCGGTGCGGTCGCTGACTTCTCGATTGAAGCTGTAAAGATTGAGCGGTACAGCCAGCAAGATGAGTAGAATCGCGATGCTCTGCAATATGAGCTTTGTGCCGGGATTCCGACGAAATTCCTTGCTGAGCCATTCCAGGATTGCCGTCACCCCGATTCCTATCCACAGGGCGAAAGCAAAGAATGACGCAACGTAAACATAATCCCGCTCGCGCGGCTGGGGATCCTCCTGGTTTAAATAGATTACAATGGCGATGCCCGTCATTATAAACAGCGTCAGCACAGAGAGTGACATGCGCCAGTCCTTGTAAAAATGGTATATAAATCCGATCAAGCCCAACAGAAATGGCAGATAATACAGACCGTTTGGTGAAAAGGTTTCCTTGATATAATTATCTTTATCGTAAGTAGTGCCTTTGCCCATGAATTGCCACGCAAAATAGCGCAGATACATGCGTTTGATCTGGTAGCGCCAGAGATAATCGAACTGCCCGGAATATTCGAAAGGACTCTCGGATTTCCAGCGGTGGCGATCTGTGATGCTCCACTCTCCGTATTGGTCGCGATTCAGGTAGGAAACCATTTTCTTTGTGTCTTCAGGATTATTTTCATCAATGGCGGGATTCAATCCTGAACGAATGTAAATCATAAGGTATGATGAGGTGCCGACAAGAACCACGAGTGATCCGATCAATACAAGTTTCGTGATTTGATTTCTCAATAAAACCGCCAGTCCGAATCCCAGGGAAACGCCAACCGCAATCATGATAATCCCCACGGCGATGGCGTCAATTTTCGTATCGATAATAGAGTATGTATGCCAGACCTGTGATCCGTTTATGAGCAGACGATACATTGCCGCGATATCGATGATAACGAAGATAAGCGTCATGATACCCATTGCGATGAGTTTAAAAGACACTGTTTCGAAGTTTTTATCCCCTTTTAACTGCCCGATACTGGTGATGATTGTATTCCAAAATGCTGAAAAAATAATGGTTGAACTGACGATGATTATCAGGAACGGAACAAAAATCGCGGGTGAGGTTGTATTCAGTATCCATGGGATACCTTTGACAATGCCCGGGTAAATTGCTACCATCAAAAAAGATGTCAGCGACACCAGTAAAGCGCCTTCTGTATAGAATCGTAGCTCTTCACTCTGCTTATGCAGCAGAACGTGGAGGAATACGTAAATCGGGAACATAAATACCAGTGCGGTACCGAATCCGGCTTCTCCGATGGAGCGCAGCGAAGGAAACAACAGTCGCACAAAAAAGAGGAGAATCTGCTCTGAGCCGGGGATAATAGTGCCAATAATGTGAAATAATGCATCAAACACGATTATCTTGAACATTAAAAGCGCAACGCCGAAGGAAATCGCGCCCAGTATGACGCCACCCACGAACTCAGCCAAAGCTCCCAGTATCGGTATATTTCCGAAAATAGGACCAAAAATCATTGGGCTGGCGAATTCACTGCCGGAGCGTTGTTTGAATTTCCTGAAATAAATAACCAGGGCGATAGCCGGCAAAGCCAGAATATTCAGCAAGTGGATGCCGATTGCCAGCCCGACGCAAAACATGATCATCAACAAGTACCTGCTGCTGCCCGGTTCATCGGCTTTTTCATACCAAACCAGCGCCAGCCAGACCACGATGGCAGTGAAAAACATACTGATGGCGTAAACTTCGGCTTCCACCGCATTGAACCAGAATGTGTAGGTGAAGGCAAATGCCAGTGAGCCGATGATGCCGCTGGCGTACAAAATGAAATGATCCTCAGTTGACTTTGGAGCGCCGCGCCACAGTGTGATGAATCGAACGATGATGAGATAGCCCAGCATCACCGTGAGCGCGCTGGTGATGGCGGAAATCAAATTGACTCGCAGCCCGATATCTTCGGCAAAAGGTATCATCGAGAAAATTCGACCGATGAGCAGGTACAGCGGTGCACCAGGCGGATGCGGCACGCCCAGAATATACGAACAGGTGATGAACTCACCGCAGTCCCAAAAACTCGTTGTCGGAGCGATCGTTCGTAAATAGGTTACCAGTGAAATGGCAAAAACGAGCAATGCCATCAATCGATTAAAGCCCTTCTTAAGAAACATGCAAAGCCTCCCTTGAATCAAAAAGGTTGTTTTCGATCAATCGTTCTGTTTTTTCGGCTGAGACATTCCAATCGAACTGTTGTGACCATTTGACAGCTTGTCGGGATAAGCGCTCCCGCTCTGATCGATCATTAAGCAGCCGGATGAGTTTTTCCGAAAGTTTTTCAATATTGCCATAAGGATATAAATAGCCTGACACGCCATCGGAAACCGAATCGCGCAATCCCGGTGAATCGGCTGCGATGACCGGAGTGCCGCACGCATTGGCTTCGATGACGACGATGCCCCAACCCTCCTTCGGGGACGGATTCACAGATACCCACATTTTATTGAAATACCTGATTTTATCCTCCTCGCTTACTGCGCCCGTGAAATGTACCTTCCCGGTTAAATGCTGTTCTGCGGTTATTCGTTTCAATGCATCGAGGTTATCCCCGTCGCCGACGATTACCAGTTCCGCCGCCGGGATCGCCTGCACCACCTTTTCCATGGCGAGAATGATGTGTTCGACGCTCTTGTAGCGTTTGATTCGCCCGACATACCCAATCAGCGGCACATCGCTTTTAGGATGCAATCCCGGTTGGTAGTGCCGGCAATCGACACCATTGTGCACGATTTCGATTCGATTCCGCTCAATTCCCATTGCTTCGAGCTCATTGGTAGAGCTCGGAGATACTGCGATAAACGGAACGTTGCGGTAGATGAGCGGCACAATGCGCTCGCACAAAAACACATAATAAGCCACCGCCAGGTTCGTTTCCTGAAAGATACGATATCCGAAAAAATGATGTACGATGGCTACCAATGGCTTTCTCACATAGAGCGGCGTGTAAAAGGGGATCTTGTTAATATCATCAAAAACGATATCAAATTGGTGCTGCTGACAGAGTTTTCGATACATGAATGGCACGATGAAGTTGAAAAAAGAGCGACTTCCCCGGCGGATGATATGTATGCCATCTAAGACTTCTTCCGGTTTTGCCCCGGGATAGGTACAGCACAGCAGCGTAACCGAATGACCCCTTTTTACCAATCGCCGGAAAATTTGATGCAAATGCACTTCCGCTCCCCCGCCCAGCGGATGTGTAATATCCTGCCAATTAATCACTAAGAGTTTATACCCCACTCAAGCACAACCCTATGTTTTGATTTTTTTTATTCCGACCACCCCGATATCTATCCCCGTGTACAGCGCGAGTGTATGCGTTGTCATCTTCTGCCTTGTCCGTGTCCGCCAGTTATGCAAAAATCCCGGTCCCTTTGGGTATCGCGGAAGTTTTATTCTGATCTGTAAAAGCAGCTCCCGCATCAATCGATAAAAAAGGCTGGGGCGCATCCATTCGCCATAGGATTGTTTCACTTCGAAGCCGACACGCTTCGTTAATGCCTGCAATTGACCTATGGTGAATTCGGTTTCCCAGCCGGCAAACCACTTGTTGAGAAAAATAAGGATGTGTTTGAAAATCGTATAAATATGATACCTCTGCGGTACATCGACCAGGAGCATTCCGCCGGGTTTAAGGATTCTGAAATTTTCCTGCAAAATTGGTAGCGGATCCTGGAAATGCTCGATCAATCCCTGGTGGAACACAATATCGAAAGAATCATCCGCGATCGGCAGCTTAAAGGCATCACCCTGGATCAGGTGGATTTTAAGCTGCTTTTCCCGACATAGCCTGCTGATAATTTTCAAAGAATTGTCGGCATAATCGAGAACGTATACTGTTGCGCCGGCTTCGTGCAGCATCAGACTATCGCGCCCGGTGCCGGCTCCGACCTCGAGGATTTTTTTGTTTTTCAAATCAACATTGGATTTCAAGCGGCAAACGATGCGTTCGGCATTATCATAGACGTCTTCTACCTGTTGCTTGTCATCCCAGAATTTTTCCCAATTTTGCCGGGTGGATTGGTTTTTATTCGATGCCATATTCAGCTCTGTGCATCCTGTTTGCTGTCATTCTGCTCGCTTTTCCCGGCATCAGATTTGGATTGTGCCGACTGCTCCTTATTCGACTCTGCAACATAATTCATTTGCAATTCGCGCAACACCTGGGAAATAAATTCGCCCTCCTCTTTTGACAAATTTCCTTGAGTTTTGGCTTTAAGCATGGCGATCATATCGATACTCATTTGCGCCTGGTCCATGTCTTTTTCGACTTTATCCGTGGCGGGATTTTTCATTTTACCCATTTGCTGGTATGCCGCCGCTTGAAGCGAAATAACCAGGTTGAGAAATAGCGCGCTATGCATTTGTTCGGGCGTATACTGCGTCGTCATGTATGCACTCCATAATAAAATTCCGATTAGTCAAACTGTTGTCGATTCCTTTTTCGGGCACAGGTTCGGTAATCAAAAGCTTCATTAGTTGTTCAACTGGAAAGCCTGCTTATCCCACGTGAACCAATCCATATTTCTGCTGATAAAAATCGACGAAATGCCGGCGCACCGGGGCGACATTTTCTGCCAGCAACTGCGGATCGGTTGAAACCAGTTCGAAAGCATCCGCTCGGGTCTGGTTCAGCAATTTCTGATCTTTCAATATATCGGCTAATTTCAGTTCGGGCAATCCGTGCTGCTTTGTGCCGAAAAATTCACCCGGACCGCGAATTTGCAGATCCACTTCTGAAATTTCGAATCCGTTGTTCGTTTTCGCCATGGTCTGAAGGCGTTTTAAACCTTCATTTGAGAGTTGCGGTTCCGCGATCAGGATGCAATAGGATTGCTCGCTGCCCCGACCCACGCGCCCGCGAAGCTGGTGCAATTGAGTTAATCCGAAGCGCTCCGCATGTTCGATCAGCATAATCGTCGCCTGCGGGACATCGACGCCGACTTCTATAACGGTCGTGGTGACCAAAATCCGGATGTCCCCTTTTTTGAATGCGTCCATTGCGGCTTCTTTTTCTTCATTTTTCATACGTCCGTGCAGGAGCGCCACCTTTAAATCGGCGAAAATACCAGTCGATAATTGCTCATAATTTTCGGTCGCTGCTTTTAGATCTATTTTTTCCGACTCTTCAACCAGGGGGAACACGATGTACGCTTGTTGACCTTTGGCTACGCGATCGTGTATAAATTTATAAATTTCTTTCCGTTTATCAGCATAGCGCCAGACGGTTTTGACGGGCAGGCGCCCACCTGGCAATTCATCGATGATCGAAACATCCAGATCACCGTAAAGCGTCATTGAAAGCGTTCGCGGAATGGGCGTTGCTGTCATGACCAGCACATCCGGATTCAATCCTTTTTCGCGAAGCGTTTGGCGTTGAATCACACCGAACCGGTGCTGTTCATCGATCACGATCAAGCCCAGGCGCTGGAATTCGACGCCTTCCTGGATCAAGGCGTGGGTGCCGATGACGATTTCGATGTCGCCGAACCGAATACCGTGCAGCAGCTTATCGCGAACAGCTTTTTTTTGCGCGCCGACAACCAGCGCTACGGACACATTCAATTCGTCCAGCATGCGATGGATGGTTAGATAGTGCTGTTCGGCGAGGATTTCTGTCGGCGCCATCAACGCTGCCTGATAGCCATTTTCGACAGCGATGAGCATGGTCATCAGCGCGATGATGGTTTTCCCCGAACCCACATCCCCTTGCAGCAGCCGATACATCGGCGTTTCGCGCTTCATGTCGGCGCGAATTTCGTGCATGACTTTCTTTTGTGCCGCAGTCAATTCGAACGGCAGCTTTTCGACCAGGTTCCGCGTCTTCTCACCGACAATTTTGAATTCAATCCCTTTTTGTCGAACGCCCATGTTTCGCTTGCGATAGGCGAGCATGAGCTGCAAATAGAAAAGCTCATCATATTTGATGCGTTGCCGGGCATTTTCAAGCGACTGCTGGTCCGCCGGAAAATGAATTTGCTTGATCGCCTCTGGCAGGGGCATAAGCGCACGTTTTTTTAAAATATCATCCCAGAGCGTTTCTTCGATTTCATGCCCGTGAATTCGCAAAGCCGTCTTCATGATGCGGCGGAATCCCCGGCTATCGAATCCGACGCGACTCAGTTCTTCCGAAGACGGATAGAGCGGGATGATGATCCCGGTGTGAAGAAACTGGTCTGCCTGGTTCTCCGAATCGTCATCGGAGAGCTTATCGAAATCTGGATGCACCATTTGAAGTCCGCCATAATAGCCGACTTTGCCACTGAACGCAATGGTTTCGCCGGCGCTGAAAATTTTATTCCAGAATGTAAGGCGGTTAAACCAGACGCAGGTCATGAATCCGGTGCCATCGAACAGGTTGACAATGAACCTGCTTTTTCGTCCCTGTGCAATACCGCAGCTTTCAACCTGGGCGACAACGGTGGCTTCGGCATTCGGTCGCAGATCTTTGATCTGGGTGATATTGCTTCGATCCAGCCAGCGCCGGGGAAAATAATACAGAAAATCGCGAATGGAATGAATCCCGATTTGTCTGAGTATCTCCGCTCGTTTATCTCCGATACCTTTTAAAAATTGAACCGGTGAATCGAGTGGATTTTTGTCTGTTTGCTGCAATGAATTTATTTCAATAATTGCTTAAAAGTTGATTGAGCCAGTGAATCCTGATTTATGGTTTTAAAGGCGCGTTATATCCGGTTGAATGATCGATTCAAATTTCAATCCCTTCTCTTCGTATATTCAGGCAGATCGGATAATATCTTTTTGTTTCCCATTCTCGCTCGTCATAAACGATGCTGCCAATCAGCACACAATACGTGTCCATTATCTTAACACTTGCATCAAGTATATCATCCTGTGTCGTTTTATCTTTATGTTTAACGAGGATTAGCATATCGTAATCCGACTGATGTGAAAAATCGCCTCTTGCATACGAGCCGAATAACATTATCTTTTTCAATTCTTTTTCAGCCTTTTTCTAATCAACGACGCAAAATCTCTTGAAACATCCTCCACACTATTCCTCCCGCTGAATAAAATATGTAACGCCCTGAGAATTGATTGGCGTAACAGGTGTGCCTTCATCATCCTACCAGCGATACAAAATCACGTATTCCAGCACGGCTTCGGCGTCTTTTGCCACGGGAACCTCGAACTCGATCGTATTCGCATCCTGGCGGGCGATGTTATGCGTTTTGCGCCTGATTTCCCAGTCACCGTAGACGTGTTCCACTACCGTAACGTTAACCGCTTCATCTTTGTGATTTCTGAGCTGGATTTGCCAGGTTTCTTCGCGCGCCTCTTTGCCCAGCTTCTTGTAATCCTGTTGTTTGCGTTCGCCAACAATATCGAAGGCGTTGCCCACGAATACTCTTATTTTTTCATCGCGCGGGGTGTGGTCGATTGCGTCCTCGCCAATAAATTCGAGGGAGTGATCATCGTCGTCCTCTTTGTAAACTCGAATTTTACCTTTGGGAAGCGGAAGCCCCAGCCCGTCCTTTTTGCTGTTGATAAATTCCAGGTTGACACGGACATTTTTATTATCCCGACCACCATCGTAAATATACACTTTTTTTGCGGTGCACTGAGTAGACGGGATCAGGGAAATTTGTTTGATCTGATTATTCCTGACTGTCGCCCGTCGCTGCAGCGTATACATATGATATTCGAAAAATGATTTTTCCTCGAATTGCGGCGCAGCGGTGGCTTTTGCCAAAAATGCTGTTTCGGCGCTAATCCTGGGAGTTGGCGGTTTGACGCGGTGAATATCGCCCGCTACGAGCTTCAGTTTGGCATCTTCGTAGCTTGCGCCCGACCGATTGTCAATGGAAACCCAACCCGAGATTTCGAGTCGGGTATCGTTCTGTTTGCTAACCGCCACATATTCGGCATGCCAGTTTATGCCCGAAGTCAAATAGCTGAGTTCCATTCGGTGATCGCCGCTTTTCTGGCTTTGCACCAGCCAGACGAGTGTCGGGCGGGTGATGAGTCCTTCGGGCAGCGAAGGAAATTCGACATCGAGTATCGTGCGCCGGTTGATGACGCGTATATTGCCCGAACCTTCCTTCAACATGATATCACTCTGTCCCGCGCTCAACAGCGTGCCCGCGTAAACTTTTTCCTTGGTATAAGCTTTGATCTCCTGATCGATATATTTTTGCATAAGTTTGTCAACATCCACCAGGTCGAATTCGTAATTTTGCTCGAGCACCGATACTTTTTCAGGCGCGGTCAGGGACTTGATATGCACGGATGTGGGATCAATTTGGGCTGCGACATCGGAGAATTTGACGCTGCGCACGCCATTCTCCAGAGCCATTATCCGCACATCTTTGATGAGCGCCAAATCATCGTTGTAAACGGTGAGCGTCATTTCTGAATTTTGTGACCATACAGTTCCCGAAGTCGCGATAAATAAACTCGCTATGATGAAGATATTGAATATTCCTTTCATTTTCAATCTCCTCGATTAAATGAATGCGTGATAAAAATTTTTTTATTTCGCAAACCGGACTGCAACACCTATTAAAACAAGCACTGGTTGCCGTATCAATTTCAAGCGTCGATTGTGGACAGGTTGGATTTAAACTTTTCGAGACTTTTTTCCCAGTCGGCTTTTTTCTGCTGCTCGCGTTCGATAACATCCTCTGGCGCTTTATTCAGGAAATTCGGATTCTGCAGCTTTTGGGTGAGTCCGACGAGTTGCTTTTCGAGCCGTGCGATCTCTTTTCGAAGCCGGTTTTTTTCGATTTCGATATCAATAAGTCCTTCCAGCGGAACGAATATTTCAATCTCTCCGACGACAGCGCTGGCGGCTAATTTGGGCTTTTTAATTGCGGTACCGATTTCGATTTCATCAACGCCAGCCAACGATTTGATGTATGTTGCGTGTTGCCGGATGACATCCAAAAGCTGCTTATTCGCTCCATTCACCAGGATATTCGCTTTTTTGTGCGGCGGTACATTCATTTCGCCCCGAATATTTCGGATGGCAGCAATGATCTCCTGCATGAAATTCAACTTTTTCTCAGCGGCTTCGTTTATGAGCGCGGCATCGCTTTTTAGCCAACCGGAAACGAGGAGTAAATCCTCGTCATCCCGTTTGAAATATTGCCAGAGTTCTTCCGTGATAAACGGAATCGTAGGATGGAGCATTTTTAGCAAGCCGCGCATGATGGTCAGCGCGATATGTAAGGCAAATTTTTTGACATTCGCATCATCGCCGTAGAGCCGCGGCTTGATGAGTTCAAGATACCAATCGCAGTATTCCCGCCAGAAAAATCCGTAGAGCACGACAATGGCATCGTTGAGCTTGAAATGTTCCAAATCATCGGTGATGCGCGCGAGTGTTGAATTGAACCGGCTAACTATCCAGCGATCAGCGATATCCGCTTTTTGGTCGAAATCCTTCGGCAGGTCGTCCCCGATGAATTCTTGCTCTCCATCCAAATTCATTGCCAGGAAGCGGAAAGCGTTCCATAATTTATTCGAAAAATTGCGCCCAAGTTCAAAGTTACGTTCGGAAAGGTTGATATCCTGCCCTTCGGAAGACAGCATCAGCAATGAAAATCTGACGGCATCGGCGCTGTATTTTTCCACCATCTCCAACGGATTTATTCCATTGCCAAGCGACTTGCTCATTTTGCGACCCGTTTCATCGCGAATGACGCCATGAATATAGACATCGCGGAAAGGGATATCGCCCATGAATTCGAGCCCTGCCATTATCATGCGGGCAACCCAGAAGAAAATTATATCCGGCGCGGTAACCAGTGTATCCGTGGGATAAAAGTACGCCAGATCCGGTGATTTCTCGGGCCAATCCATGGTCGAGAAGGGCCACAGCCAGGAAGAAAACCAGGTATCCAGCACATCTTCATCCTGTTTCAGGTGCGTGCTATTGCATTTCGAGCAGGCTGCCGGTTCGTCCAGTTCAACCATCATTTCGCCGCAATCCTGGCAATAGTAGACCGGAATACGATGTCCCCACCACAGTTGCCGTGAGATGCACCAATCGCGAATGTTTTCCATCCAGTTAAAATAAACCTTTGTCCATTTTTCCGGGTGGAATTTGATTTTGCCTTGCCTGACCGCTTCGATTGCCGGCTTTGCCAGCGGCTTCATTTTTACAAACCACTGTTCTGACAGATATGGCTCCAAAATGGTATCGCAGCGTTGGCAGTGAGCAACTGCGTGTTGATGCGTTTCGATTTTTTCGAGTAATGATTTTTGAGAGAGTTCTTCAACCAATGCCTTTCGGCATTCAAAGCGATCGACGCTGTTATATTTGCCGGCGTTTTCATTCATTGTGCCATCGCCATTCATCACATTGACTTCAGGCAACTGATGGCGCTTTCCAATTTCAAAATCGTTGGGATCGTGCGCAGGGGTCACTTTGACGGCGCCGGTGCCGAAACTCGAATCAACGATTTCATCGGCAATCACCGGGATTTCCCGTTCGATAACCGGCAGAATGACAGTCTTGCCAATGAAATTCTTGTATCGAACGTCATTTGGATTGACGGCAACAGCGGTGTCGCCCAGCATGGTTTCGGGGCGAGTTGTTGCCACAGTGATATAATCGCTGCTATTTTTCAGCGGATATTTGATGTACCAGAGCTTGCCAGCATGGTCCTGATGAATGGCTTCTTCATCGGACAAAGCTGTATGGCAGCGGGGGCACCAATTGATAATATAGGTTCCCCGGTAAATCAATCCCTTACGATAAAGTCTTACAAATACTTCACGTACGGCGCGTGATAATCCATCATCCATTGTAAAACGCTCGCGTGCCCAATCGCAGGAACAGCCCAATTTTTTCAATTGCTGAATGATAATACCACCATATTTTTTCCGCCATTCCCAGACGCGCTCGACGAATTTTTCGCGACCCAGGTCGTGGCGTGATAATTTTTCGGAAGTACGCAGGCGCTTTTCAACGACATTTTGAGTGGCGATACCAGCATGATCGGTTCCAGGTAACCAGAGCGATTCTGCCCCTATCATCCGGTGATAGCGGATAAGGATATCCTGGATCGTATTGTTGTACGCATGTCCCATGTGCAAAACGTCGGTCACATTCGGTGGGGGGATCACGATGCAGTATTTCGCTTTCCCGGGTATCGCGTCAGCATGAAAATAGCCGTTTTCAGACCACTTTTGATACCATTTGTCCTCAACGATTTTTGAATTGTAAATTTTTTCGATTTGTTTTTCACTCATTTGCATCTCCGGCGCCCAATTAATCCTTTAACTTATTCAATTGATTATCATTAGATACAAAATTTTGAATTAATGAATATAATAAAATTAATTAAAAAAACAAAGAAAATTTTGCCCTATTTGGTGTTTGAATGAAACGCAAGAATTTTAATCATTTGCTGAAAAATGGAATGTGCGGTTCATGCCTGCGCTACAGATGAGATTTTAGTGCCAATCTGATGAATGAAGGTGTAGCATCAGATCAACCCGATGTTATAAAAACTATACACGTTACTTGGCTAAGAAGTTCGAAACCACCGAAATTCAGCGCTTTATTCTTTAAAAGCAGAACCAGCTCCGGTGAAAATTGGTATGTAAATGATAGTTATATGGCAGAATATTCCTGCCTCCGTAACACCAATGAGTTCAAAAATCATGAAAACCTAACTAATTAAATTTAAAAGAGATTGAATAGGATTTCGAAATTTTGAATCGACTGTTAATCCAGCAAGAACTGATTGTTTGTATGATAACTATCAGGGTTGCGCATGTTTCTTTTTTGATTCCTCTGGACTTAAAATTTTTGTCGATTGTTAAAATTCTATATTTCATTATGTTGTGAATTTGAGGAGAAAATTTTTAAAGCTGATTATGTTTTTTCGCTTGACTTTTTCAAAAATTTTTGCTTTATTGAAGGCGTGATAATAATCAAAAATACTCCCTGCATAGTTGACAGGCAATTATAAAGAGCCAACACTAATAATATGGGAGCTTTGTTCTGCACGTGTATTACAGGCCTCGTTAGATTCCCCTTGGGAGAAGCAGTGGAAGTAAAAAGCGTTCAGGCAGGTGCCCACCGTGTCAGAGACGGTTCTCTATAATCCTCGTTAACTTGCAGGGATTTTTTTTGTCCGCATGTCGCCGCTTCAGTCTTTTACCCCCGCAAGATGTCTGCGCATTAGAATTCATTGCCGAACATAAGCTGCAAGAAGCACTCTTTCAACACCCAAAATCAGGAATTTACATAACTACTGGGATGCACCGGTGTGTGCCAGCCTGTGATGAGAAGCTATTTTCAAACATTAGAATGATTTGACAGATGAGTTTGTGTACCATTCCGGCGCTGCTGTATGGGGTGAGTCTGTTGATTGATTATGGGAAGACGCTGCAACTGCGGAAATCGGTCCGAATGGTTCCTGTCAAGCCTGATTGAGTGTCTCGCCCTTCGCATATTTTCGTTGCGGAAATTAAAATGACGCCAGGGCATCTTCCGGCGTCGCGTACAATTCAAATATTGTATCCAGTTTCATCCGGCTGAAGATTTCATGCATCAGGGATTGCAGATTGGACAGTTTGATAATTCCCTGTTTTTTCGTTAGAATATCTCTCGAAAGGATGAGCACGCCCAATCCTGCGCTATTCATCACCGCAACATTTTTCAGATCGATAACTAAATTGTGGTTGCCCTGCTCGATCACCGATAATAATTCCTCCTTGAAGATCTCTGTGACCATCAGGTAAATTCGTCTTTCCAGGACTTCGACGACTGTAACACTATTTTTTTTATGAACTTTGATAGTTTTATACATTAGAATGTATCCTCTCCATTGATGAAAATTTGCTTTATCAGTGATTTTACCCCAAATCGCCGGGGAAGATTCAGGAAAATTTTCCCGCACAGCGAATTTATATGTTGACGCTGCGGTCCAGGCTGCGGTATTGGATTGCTTCGCTGATGTATTCCGATTTAATGTCCGCACTTCCCTCTAAATCCGCAATGGTTCGTGCAACCTTCAAAATTCGATCATAGGCGCGGGCAGAAAGTCCCAATCGCGTAATGGCAATTTTGAGGAGGTTATTGCCCTGTTCATCGATCTGGCAGTATTTGCGGATATCCTTTGATTCCATTCGGGCATTGCAAAAGATGTCTTTCTTGTTCCGGTAACGCTCCAACTGCACTTCGCGGGCTTTTTTGACGCGCATCCGAATTTGTGCGGATGATTCACCCAGTGTTTTGCCGGATAATTCCTTGTATTTTACCGACGGCACCTCGATATGTATGTCGATCCGATCCAGCAGCGGACCTGAAATTTTTGCCAGGTAGCGCTGTATTTGTTGCGGCGTACACGAGCATTCGTTATTGGGATCAGTGGCATAGCCGCAGGGACAGGGATTCATCGCCGACGCCAGCATAAATTGCGCCGGGTAAGTCAGCGAGAGCATGGCGCGCGATATCGTTACCTTACCATCTTCGAGCGGTTGCCGCATCACTTCGAGGACATTTTTTTTAAATTCCGGAAGCTCATCCAGGAAAAGCACCCCATGATGCGCCAGACTGACTTCGCCGGGACGCGGAATTTTTCCGCCACCGATCAGCCCTGCGTCGGAAATAGTGTGGTGCGGTGAGCGATAAGGTCGTGTTGCGATGAGGGCGGTATCCGGGGGCAGGTGACCAGCGACCGAATAGATCTTTGTGGTGTCCAGCGCCTCTTCAAGTGTTAAATCGGGTAGAATCGTCGGAATCCGCTTGGCGAGCATGGTTTTGCCTGAGCCAGGCGGTCCGATCATGATGATGTTGTGCCCACCGGCGGCAGCGACTTCCAATGAACGCTTGACATGTTCCTGTCCTTTGACATCCTGGAAATCGACCAGGTAATTTGATCTTTCGGAAAAAACTTCCCGTAAATCCACCCGGAATGGTTCGGGCTGGTTCAAACCGTTTAGAAAATTCACCGCTTGCATTAAATTTTCAATGGGATGGATTTCAAGCTCCTGGGCAATCGCTGCTTCGCAGGCATTTTCCCTGGGCAGAAGAATGCCTTTTTTACCCTCTTTTTTCACGGTCACCGCGATGGAAAGTGCACCTCGAACCGGGCGCAGACTGCCATCGAGTGACAATTCGCCTAATAGGACATAATCGTTGAGCCTTTCTTCGGCAACCTGACCCATAGCCGCCAGAATGCCGATTGCCATGGGCAAATCGAACGCCGAGCCTTCCTTTTTGATATCAGCGGGCGCGAGATTGATAGTCACTCTTTTTTGAGGAAATGTGAATCCTGAATTTTTGATCGCAGCATTGACGCGTTCTTTGGATTCGCGGACAGCACCGTCAGGCAGACCCACAGTCGCGAATTGGGGAAGCTGTCC
>JAFGMA010000179.1 GCA_016927835.1 Candidatus Zhuqueibacterota bacterium | reverse complement strand
TTTATTGAGTTTTTCCAGTAATTTTTTGCTCATTGCTCTTCCTGTGATTTTCAAGTATAAAGGCTATTTTGACAGAGTTGCCTTCTACTGTTCCCTGAGCCGCGTATGTTTTGAACCACAACCGCATAGTCTTCACGATTCCACGCCGACGCCCTGGAAAGACTATCCTCTTTCCACCATATCGCCCGATTATAAGGCGTTCGGATAAGAATGACCGGAAAAGAACCGTCTCCTTCCGGCTTGCTGTAACAAGTTGCCAGTGCGGTACCGTCGCGCGCAAAAACCATAATATCGCGGTACTCAACCGTCGCGCCCGAAATGGGATATAGCAGAAAGAAGACGCAAGCCCTGAAAAACAGGTTACAAGCCATCAGATATCTCCGGTTTTAAGGTTTCTCGCTAAAAATCTTCGCCTATCCAAACTGTCAAAAATTCCGCCCCGAAAAAAAGCCAGGAGTGCTAAACCTTGCTTTGGCGCCGTTCCCAATTTCCACTATTCGGAATAGCAATTCACGCATGCCCAATCGAATTGCTCCTCAATAAAAATTTTTCGACAGCCAAAAGGGTCGCAAGGATATTAGACAATATCCCTGTTCCCGGAATAAAAGTCAAGTGAAAAATGAAAACCCAAGTAATGGCTCAACTATTGGTTCTTTATATGGTTTGCAATGCCCCAGGGTTCCCAGACGGGAGTTCGGGAGCCAGCACCTGAGCGATTACAGAAATCTGGTGATCGTTTAAACACCGGACCCGAAAATCACGCACAATATTTAACCGTTTGTCTATTGACATTATCAGTTGAATTGGTTATCTTCTGACAATTTAAAATTTTGTACGTTTCTCAATGAAGGTCCGCGAAGCTCTGTTTTGTTTCGCACCGGGAACTATGGATTTTATTCAATTGAACATTCGCGGGGAGCCTGCGCTATGACTATCAGCCGTCTCATACTGTTCTTCGCTCTATTGCTGCTTTTCTGTAAAAACGATCGCCAGGCTGGATTTATCGACATCACGCGGCTGGATTCAACCTTCGTAATCGATGTTCGGTACGCGACGGAAAATAATTTTACAGGCGAGGCAGTGTATCCGCTGGCAAAGGTTGCGCTGCGACAAACACCGGCTGAAAGTCTCGTTGCAGTTCAGCGCGAACTCAAATCGATGGGATTGGGATTGAAGGTTTTCGATGGCTATCGACCGCTGTCGGTACAAAAGCGTTTTTGGGAAATCCTGCCGGATTCAAGGTACGTTGCGGATCCGAAAATCGGTTCCAGGCATAATCGGGGCGCCGCTGTGGATGTGACACTTGTTGACAGCACCGGAAAGGAGTTGGAATTGCCGACTGAATTTGATGATTTCTCCGAGCGCGCCCATAGTAATGCGGAAGATTGCAGCGCTATTGCCCGCACGAATCGGGAATTGCTCAAGCGAGTCATGGAAAATCATGGATTTAAGCAACTGAAAACGGAATGGTGGCACTTTGATTTCACCGGCTGGGAGAGCTTTGAAATTGTGGATATCCCGCTGGATAAAATCAGGTAGATTTGCAGCCAGTCATTTACTAAATTTTGAAGAACACGGGAGTTTGGGAACCAGAAACTGAGGGATTACGATGGCAGGTAACTCATTCGGTACGCTTTTCAAGATTACAACCTGGGGGGAATCGCACGGAAAAGGCATTGGTGCAACTATCGATGGCTGCCCGTCAGGACTGGCGATTTCTGAGGAGGAAATTCAGCAGGAATTGAATCGGCGCAAACCCGGACAAAGCAAGTTAACCACCGAGCGCAAAGAAACGGATCGGGTGCACATCATGTCCGGTGTCTTCGATGGCAAAACGACCGGCACGGCAATTTCGCTGGTCATTTTCACCGAAGATGCTGATTCATCCAAATATGAATCGATGAAAGATATCTACCGCCCTTCTCATGCCGATTTCACGTACGATCAAAAATATGGATTCAGGGATTATCGCGGAAGCGGTCGCGCGTCGGGCAGGGAAACCGCCGCCCGCGTCGCGGCAGGTGCGATTGCCAAAAAGCTGCTAGCCGGAATCGGTGCCCAAATCTATGCGTATGTCATTCAGATAGGCGATATTCAAACCCGGCGTGTTGATTTTGAAGCGATCGAACAAAATAGCGTTCGTTGCGCCGATCCGGATTGTGCTCCGGAAATGGAATCGCTTATCCTGAAATTAAAAGCAGTTGGTGATTCGGTTGGCGGAAAAGCCGAAGTCACCGCTTTGAATGTTCCGACCGGTTTGGGCGATCCCGTGTTCGATAAATTAGATGCGGATCTGGCAAAAGCCATGCTCTCGATCGGTGCGGTCAAAGCGATCGAATTTGGCGCCGGCTTCGATGTCTGCCACATGCAGGGAAGCCAGTATAACGATCAATTCATCCGCCAGAACGATCATCTGGTTACCAAAACCAATCATGCGGGCGGGATTCTGGGCGGAATTTCAAACGGGATGCCGATTGTTTTCCGGGTGGCTGTGAAGCCAACGCCGAGTATTATGATAGCTCAACAAACAGTCGACCGCAACGGTCAACCGCGCCTGTTTCAACTCCCTGCGGGGTCGCGCCATGATCCCTGCATTCTGCCGCGCATCATCCCAGTCCTGGAAGCCATGACTGCTCTGGTTCTGGCGGACAAATGGCTCATTCAAAAAACAGTGAAATCAAGCTGACTGCGATGCTCTGTGCCCAGGATGCATCGCTGCATCAAACCTTTTTTGTGCCTGCCAAAATTAATCCTCTGTGTACCTATAGGTTCACATTTTAAATCAACCTGCTGCTCCAGGTACAGCTTCACCATGTTCCCGGAAATTTTTCAGCATCCAATAACTCATTTAATATCATAATCATAGGCTTTACAAAACAAATTTGGCACCGGGTTTGCCTGAAGGCTGGGCGAAATTTAATTCGCTAATACAGAACAGACTTTCACAAAATAATTTGTTCACATTAAAAGGAGGTTCATTATGTTTCGCTCATCCCTACTTACAATGCTCGCTATCGGCTTGATGCTGATGTTCGCTGTCAATGGATGTATTTTCGATTCACCCGAGGATGCTGTCGATGATCCGAAAGAGGAGCCGGAAACCTCGCAACTGGATCTTGAGTTCGGAGGTTATAACACCGCCGACGAAGCCGCGGCATTCGGAGATGAATCACTCGCAACCGAATTCGGTGAAGATGAAGCTGTTTCCGATTTAATCGAATCCGATCCCGCAGTTGAAGCCGACCTCAACGCTGATTCCATCGATGTCTATTTTCTGCGCATCAAATGGGGCAGACTTCAATGGGATTCAACCGCTTCCAGCCCTACCGACTGGTCTGGCAGCGCCGTGGTCAACAAAGGCACGCTGGTTATTTTGAGAAAAATCCGGTTTGAAGGCGCAGATAAATTGCTGCCGCGTCCAGATCGAAAAACCGTGGAATGGGAATCCGTTACACAACCGCATTTCGACGGATTGGCGCTGGCAATAATCAATAACGATACGACCGACATCGCCGGTGAGTTTACGCTAACGGCTGGCGCTTATTCCCGTACATTCACTTTCGATGAACTCGATTCATTGGATTTGCTGGAACCGGTTGGCAATGAAGGTGATGAAATTTCAATTCAAAGCCGCAAAAAATCGTTAATACCGTTTGCAGGCGGATTTCTGGAAGGTCGATGGATTCGAACCGATTCCACCGGCGGCGGTTTCAAAGGACGTTGGATCAACAGCATCGGTACGCATGCCGGTTACCTCAAAGGAATCTGGGGCATCAACAAAGCCGGTCACAAAGTTATGTTCGGCAAATGGATTACGCTGAGCGGTCGCTTTAACGGATTACTCGCCGGAACCTGGAACAAAGGTGCTGATGAACACCAGGGCAATTTTGAAGGCTACTGGGTTGAACGTAACCTGAGACACGCTGGTGATTTCAAAGGGCAGTGGAAAACCGGAGATGCCGGAACCCGTGCAGGGCAGTTTCAGGGTCGGTGGCGCAAGGTAAAATGAATTCACGCATTCTTTAAAATTTCGCTTCTCTTCAACCCCCCGGGCTGGCACAGCAATGTGTCAGCTTTTTTTTGAGCAAATTTTTTTTGGAAATCCTTCAGCTATTGGAAAAGAATTAGCCTGAGTAACCTTTCAAAGGTTCTGAACCTTTGAAAGGTTAAACTGTACTGCCGATAATTGAGCCATTCCTTTTTTCGGAAATTTCCCTTGACATTTTCCCACAATATGTATATCATAGCCTTTCAATTTCTGCACTGATTCCCCTGATTCAGAAACAGCAGTACGCAGTCAATTTTGAAAGGAAGGCGAATAATGAGTCCCTCACGATCGAGCATCCTGTTTCCATTCGATTCCATACAACTACCGGCAGATGAAAATGAAATGAGTCGCCGTTATCTCATCATCATGCAGCGCTGGATCCCATTTGCCATGACCTATTTCAACGAGTGGTCGGTTCGACCCGATTGCGGTCATTTTTTCGGCGGCGTTTTCTGGTACGGACAGATGACTGCCAATGTGATTAAAATTCTGGCTCTGGCGGCGACGTCGCCCGAATACGATGCAGCGATGACGGGCTTCAGCCGGGATGAATTGCGGCACGCTGCCCGCAAAGGTCTTCGATATCTCTGTTTCACCCACGACACCGGACCCGCTGACTGCGTGCGCCCGGCAAAAGGGATGGGACGTCCCGAGCCAGAAAACACGAAATGGGGCGAAAAAGGGCAGGGCTTTTTCCGTGAGAGCCAGTGCGGGCGAACATTGCATATTCTCAATGTCACCGCAGCGCTTTTGCGCGAAATTCTGGATGATGAAACCTGGGAGATGCTGATTGATATTAATCTCGATTATCTCGAGCGTTTCGAAAACATGCCACCGAGATCGGGCGTGTTTCACGACACGCAAACCGAAGAAAACGCCTGGACAGCCGAGGGCATTTCCGCCGGGCAACTTTTTCTTGCGCAGCACCCCAAAGCAACAGCCTGGGCGGAACATGCCAAAAAATGGATGTTTTGTACCAGCACCATGCCGAGAGATCATTATAATGAGGGCATTTTCGCCGACGGCAAAACAGTCTCCGAATGGTGCAACAGAACCTTCACCACTTTGCCCGATGGATTCGCCGAAAATCACGCAATCGCTCATCCGAGTTACCTGGCGTGTTCGGTCAATTTCCTGGGATTCATCGGCAATGCGTTTCATCTTTTCGGGAAAAAACCACCGCCGCAACTTTTTTGGCATCGGAGCGAGATCTACGATATTCTCAGCCAACTGAGTGATCGCACTGCCATCCCGCATCGCCTGCAGGGCATGGATTGGCCCTTCTTCTCTCTGCCGACAGTCTGCTTTTTGCACGCTTCCGCCAACCTGTATCTGAAAAATCGCACTGCTGCCGGTCTCGAACGGGTGGCTCTGGACAGACTTGAACGTGTGCAAAAATTATATGAGGGAAGAATCATCGATCCCGAGGTTGCTGCTATCTGTCATGGTCCGCAGGATCCGGCGCTAATGTGGGAACGGCAAATTTTTGATTGCGCGGATGCGTATTTGGCGCATCGCCTGATGGGAGCAGGACAATCACCCCCTTCAGAGAGCGAGATGCATGCGAATATCGTGCGCCATTTTCCGCACGCAGGCGCTGTTTTCCACAAACATCGCAGCGGACAAACAAGTATCAGTTGGCGCAATCAAACAATGATTCTGCCGCTGACAACCGAAGGAACCATGCTCATCGGACCCGCCTTCGGAACCATGCTGGCGAATCTCGAAGTGGAAAATCGTCCACGGAGCACCACACCCATCTCTTTGAAAGTATTCGAATTCAGCGATCGCGTTGCCGTACTCCTCATTCAAGACCTGGCTCAGGATAGCATTCGCCAAAATGTATTTTTCGCCTCGCTGCCCGACGGAAACAGCCTGGTGATCGAGCGATTGATTGCCCGGGAAACCGTCACGCTCAAATCGCTTCGACAGGGCTGCTTGAATATCATCAATGAGCGCTATGCCTTCGCCAAATCCGGTGGTATCGCCCTTAGAACACTCTATTTTCCTGATGGTCACAAAACATTCCGGGGATATCCTGCCAAAACACAGGAGCAGGACGTCTTATGCAACCTCGATCACCCGGCATGGGTCAACATCGATGACCAGTTGAGCCTGATTTTTAAAGGCAGCGGGAAAACGCTCTACCACAACCGGCACTATTTCGATGTCTGGCGCGCGGTTTCCGATAACCTGGTGCTCAGTGCCTTGGATTCGCCACAGACAATTCAGCAAGGCGATGTCGCAGGCGAATTGATGACGTTGATCTGTCCCAATCAGCCGCATACGGAAGCAAATACGCGGCAATGGCAGCACGCGGTTACCGAGAGCGGCGTCGATTGTGTTATTATCGGGAACATTTTGTGCTGTGCGAACCTGTCGCATTCGCCGAAAAAGCAAGGCGCATTATTTGAAATCCGCGACGATAACACCTTTCCGCTATTCCCTGGCACGACCCAAATTGAACCGGGAAAAATGCATTATCACCTGGAATTGGATGCACTTGAAGTGAAATTCATCGAAAATATCGGCGTTGTGTATCCTGTTGACATGCCAGCGGATAGCGCCTGCCGCATCGATGTGTTGACTGGCGGCGCGGCTTACATCCTGAATACCGGCAAATCCGGATGTATCGTTGATATTCAAATTGGCGATCAACTGCAACACCTGGTGCTCAAACCTTGACCATTGAAAATGGTCACAGCACATTAAAATTTCTCAAAAATTCCCTCAACCACTTTAGTCACTTTAGTTTACTTTAATTCGCCTCGAATCCTTTTCATAAAATAAATATTTTTTTACCCAGGGGTCACCAATGTCCAACCCTCCCCCTTATATTTAATCCGTTACCGTGAGAGCTAAAACTGCCAACTACAATCGCTGAATTCACAAATTATCAATCTTAACAGGCAACCGGAATACCCGGAGAATGGTAAGGCAATGAAAAATCGACGATTGTCGCTAAATGACAAATTATTCAAAAAAAAGATTGATCCATTATCTTAATTTTCGTAATATTAAATAAAATCATCATGAAAATGCCGGGAAGCGCAATCGCTTCCGTTCCGATTGCAGCGTTCCCGGCTCGACCCAGCCGTTAATGTCACTGTCAAGATTTTCCGCTCGTAAAGAATGAACGGGCAGGCTTGTACATGCATCCTGCTCATTGACGTGCCTGCGCCTGTTTTGGGTGATCGTTTATTGAGCGCATCGTAAAATCCCGACAATCAATATAGCCTGAAAACATCCCACAGGTCATTGCTCCCCTTGAATTGCATCCGGATACACCATTGGCTATGCCCGGGAATACACCAAAAATCTAAAGCAGCGAAATAAATTGATGCAAATCTAATTTCGGGGAATCTGGTATGAAAACCTCACATCCGCCAATTAGACGCATGATTTACATCGATCAACAGCTTCGGGACAGGAAATATCCCACCTGCCGGAGCATCGCCAGCGAATTTGAAGTCAACCGGAAAACGATTTTCCGCGATATCGAATACATGCGTTACCAGTTGGACGCGCCGATTGCATTCGATTTTCAAAAAAATGGATATTATTATACCCAATCCGATTATTTTTTGCCCGCTATCCATTTGAAGGAAAGCGATCTGCTCTCGATCATTATCAACGAGCGCATTCTCAGCCAGTACCGCGATACCCCGTATCACGAGGAGATAAAGCGTGTGATTGAAAAGATTCTGTGCTATTTGCCCGATGATGTCACCACCGAACATCTTGGCAATTTTGTGTCCTTCAAAACCGCGCCGGCGTCTGCAATCGAGCGTCATAAATTCGAGATTTTGCAGCAAGCCATCCTGAAGCACGAACAGCTCAGCATCAAATACCAGTCCCAGCACCGCGATCAGGCTGCAACCCGACGCGTCAATCCGCTTCTCTTGCATAATCATCACGGCAATTGGTACCTGGTGGCGCATTGCCTGTGGCGCAAGGAGAGACGTATCTTTGCGGTCAACCGCATCCTGGCAATCGAGCGCACCGGGATTACTTTCGAACCGCCAGAGGATTTGTCCATTGACCAGATTCTGAAGGACAGCTTCAATATTATGTGCGGTGGCGACATTTATCACGTCAAACTCAAATTCAGCCCGTACCAGGCGCGCTGGATTCGCGAGCGACAGTGGCACAAAACCCAGCGCCTGACCGAACTCGACAGCGGCGGACTGATTTTCGAGATGGATGTGCAGGGATTGAGCGATGTCAAACGGTGGGTGATGCAATACGGCGCTGAAGTGGAAGTGCTGGAACCCGAGGAACTGCGAAGGGAGATCATTCGCGAAATCGGGGAAATGACAGCGCGTTATTCGAAGTAATGCATTTGATTATCCTCCAATCGGGACAGCAGCAAACGCGGCAGATGCTTTTCGTGAAGTGATGGATTGACGCCCAAAATCCGTTTCCACAATGCAAGTTCAGACCGGTCTGAAAATTTTTTAAGCGAATGATTTATCTTGAAGTTATAGCACCTAAAACAGGGCAGCATAAATTCTCAAAAATCGAACTCAAACAGGAGCGACATGCGAATCAAACTGACTTTGGCACCATTGGAAAGAAGGAGCTTCATTCCGTTTAATT
Source organism: Candidatus Zhuqueibacterota bacterium (assembly GCA_016927835.1). GTDB lineage: Bacteria > Zhuqueibacterota > Zhuqueibacteria > Thermofontimicrobiales > Sulfurfontimicrobiaceae > Sulfurfontimicrobium. The sequence goes on along the minus strand of JAFGMA010000179.1, from coordinate 3,501 downwards.
ATCAACATCCGTTATCGGCGGCGATTTATAAAATTTTATCGACAGCGAATCAGCAATATGCTGAGTTCCTGCATCAAAAGGGCTATCTCACGGTTGACGGCAAGCCATTGAAATTATTCACATTTTCGTATCTTTTCATCCCGCGGGTGAAAGTTGTCAAAAATATGCTGGGGATTTTCAATTTTTCTGCTGTGACCCTGCAAATCTCGTCGCCACTGATTGATGATTTCATTCAAAACCTGGTTATCGGATTATTCGAAAATCAGGAACTGGCAATTGGCAATCGATACACTGTTGGGCGGTTCACCATACAGGCAGTTGAAAGCCTGCCGACACCGGAGTTTGCGCCGCTCACCAAATTCACGTGCCTTTCGCCATTCGTGGCAAGCACCATGAAAGAGCACGACGGTCGCTTGCAGCCATATTATTTTCGTCCCGACGATCCCGAATTGGGTGAAGCCCTGCGCCAAAGTCTGCTGCGGAAATACGAAACCATTTACCACCATCTGCCCCAGCACGACCGGCTTGCACTTGTACTGGACGCCGACTACGTGGCGCGTAAAGGCGGAACCCACAAAGTCACCAAACTGATTACGCTGAAAGAACACGCTGCCGGCGAAGCCACCCAAATCAAAGCCATTTACTGCCCGTTTACGCTTTCAGGTAGCACCGAATTGATGCAGGTGGCGTGGGACGCGGAGATAGGGGGGAGGTGCTCGCAGGGGTTTGGGTGTGTGGCGGTGGTGGATTAGAGGTGCCGGAGTGCAATGCCTTCATGCATTGCATATTCACCCATCAAGACGTCTCTCTACGAAGAAGAAACAAAAAAAAGGCTTTTTAACTTACGAAAATAATTGTAGTTTCAGATTAAAGCAAATAAACAGTTAACTATTAAACAGGATGGTCTTTCAATGCACGAATTCGATTCCAAAACAGATGCTAAAATCGTTACAGCGTCCCGGGAAAACAGCAGCGGTTCACCACCAACCGCAAGGGTTTTGCTGCTGAAGGTTTCTTTTTCGCCGGAAAAATTTACCACCGGTGACATTCCGCGTTTTCGGGCTTATCTCGCGCGGCAATTTCCGGAATTTGCCGAAATTCACAATCACCTGGACGACGGAAAATTCCGTTATGTTTACCCGGAGCTTCAGTTCAAATTTCTGAACCAGGAACCCGCGATTATTGCACACGGCAGCGGTCTGGAAATTCTTATTCGGATTTTCCAGAATGTTGAAGAGATGGAAATTAATCAGCAAACTACCGGAATTGTCTCCCGGTCGATTTCTATGCTCGAAGGCGAAATTGGGATAAGTCCCAAAATGGTCAACTACCGTTTTTTAACCCCCTGGATGGCGCTGAACCAGGAAAATTTCATCGAGTACCAAAAACTTGCGCCAGCGGAACGCGAACAAAAACTGAACCGGATTCTGTGGGGTAATCTGAAAACCGTGGCGCACGCGTTCGATTACTGGATTCCGGACCCGGAACAAATTCAGGTTTACACCAACCTGAAAATGGAGCCCAAACCGTTCAAAGGCAATACGATGATCACCTTTTCCGGTGAATTTATGGTCAATTTTCATTTGCCGAATTTCCTGGGACTGGGTAAACAGGTCGCTCGTGGTTTTGGCACGATTAAACGAATAGGAGGTGAATCATGATTAATGCCATTGCTGAACTGGGGAAATTCTATCTGAGCCAGAATCCTTCAATGGGCTTGCTAGAGATGGTGCTGGATGACGCCTGGGACAAAGGCAAGAACATGCACCTGTTAACGGTGGTGTTTACGCCCGTAGGCGAACCAGCCGACACGACAGAAAAATGGCTGCCGAAAGAATGGGCGTTTAAAAATGTTGAATATTTTGAACTCGGACAGCAACACAAAATGCAGCTTCTTTACAAGAAAGGTGCGCCAAACGGTGCCGACTTCACACCGACGACCAAAATCGTCGATCTGGAGAAAAAAACATTTGATAAAAAAATTATCCGTTGGTTTGAGCAAAATAAGGAAAATCCAGTGCTGAGTCAATCGGAGCAGAAAATGATTACCGGATTATTTGAAGAAATTAAAATCAACCGGGAAAAGATTATTCAACAGACTTTAGAAAAAATTAATATCATTAATGATTCATCAGGTCAGGCGCTGACCATTGGCTTCGAAATGACTCCGGGCAAAATTGAATTTCTGAATCACTTCGATCTGTTTCAGAAATTTCTGACCGAAGAAGCCGTTGCCGATTTTAAATACTCGAAAACCAATAAGGCTTATTCGTTCTCAGCGGACACACTGTGTTCGGTCTGCAATAACCGGCAGCCGGAGGTTTTTGGTTTTTTCACCGATTTGAAATTCTACAACGTCGATAAACAGGGAATGATTACCGGTGGATTTCAGTATGAAGACGCCTGGAAAAATTACCCGGTTTGTCTGGACTGTGCTTTGAATGTCCGCAACGGCTACGATTACCTGCGTACTCATTTCGATTTTCTTTTTTACGGATTGCACTACCTGTTTATACCCCGCGTTTCTAACCCCCGGATCTACGATGATATTATCACTGTGCTGACGAATTACCGGCATCAGACTTTTAAAACCGAACACGTCAACCTGATTACCAACGACGAGCAGGAGCTCTTCAGTTACATAAAAGACGAAAAAGCCAGCCTCTCGTTCGACCTCTTTTTTTATGAAATGCCGCAGAAATCGGTATTGCGTATTTTATTATTGGTGCAGGACGTGCTTCCTTCACGTATCAGTCAACTGTTTAAAATCAAAAAATATCTTGACCAAATTGTTTTCTTCCGCTCGGCCCGGAATAAAGAGAACGAACGCTTGTGCTTTTTTAATTTCGGTGTGCTGCGTAACTTTTTTCCCAACTCTAATATGGAAGGAAATTTCGACAAGCACTTTCTCGAACTCACCAACAAAATTTTCAAAAATAAGCCCATCGATTTACTCTTTGTCAGGCAAAAAGTCATGAGCAAAATCCAAAAACGGTTCGTGAATGATGAATCATTCTGGCTCGATACCCTTAAAGGTTTCATGCTCTTGCTTTTCCTGAATCAACTTAAAAATAAGGAGATTGAAATGGATTCGGCATTTTTCCAGGACTTTCAAATTCAGACCCGCGATGAAATGGAGATGAAGGTTCGCAAATTCTTTGAACACTTTAAAAACTTTTTCGAAACACCAGCCCACCAGGCAATCTTTCTACTCGGCGTACTCTCCCAGTTCCTGCTAAGCATCCAGAAACAGGAGCGCAATGCCACTCCGTTCCGCACCAAGCTGAAAGGATTAAAAATGACGGCATTTGACCTGAGTGTGCTGCTGCCCGAAATCATTGAAAAACTCGAGCAGTACGATAAAAACTATTACCGGCCGCAGGAAGAACTCGTCAGCAAACTCCTGCTCGAAGCCGGGAATTACAAAACCTGGCGGCTGCCTATCGACGAAATGAATTTCGTCTTTGTTTTGGGAATGAATTTATCTAACTACTTTAAAGT
>JAFGMA010000013.1 GCA_016927835.1 Candidatus Zhuqueibacterota bacterium | reverse complement strand
GCAGCGACGAAGCAATCTACATATTTACAGATAGTTAAAAGATTGCTTCGCTTCGCTCGCAATGACAGCTTTTTATGTAATTCTTACCCGTAATTGGTATATGTGGTTTGGCACGGCGGAAGGATTGAAAACGGGTGCTGATGATTAGCTGATCAATCCACGACCGATCCGCCTGAAACGTGCTGCCAGTTTGCTGAAACAACATTACGGCAATGTCGCGGAAGTTGCGTATGAGGTTGGATTCAGTAATCCTTCGTACTTTGCGGAGTGCTTTCGGAAGCAGTTTGGCAAGTTGCCTTCGGAATATGCTGATGAAGATGAAAGCTAGTTTAGAGCTTTAAATATGTTGTTACTTCATCACATATCCCAGCAATTGAAGGTTGCTGGCATTCAACAACGTTGTCTGCAAGATGCTTATGATGAGGGAAGGTCTTTAATCCAGGGAAATGTGGTGTATTATCATATCGAAAAATTATGTTATTTTGTTTATCTTGAAAATGATAGCGATAGCTAAGATGATTTATTTGCCCATCATCATTTAAAATGGCATCGTTTGGTTCCAATAAATATCCAGATGAGAATCGAATTCTAATTCTCAAATTTGCGCGTTCATTTAACAGTATTTCTTCTTCATAGCATTCAATATAAGCATTCTCCAAATTTTTTACTTTAATTTCAATATTTTTAAGATACTCAAGTAATCTATCAGGCGACATTCTTCAGAAGTCCTTCAATGTTAAATTTAATACTCAGATAGTGCTGATAGTCGTTAGACCATTCAGTAAAATCAATAGAATCTTCCAATTGCCCTTTAGAAAATTTATCGAAAAATTCCTCCGATGTAATGTGAAATCGATTCTCATAAGTTTGAAGACGTTTGGCAATGGCAATGAGTGCCTCTAAAGGCGAGCTGTATTCTATTTTTTGTTTGCGCATATTTTACCTGTATAATATTGTTTTAGTTGGTATTTCATTTCCACTTATTCTCAACAACATGTTACATTTCTCGCATCATTTGTTACATGCCTGGTAGACAAAGCCGCATTCTTTTTTGTATATTAATCCCATCAATATAATGATTTCCCAAATTCATTACTTCAATTAAAGCTTGTCGAACAAAAATAGGAGGCCCAAACTTGAATACCTATCGATTTTTTCTCAAATCTGCAATATAAAGTGAAGAGCTTTAACCATGGAGGATATCATGCACAAGATTTTATTTTCTTTAGTCGCGTTCCTGCTTTTCGGCACCATCGCTTCGGCGGAATGGCAACAACTGATTTCCAGCGGTGTCAATCCAAATTATGTTGTGATTTCAATCGATGCCGTCGATGAGAACATTGTTTGGGCAGTACTTGATACGAATTGCACGGACATTCCCCAGCCCGACTTTATACCCCAATTCATGCGCACCACCGACGGCGGCACAACCTGGAAAACCGGCATGGTTACCGGTGTGGAAAACATGCCAATCTTCGATATTACCGCAATTGATTCGAATACTGCCTGGATTGGCGCTAATGATATGGAAGGCAATGGCGCCATTTATAAAACAACCGATGGCGGAACAACGTGGACTTTGCAAAAAGCTGTTAAGTCAAGCTACCTGCATTTTTTTGACGCCGATAATGGTGTCATGATAACCAAGGGCACTCTGGGACCCCTGGTCCATCTGACCATCGACGGCGGTAGATTCTGGAATGAACTTCGATATACGGCGGTACCACGCTACGTTGGCGGAGAGTTCCACGTAATGTAATCCGGAAACAATGCGTGCGCCCGCTACGGTGACAATATTTGGTTCGGCACTTCCAAAGGCAGGATTTTCCGCAGCCAGGACCGCGGTTTTAGCTGGACGGCTTCCCAGACGTCTCTCGGAGAGAATGCTGTTATTACCTCGATTGCCTTCAGGGATGCCAACAGCGGATTGGCGGTTTCTCCACTCGATATAAACCAAAATCTTCATAGCCGCGTGGCGAGAACAGATGACGGGGGCAATACCTGGACCACGGTTAGCGCGCCTGCGAATGTAACACCCGCCAGCATTGCTTATGTCCCGGGAACCGGAACGTATATCGTCGTTTCTCCGGCGGGCGATGGCGAAAAACCAGGCTGCGCCCTGACCTCAGATAATGGCGCGACGTGGCAGGAAATTGAAACCAGTACCGAATACAATGCTGTTGCTTTTGTTTCCGGGGATGCCGGTTGGGCTGGTGGCATTACAAACAAATCTCACGGCGGAATGTACAAATGGATGGGTACGATGCCGACTGCAGTCGCTCGCTCGCCAGCCGCAAACATGCCGCAGCAATTCAGTTTGAGCCAGAACTATCCCAATCCATTCAATCCGAATACGACGATTGAATTTTCGCTGGCGAAATCCGCTTTTGTAGCCTTGAAAATTTACAACATCGCCGGAGAAGAGATTGCTGCGCTGGTTTCTGAAAGATTAGCTGCGGGAAAATATCAGTATGACTGGGATGCCGGTACTCATGTCAGTGGAATCTATTTTTATAAAATTGAAGCTGACAATACCTCATTAATACGAAAATGCCTGCTGGTAAAATAAAGCAAATATTCCTCTTAATAAAACCAGCGATTCGAATGGTCACGAAAAAGTGTATGAGAAGCCAGCCTTTTCCGAAATGGCTGGCTTCTTCATCCCACCGAGATGATACACCCACGTAATCCTTCAGTTGCTGGTTCCCAACTCTAGTTTGGGAGTCCCAAAGGCACTGTAACCCATGAAATGAATCAATATCTGAGCCATCACACACCCTCCAAATTTCCGCTTGACATTTCAAATAAAAAATAGTATCATATTGCAGCATTACCTCATTTGATACCAGAACTTCTAAGCTTTTCCCTTTCTCATGCAGATCAGGAATTCTCGCCTTTGGAACAGGGAATTATTCAATTGAATGCACGTTATCTCTATGAAAACCTGAATCTCGAATATCCGCATTTATGATGGTTCAAAATAATGACAATCACCACGCACTATAACCAAATAACATCCCAAAAGGAGGGCAACTATGAGAAAATTAATAAACCTGTCATCCGTTTTCGTGCTGCTGACATTGTTTTTAACCGGGCAGCACGGATTCGCCGGTTCGGATCGATCCCCGCTTGAAAATATCAGCGGCACAGCGATTTTCGATGTAAAAATTAATGATGACACCGGAACCGCCGAACAGAAAGATCCGGCAATCGCAATGAGTCGGTCCGGCTGGGGCGTCGTCGTTTGGACGGATTCTCGATCGGGATATCCGAGGATTTACACTCAAATCGTAAGCAGCAAAGGATTGCCTTTCAAGGGTAACCTGGAAGTTCATTCCCTGAGCGGCAGCTTGCAGCAAAATCATCCCGATGTAGCAGTGAACGATCTCGGGCATTTCGTGGTGGTTTGGGATGACAACCGAAGCGGGAATTACGATATTTACGCCCAACGATTCGCTGCCAATGGTGAGCCAATCGGTTCGGATTTCAAAGTGAATTCCAACACAAGTTCAACGAACGAAACCGATCCTGCCATTGCGATGACAGGCGCGGGCGATTTCGTTGTCTGCTGGACGGATTTGAGAAATAGCCGCTATGATATTTATGCGCAGCGCTACAGTGCCGAAGGCTCACCGGTGGGAAGCAATTTCCAGGTGAACGACGTGGCTTCGTATTCACGCCGCAATTCAGATATAGACATGAATCAAGCCGGGCAATTTGTCATCGCCTGGCAGGATGCGCGAAACGCTTTGGTTGACTATGTCTATGCGCGACGATACAATGCAAGCGGCGTTGCCCAGGGTGCGCCGTTCAAGGTGAATCTCGATCTGATTGGTGAGAAGCAGCACATACTCCCTTCGGTTGCAGTTCACGAAAATGGCGATTTTATGATAAGTTATGTTATCGTCGGACTGGTAGACGTGCTTTACGGACATCTGTACGCAAGCGACGGCTCGTCTTTAATTGATTATTTCCAGGTGCCCGAAACCGGCACATCCGCTAATAACAGCGCCCCGGACGTCTGTACCAATTCGAATGGCGGTTACAGCTTTGTCTGGGAAACCGATCGGGATGGCACCTATGATATTTACGGTCGCAATTTCAATGCTGCTGGCTCAGCAGCAGGCGCAAGCGTCCGGGTGAGTGATGCTGCCGGCAACCAATTGGATCCCGCAATCGCAATTGACAACCGAGGCATTGCGCTGATGGTCTGGGAAGACGATCGCAATGGAAATATGGATATCTTCGGCTGCTGGATCGGTCCGATTGCCCCACTGAACGTCACCGCCGGCAGCGGATTCAACGCCATGGTTCCTCTATCGTGGGATTTTATCTATGGTGTGAGCGATACCAAAATCTATCACATTTATCGCAGCACCACGTCAGGCGGTCCGTATACCAGTGTGGCAACAGTCGATCTTTCAACACGCGGCGTCCTGGGCGGATCGATGCGCGACTGGATCGATACGGGTGTTACGAACGGCACGACCTACTATTATAAAATCTCTGCGATGGTAGGCAGCGTCGAAAGCTTCAAATCGACGGAAGTCAGCGCCACGCCATCGGCAACAGGGTACGAAATCGAATGCGGCTGGGCAACCTCAGCGCCAACAATTGATGGCAATATTAATAGCTCCGAATGGAGCGCTGCCACCACCCATGATATCTCGAATCCGTCTACTCCGTCAACGGTCACATTGTATACCATGAATGATGGCACCCATTTGTATCTCGCCATCGACGATCCGAACGACGCGGTGATCGATGGCGGAAATATCTGGGGATTCCTGTTCGATGAAGATAACAACGACGCCTGGGATGCAAGCGGTCCCAGCAACGAAGGATTGCTTACAATTAGCAACGCAGCCGCAATATTCACAGGCTATTGGGGAACCTATCCGAACAGCCTGGGCGCTGATTTATCCAAAGTCGCGACGGGGGTTGTCAAAGGGATTTCCACGACTAGCGGGCATGTTCAATACGAAGCCTCATTCGATTTGACAACAAGTGCGCTGAATGCCGCGCCCGGCGAAACCATCGGATTTGGCACGTTACTCGACGATCCGTCCAATTTCTACCTGGAGCACTACGGCTATACCGCGGAATGGCCATACGGACTTTTATGGGAGGCTGCGCCGCCGCTTGGTGATCTGACATTAGCCAGCGGTTCCACCTCTATATCCATTTCATTATCGCTCCATAACGGGTGGAACATGTTTTCGATCAATGTCGATCCGCCCGATCCGAGCCTGGATGTTATAATGCTGCCTATCTTGAGCAAAATTGTTATTATGAAGAACAACGCCGGACAGAATTTCATTCCCGATTATGGCATCAATACAATCGGTGATATCTCTTATGAGGAAGGATACCAGCTCTATTTACGGGATGCCGCTACGTTGACGGTTACCGGGCAGATATTGGCCTGGGATACGCCCATCTCCCTCGGCGCGGGTTGGAATATGGTGAGCTATATACCAGATATGTCCATAGATGCAGCCATCGCTCTTTCCAGTATTGCCAGCGAATTGGTGCTCGCCAAGAATAACGCCGGACAAAGCTACCTCCCGGCTTATGGCATCAACCAAATCGGACAAATGCAGCCGGGGGAAGGCTATCAAATGTATTTGAGCGCGGCTTCAACATTGACTTATCCTTCAGGTGCAGTGCAAAATTCAGTCTCCGCAAACCGATTGCCAGGCGCGAGCAACGCGTCGGACAAGGCAAGTTCTCCGTCACACTTCAAATTCGCAAGTAAAACCGCAGAAAATGCCACCCTGGTCTTGCCTGCCGAAATTATTCCCTCATCTTCGGATGGTGCGCTGCTGAAAGCTGGTGATGAAATTGGTGTTTTCAATTCAAAGGGTATTTGCTGTGGCGCGAGTGTCTGGGATGGCGCAAGTACGGCTATAACAATATGGGGCGATGACAGCCAAACAGACGCTCCGGATGGATTAGTAAATGGTGAAGACTTCCACATTCGGGTTTGGAAAAAGAGAGCGCAACAGGAAGTCACAGCGTCGGTGCAATTTCTGCGCGAACAGCCTCTGGCATATCAACCCAATGGAATATTTGTGATTGCGCAATTCAAACTTGAAGCCAGTTCTGATATAGCGTCAACAGGGGATGATGCCGTGCCCTCATCTTTCAAGTTGCTGCAAAATTACCCAAATCCATTTAATCCTGAAACGACGATTGAGTACCATCTTCCCCAGTCTGCCGAAGTCAGGTTAACGATTTATGATTTGCAAGGACAAACTGTACGGCAGCTCCTGCGAGCCACTCAATCGGCGGGATTCTATCAAATTCAATGGGATGGACGCGACGAAGCAGGTAACTTGGCAGCTTCCAGTGTGTATTTCTACAGGATTGAAATGATGGCAAAAACAACCGGCGGGTATTCGTTTGTCGATGTTAAGAAATTGATCTTGATGAAGTAAATCGTGATTTATGGCAAAGCGCATCCAGGAACGCGGAGGGTGTATTATTTTTGCTTTCTTCCCGACTTGACGCGCTTTGCCATAAAAAAGCTGTCCTTCATAATTTCCGCTATCAATATGTCATGATGCCTGTTGCATAATCCTGCTTCATCCAATTAACCTGGATTATTCATATAATTTGCTTAAATCAGAATTTCCGGGGATTCTGCGACATTCAGATGAAAAGCAAGCAAATAAGATTTAGCCACTGATTTTAACAGATTTAATACGGATAAAAGCAACGCAGTACAATAAATCAGAGTTTCATCAGTGTCAATCAGTGGCTAAAAAAAATGAATACGTTTAACTTGTATCCCTTTCGAGCGCACCGGATCGGCATTTTAGGAGGTGGGATAAAAGAAGCTACCCAATCAAATGGTTTAAGTGGCTATTAATCAAAATTATTATTAAGCAAAATGTCCCGTCCTGAAAATATTAATGAAGGAGCTAATAATGAGAACAAACAGAACGCTGTATTTAATCATTATCGCATTTTTATTTATGGTCGTCAATCCACTGCAAGACGCTCATTCACAAAAATCAGGTTACAGAATCACCGGAAGCTTTCATTCCGCTCCTTTCGAGCCGCAGCCAGATGCTGCTGCCAACGATGACAGCTTGCGCGTCCGATTGATCGGTCGCTGGGCAAATGGTCCGTGTAATTGTGTGACCACGGTGGGAAATATCGCATTTTTTGGCAATGGTGCTTACCTTGAAATTGTTGATTTCGGAAATCCTGCCAATCCGAACGAACTCAGCAAAGTACTGCTGCCGGCAGTGGTTCATGGCGTCGCCGTAAGCGGTAATTATGCCTGTGTCACCATCGAGTCGGATCAATTGTGTGTCATTCATATTTCGCAGCTTTCCCAGCCGGCGATCCTTGGATATTGTGATGTCGGAACCAATCCGGAAGACGTCGCGATTCAGGGCAATTATGCTTATGTTGCCAGTTGGCACGGCGGGCTGTACGTCATCGATATTTCGCAGCCGGATCAACCTGAAAATACCGGATTTTGCAGCACACCCGGAATGCCTGTTGGCGTGGCTGTCAGCGGCAATTATGCGTACGTTGCCGACAGCGAACAAGGATTGCGCATCATCAATATCGCGCAACCGGATCAGCCTGTCGAAGTCGGATTCTTTGATACGGACGGCAGCGCTGAAGATGTGGTGGTAAGCGGAAATTATGCATACGTGGCAGACTATTCGAATGGCTTGCGCGTGATAAACATCAGTCAACCACAAAATCCCTACGAAGCAGGATTTTGTGATACACCGGGAGAAGCAATCGGCATCTTTCTTGATGGCATTCACGCCTACGTCGCCGATGGTCGTCCCAGTTTGCGCATCATCGATGTGTCCCAGCCGAATAATCCCAGGGAAATTGGTGATTTTCAGACATCAGGCGGTTGCAACGATATCTCCGTCAGCGGCAACTATGCATATATTGCGAATGTACCTGGTGACCTGCAAGTGCTGGATGTATCTCTCGCATCGAATCCCACCGAAGCCGGAACGTTCCCTGCCGGCGGTACTGCGTACCATATCGCAATAAATGGCAATTATGCCTATGTCGCATCCAGGGGAGCGGGATTGCGCATACTGGATATATCCTCACCCGATCAACCCTTCGAAGCGGGTCGGTGGGAGGGCAATGTGAGTGTTCAATACACCGTAATCAGGGGGAATTATGCCTATCTGGCATGCTGGTGGCGTGCTGTTCGTATACTCGATATCTCTAATCCGATTCAGCCGGTGATGGTTGGGGCTTACAGTCCTCCAGGTTACGCTTATGGAATCGCTCTCGACGGGAATACTGCTTATGTTGCAGCTTACACCGATGGATTGCGGGCGGTCGATATTTCTGATCCGGCGCATCCGAATGAAGTGGGCTTTTTTGATACCGGAGACAAAGCTGAATTTGTCACCATAAATAATGGGTATGCGTATGTCGCTGATAAAAATGATGGGCTGCGAATCATCGATATTTCGCAACCGGCTTCGCTGCATGAAGTGGGTTATTTTGACACGGAAGGACGAACCAACGGGCTGGCAGTGAACGCAAATTATGCCTTCGTTGCGGATGATTATCGAGGGTTGCGCGTGCTGAATATTTCACAAGTGAATAATCCGACTGAAATAGGATTTTACGATACAGGAGGAACCGCTTATGCAGTTGGCTTCAGCGGAATCCACGCATACCTGGCTGATGGTAGTGCAGGCTTGCGTGTCTTCGATGTATCCCAGCCATCGAGCCCGATAGAAGTGGGATATTATGAAACCAGCGATATTGCAGTGCAAGTAACGTTGCACGAAAATTATGCGTATGTCGCTGACTACGACGGCGGGATTTATATTTTGGAATTCCTGGCTTCATTGCCGGGCACGCCTGAATTAGCTCAACCAACGGATGGAACCGAGCTCAACGATGAAACGCCCACCTTGAGCTGGAGCGTACCGTCGGATCCGAATGGCGATCAGCTTCATTTCAAAGTGGAAATTGCTAATGATGACGACTTCGCCATGCCCATCGCAGGCAGTCCATTCGAAAGCCGGTTCAGCAGTTCCGGATTCAGCCCAACTCCCCCGGTGACCGAAGGCAGCGGTACGTGCAGCTTTACCCTCACCAGCAGCCTTGCCGATGGCGATTATTGGTGGCGCGTGACCGCCCGGGATGGTACGGACTACGGAGCAGCTTCGGAAGCCTGGAAATTTACAGTGAATGCCTCACAAAAAACAATCACCCGTACTTTCAATCAGGGTTGGAATATGTTCTCCATCAATGTCAGCCCAGCCATCCCGGATATTCAGGCTTTGATGAGCCCGATCGTAGACAAGATAGTACTGGTTAAAAATAATAGCGGCGAAACCTATATTCCGGCGTATGGTATCAACACCATCGGCGATATCGATTTTTTGGAAGGCTACCAGGCATACCTGAGTGCAGCAGCTTCGTTGAATGTTGATGGGCAGCCTGTTGCTGCGAATGCTCCCATAGACCTCGCAGCCGGCTGGAGCATGATCAGCTATCTGCCCGATCATCCCATTGCAGCGGAAACCGCACTCGCCAGCATCGCAAGTCAATTGAAGATAGCCAAGAATAATGCGGGCGAAGCATATATCCCGGCTTATGGCATCAATCAAATCGGGCAAATGCAACCGGGTCAGGGATACCAGGTTTATTTGAATGGAGCGGGAACGCTCACCTATCCTGCCAGCGGATCATTGTCCCTGGCTTCGAGCGAGTCAACCGAAACCCATCGTAAAATGCAGCCCCGACACTATCGACGTGCCGGCAATACCGGTGAAAATGCGACGGTTGTGCTGCCGAAAGATATCGAACCCAGGTATTCGGACGGCGCTTTTCTTGAAGAGGGTGATGAAATCGGTATTTTCAATTCGAGCGGAATCTGCTGCGGGGCAATCGTCTGGCAATGTGAAAACGCCGCCATCACAATTTGGGGTGACGATAGCCAGACCGAAAATCCGGATGGCTTCAGAAACGGTGAACAATTCAGCTTCCGTGTGTGGAGAAAGCACTTGAACCGGGAATATCCCGTAACAATCGAATTTCATAACAACCATCCGTGCGGCTATCAATCCAACGGCTTCTCGGTGCTGAGCCATTTTATAGTCGACTTGCGCCGTGACGTTTCCCGGATCGATGCTGCGGGGATTCCGTCTGATTTCAGGCTTTTACAAAATTATCCCAATCCTTTCAATCCGGAAACGACCATTGAATATCATTTGCCACAGTCGACACAAGTCGTGATAAGCATTTACGATATTCAGGGGCATGAAGTGCGACGATTGATAAACGAAACCAGAGATGCGGGCTACCACACGATTTCATGGGATGCACGCGACGACGCGGATGTGAGAGTCGCTTCGGGTATATATTTTTATCGCATCACCGCAGGCGATTTCAGCGAGGTGAAAAAGTGCTTGTTGATGAAGTAAGGCTGCTTTCCCTATCGTTCGATCCGGATTATGCATGCCGGGCGCTACATCGGTGCCCGGCAGGTCATTTTCCCGCAAATTGCTCCTTCATTTTTTCCAGATTGCAAACAGAAAACCAACTGCTGTGTTCAGGCTTACTGCTTTTAATAACAACATTAATATGCCAATTCAATATTTTCAAGAGTATAAATAGCTTGATCTCCCAAAAAAATAGTTGTATATTGCGTCATAATTCTTTCAATTATACTCGCCGCAGCGAAAAGAAAACGAAATCTGACCTCACCCTAGTACCCTTCCGGAATCGCTATTGACCACTGCGGGTGCAGTCTTCCGACCAGAAAAAGAAGCTGAGGAGGACGCCGTATGAAGATTTCAACAGGCAAAACGATATCCCATTTCAAAATCCTGGAAAAACTCGGCAGCGGCGGAATGGGTGTACTCTACAAAGCTAAGGATACGAAACTAAATCGAGCTGTTGCCTTAAAATTCCTTCCTTTCGATTTAACCCGCGATCCGGATGCAAAAGAGCGATTTATCCGAGAGGCACAAACAGCATCTGCCCTTGACCATCCCAACATCTGCACGATTTATCAAATTAGTGAAACCGAAGATCAGCAGATATTCATCGCCATGGCATATTATGAAGGTCAAACGCTGAAAGAAAAAATCAAAAACAAGCCATTGGACATAGATGAAGCGCTCGATATTGTTGGTCAAATTGCCGCAGGGCTGGCGAAAGCCCACGCGGAAGGCATTGTGCACCGCGATATCAAGCCAGCAAACATTATGATTACCAGGGAAGGTATCGTTAAAATCCTGGATTTCGGATTGGCAAAATTAATCGGACAATCGGGAATCACCACAACCGGATCGCGAGTGGGAACCGTTGCCTACATGTCGCCCGAACAGGCGCTGGGAAAAACGATCGATCATCGCACCGACATCTGGTCGGTGGGTGTGGTGCTATATGAAATGCTCACCGGGCAATTGCCATTCAAAGGAGATATTGAGCAGGCGGTGATCTATTCTATTTTGAATGAGGAACCGGAACCGATCACCCATCTTCAACCGGATATCCCTGATTATCTTGAACAAATCATCTATCAAGCGCTCCAAAAGGATCAAACCGTTCGTTATCATTCAATTCGACACTTTCTGGAGGATATAAAAGCTTCATCTGCTTCCGGGCAACCGGCACCTGAACGCGAAAAATCAATCGTTGTTCTGCCCTTCGAAAATATAAGCGTGGACAAAGAAAATGAATACTTCACCGAAGGTTTGACCGATGAAATCATAACCGATCTGTCACATATTAATGAATTGCGTGTCATTTCCAGAAACTCAGCGTTGACCCTAAAAGGTACAAAGAAGCGCATCAAAGCGATTGGCAGAGAGTTGAACGTACAATACGTGCTCGAAGGGAGCGTCCGAAAAGCCGGTAACAATTATCGGATAACAGCCCAGCTAATTGATGCCAATAATGATATTCATCTTTGGGGTGAAAAATACACCGGCACCCTGGACGATATATTTGACATTCAGGAAAAAGTGTCCGGTTTTATAGTGGAGGCGCTGAGAATTAAACTTACGCCTGAAGAACGGCAGAAAATGGTCTCCCGTCCTATTTCAAACGTTCATATTTACGAATGTTATCTCCGGGCAAGGCAGGCTCTCTGGTTTTACAAAGAGGAAGCACTGAAACGTGCTGAACAGGAGCTTCATAATGCACTGGAAATCGTCGGACCCAATGAGTTGCTTTACGCAACCCTGGGTGCAATATATAATCAGTACGTTGAAGCAATGATTGAATCCGAGACGGATTATCTCAAGAAAGCCGAAGAATATACTCAGAAAGTTTTCGAGTTGAATCCTGATTCATCGCATGGGTTTCGTTTAAGCGGATTGAATAATTATAAACGGGGCAACCTGCAGCAAGCAGTACGCGATTATAAACGCGCGCTTTCGAATGATGCCAATAATCCGGACATCCTGCAGCAGTTGAGCTACTGCTACATGTTAGCCGGAAAAACGCATGCAGCAACTCCCTACATTAAAAAGGCGGTAGAAATCGATCCCCTCACGCCGCTCACTCACAGCGTTCGGGGATTTCAGTATTTTATCGAGGCAAAATATGAGAAAGCCCTGGTGCATTATCGCCGGATGTTTCAATTGGGACCCGATAGTCCGGTTACGCATTTATTTTTCGCCTGGGTGCTGGCTTCGGGAAAGCATTCCGCGGAGGCGGTTTCAATTATCGAGCAACTGACTCATAAGTTCCCACATACCATAATCACCCAACTGGGGCTGTTTTTGCAGAATGCCATCATTGGCAATAAAAAAGATGTCCTGCAAGCCGTCACCCAACAATTAAAGAGTGCGGCAAAATGGGTTGAATGCTTTTCACGACTAATGGCAGACTG
This sequence comes from Candidatus Zhuqueibacterota bacterium, assembly GCA_016927835.1. Classification (GTDB taxonomy): domain Bacteria; phylum Zhuqueibacterota; class Zhuqueibacteria; order Thermofontimicrobiales; family Sulfurfontimicrobiaceae; genus Sulfurfontimicrobium. The sequence continues at coordinate 741 of JAFGMA010000013.1, read as the reverse complement.
CTACGCGATGATCGATGCAAAGGATGATGCGATTGACTGGCTTGAAAATGCCGTCAATTTAGGTTTATGTAATCACCCGTATATTTCAAAATATGATTCCCTGCTGGAAAATATTCGCGGAGAGAAGCGTTTTAAGCTGCTTATGGAAAAAGTGAAAACCAAATGGCAGCATTTTGAAGTGTGAGATTAGTCTGATTTCTGTGGCTACCAAAGAAATTTTCGAATCCAGTGATTTACCGGGCGAAAGATAAAATCCTTGTTTTACAAAAAAAGTATCGTATATTTACCATGAAATCCTAAATATCAATTTTATATTTTCATTGCAAATGTATTCGTATACTTATTAATAGAAAAATAACCGCCGAGTTTGTCAATCTCATAAATCATTTTCCGGTAACAGGCATCATTGGACCGCGCCAGGTCGGCAAAACCACACTCTCCGGGCATTTAATGCAACTCATCAACAAGGAATGTATCTATTTAGACCTTGAATTGCATGAAGATCAAGGCAAATTATATGATCCCCAATTGTACCTGGAGCAACATATTGATAAGTGTGTTATCTTAGATGAAATTCAGCAAATTCCGGAGCTATTTCCGATACTGCGCGGACTCGTGGATAAGCATCGGGTAGCCGGCAGATATATACCAATTACGGGTAAGAATTTCATAAAAAGCTGTCATTGCGAGCGAAGCGAAGCAATCTTTTAACTATCTGTAAATATGTAGATTGCTTCGTCG
>JAFGMA010000178.1 GCA_016927835.1 Candidatus Zhuqueibacterota bacterium | reverse complement strand
ATATCATAAATTTATTGATATTATGAGAAATAATTTATTTGCTTAACGGGACAGTAGTGATTTTAGATATCATGTTACCAAAAGGCGACAAACCTGAATATGAAAAACCATCAGTTTGGCGAAATCGCGGTGAAACAATATTAAAAAAAATCAAAGAGAATTGGCCTGAAACTCTTATAATTGTATTCACAGCTAAACCGGCCGATGAAAATGAGAAATATTTAACATCCTTGGGAGCTGATCTTTATCTAGAAAAACCGGTAACAGTGAGCCAGTTTGAGAATACAGTTTTGGAGTTACTTAAAAAAGCATGAGGCAAATAACATGGTACTCGCCAAAAATATTGCATATTTTATTCTTGCCACAACTCTGATTTTCTTTCAGCCAAAGGACGCAAAATCCAATCAAATAAATGTCCTGTCCGATTCAGTTCAAGCTGACAAATTAAAGCGAATTGAAGCTGAATTAGATACTCTTAAATATCTTCGAATCCAAATGAATGATGCCAAAGAGCATGTGTACCATACACATTCAATAAGTATCGAAAGTGCAAATCGAACATTCGCTATCATGCAATTGACCATTGGGCTGCTTTTCATTGGTTTATTGGGTGGATTTTACGGTTGGGTTCGTATGCTGAGGCAAGTTAAAAAATATGCAAGGGAGAATGCAAATATTCAAATTACCAATATAAAAGAATCAGCTCAAAATGAAGCTAAGCAAATGCTTGATAAAATTGAAACAGAGACAAAAAAGAAAATCGATGATGAGTTTGCCACAGCAAATAAAACCTTGCAGAGAGACGTACGGACAATCTCGGAAAATCTTCTTAGTTACGATCTATTATTTCAACTTCATTCTGCAGAGGATCAACAAGCCATCGCATTACAAAATATCATTCAAAACCCTGAAAAAGATAATCCACTATTTATCTCTACTTTGCTAAATCTTTCGAAATCACCAAACCCCATCATCCGCGCCCAATCCATGTTAGCGAGATACCGTTGCAGCGATGAAACTGGATATTCTGATTTATTAGAATTAAGGAAAAGCAAAGACCCTGCAATGCGAGAAGCCGCAGAGGAAGCACTAAGTGAGATTACCAAGTAGCATATACTGATTATCTATAAATTGCAGCAAAAATCAACTTAGCTGCATCGCCATAAACATAAAAGCTCATCCACAGGATATCACCGTGCCCATCATCACCGACTTCCACCTCCACACCCACGATTCCTGCGATGAAGCGTCGCTGGAAATTCCTGATTTGATCGAGGGAGCGAAGGCGAAGGGAATCGCAAGCTTCGGTATCACGGATCATCTGCATACGTCACTCAACCTGCCGGACATCGCAGCGTGAGGGCATTTTATGATTTTTCCGGCATCAGTGCTTCCAATCTCATGGACAATACGGTCGAGAATCTTTTTCATTCGAGCATCACCGATCTAAAAAACCGACCGCGAAATAAAGGCGTCGTTTTCAGTTTGACTGTACCGATCTGGGATTGGGGCGTAAATAAAGCCAGCGTACAGGCTGCAAAAGTCAACGCGGAGATGATTGAACACGAACTGAAGGAAACCCAAAAAACCATTGTCCGGGAAATCCGATCGGTGATAAATCTCGTAAAAGAATCGGCTAACCGGCTCGAGGTATTGAAAAAGAGTGAGGAACTCGCCCAGCGCAGCTACCAGATCAACACCCGGCGATTTGAAAACGGGGATATTACCAGCCAGGAGTTGGCGCTGGATCAACAACGCCTCACCACTGCCCGACAGGCGTATCTGGATGCGTTCATTGCCTACAAACTCGCTGTCGCCGATTTGACCCGAAAAACTATTTATGATTTTGAAAATGATCGGAGCCTGGCAAAACCATGAGACTCCACGGCATCGAAGCCCGGAATATCGCAATTTTGCCTGGTGCTTCCCGATTCATTGGAACTGATTACACCCCCAAATGCCGGCTACCCGCGAATCAATCACAATTTGACTCGACTGGAAATTCAATTCATCTCACCCCGGCTGCATGTTGCTTGCTTGCCATTCGAACGATATCACACATTCGAACCGCACACCGCTCCTTGAAATTCTTGCCAGCATTTCCACCTATGTAAAATTGCAGAATGTAAAAAAAATAGTCTTGAATTGAAAATTTTGTCATCAATGGAAGCGATGTAACAACTTTTATATTGACGTTTAAAAATAAAATAGTTATTTTATACTTATTAATTTTACTGAACTTTTTTATTGAGAAATCTTTAGCAGAGTGTGCGAGTAGTCTTCAACCTTAAATATGGTATTTTATTCAAGGAGTTGCCGTTTTAAAGCAATACCGATTTTAGCAGGAATTGGAACTCCATTTCCGGGACGCAATAGGAAATGTGAAAAAATCGAAATGGAGAACACATTTATGGCGATATCTTACGAGAATACTGCACGTTACAAAGAGCTTATCGAAAAGATCAAACAGAAGAAATGTGTACTGTTTCTGGGATCCGGGCTTTCGGTGGCTGCCGGTTATCCGGATTGGCACGGATTAATGGAAAAAATGATCGAGCAGATGCATGAATCGATCTCGGCGGAGGACCTGGAAGAGCTGAATGCCTTGTTGCAAAAACACGATTACCTGCAAATCGCAAGCCACTTCAAAGCGCTCGTAAATCCACAGGAATACACCGATTTTTTAACAAAAATTTTTTCCGCCGATCATATTCGCCCAACGGAAAATCATCTGCAAATCGTCCGCTTGCATTTTCCCTGTATCATCACGACCAACTACGACAAACTGGTAGAGAGCGCCTATTACGAAATCAATCATGTTATGCCCAGAATCCGGCATCATCAATCGGATGACCTCGGAAGCCTGCTTTCGTCAGATAACTTTTTCATTTTCAAAAGTCACGGCGTTATCGACGATATCGGGAGCATCATTTTAACGCGCCAGGACTACAATCGACTTATTTATGATAACCAGGCGTATCGCACTTTCATCGAGGCTTTGCTGGTAAGTCGCAACCTGCTGTTCGTCGGATTTAGCCTGAACGATCCCGATTTCAACCTGTTTTCGGATTACCTCTCCCATATCTACCAGGGGCATCTGCCGCGCTCGTATGCACTGCTAACTGGCGTCTCCCGGCTTCGCATGAATAGCCTGGAGCATGAGCGGAATATTAAAATAATTTTTTATGAAAATAAAGCGGGTGACCACCGGGAAGTCGGCGAATTCTTTGAGCTCCTGAGCCGGGGTGTAAGCGAGGCACCCGGCAAATCGACGATGAAGCCCGCCAAAATACCATTCAAATTTTTGGAGCCGTATTATCAAACCGATGAGAAATATTTTTGGGGGCGCGCTAATGATGAAAAAACTGAACATGTGTATAAAACCATCGGCGATGAAAATGCGAAGCTGATCGTACTATACGGTCAAAAAGGCGCTGGTAAAACCTCGCTCATCAATGCGCTGCTCATTCCGCGGCTGAAACGTGATGGCTTTTTTATTGAATATTTTTCATACCACGATATTCCCGGCTTTATGGAAAATATCACCGCAAAAGAATTTGCGAAATTGATTAAAACTAAAAAAGCAGTGCTCTTCTTCGATCATTTTGACAGGCTGATTGATGAGTGTGAAAAAAGCAACACTTCACCTGACCTGCAAACGTGGATTATGTCATTTGTAGAAAAACTGGAAAAGGATCAGCACCTCGTGTTTATTATCCAGGAAGACCAGGCTGCAAATTTGTGGAAGCTATTCCAGACGCTTCGTGAGCAACATCCGGAAATGCCGGAGAATAAAATTATTGAAATCATACCCCTCGATCAGGATCAAAAAAGCGAATTCATCGAAAAAGCTTCAGAGTCCGTAAATATTGAATTTCATAAAAACTTGCTGGAAAAATTGATTCAGGATGAAAAAGATTTGACGTATTTGCAAGCCCAATGCTACTACATCACCAAAAATGGGCTTCAGGAGACTCCGGACGGGCTGGAGAAAATGAATATTAGCGATATTTTGAAAATGCTGATCCGTGACGCTGATATCATGAGCAAACTCAAGGAGTTGAATTCACCTGATATGCGCCGGGTGATTCGGGCGATCTTCGAGGTGCTCATTGAAAAGAAAGAAGATGATTTCATAAAGTTATTATATGAAATGAGTCCGAGACTCAGGAATTTCGGCATTATGTTTCCTTATGAAAATGAATAGCTTATGAAAATCAAATCATTGTGTGCGACGGAGGTAAATTATGGCAGGTGCATTTTATGGTCGCGAGAAAGAAATCCAGCAGGTGCTCTCCCGATTACTGAAATCGAACCATAAATTTCTGGTCATCTACGGTCAAACGCATGTGGGGGCAACCGCATTTCTGAAGCAGGGCATCTTGCCAACGCTGCAGGAACGGAATCTGGCGGTCAAATATTTCAATCTGCAGGATTTGGAAGGGCTGCCAGAGTCAGAGGAAAGCGCCGCTGAAAGGAAGAATCGCCTGCCGTTTCTGGAGGATATCGGAAAAGATGAATCCGGTGAAAGAAGCGCCGAATCTCCATTCGAAATAATATTACTCGATGATTTCTCTGAAATCTTCAGCTTACAGGCGGCAGAAGCTGAGCCGATTATACAGGGTATTCGCAAGGGACTTGAAAGCACACAGCGCAACGTTCGCTTTGTGTTGACATTGCATCAGGAACAATTCCACAACCTCTTCTCACTGATGTCTCAGTTGCCTGGCATTGCTGATAACGTATTTGATTTAAAAGGACTGAGCTACAACGATGCCAGGGAAGGCGTCCTGGACGAGGCACGTGAGCGCAATGTTGCATTGCCAGAGGCAGTGCTCTCCGGCTTTCTTGACGAACTTGCCAGCCCGCAGGTATCGCCAAATGGCATCTCTCCGCTGTTTCTGAGGCTTTTGATCGAGGAATTATTCGATGGAGAGGCATGGAAAAGCTACAAAAATCTCGACCAATTGATTTCAAGCTATCTGAAGCGCGTTTACGAAGCATTCGGGCATGAGCGCAGAATCGCGGAAGACATTTTGCAGGAAATTGCCCTGCAAACAAGGCAGCGCAGCCCGCTGAATTTACAATCGCTGGCGCCTCGAATCGGGACGACAATTGAAATCATTCGAAGAATCCTCCATAGCCTCTGTGATGAGTTCATGTTGCTCGATCGTTGCGGTCGCCGGCGCTATGAAATTTCGCATCCGTTTATGACGCAACATATCCTGGCTCAACTGGAGCCGACTCTGAAAAAGGCGGAAGAAAGCCTTGCGATGTTGAAGCGAGCGTATGAAAATTGGCAGCTTTCGGATAGATTGTCAGATTCACTTATGGATAAAACTGAATTCCAGCACCTGGAACGCTATCGCGAATATCTGATGTTGCCAGAAGAAATAATTCAATTTGTGGTTTTCACGGCGCTCTACCGGGAGACACAGACTGAATTTAAAGGCACAGGCGAATATTGGCTTAAGCGATTTGCAGATCCGGAAAAGGAAGAGAGCATTTTATTCGATGTTTATTACGATCAATCGATCAATTTGCACATGCGCCAGAATGCGATCCGCCTGCTCCATCTCTATGAATCTGAGCGAGTTGCCTCCGATCTGATTCAACTGGTGCTGGAAGAACCCCTGGGAGAACTTCGATCAGCCTTGATTAGCGTGCTTCGCCAGATGGATGCCGAAAAATTGCGCCCGATCCTCCAACCACTGATACAGCAGCATATTGAAAATCCTGCCAGTGAGTACCGTGCGACAGCAATCAGCTTATTACCGCTATTCTCCCCGGATATTGCGCTGAATTTAGCCCGGAAGATTCTCCGCAGTAAAAACCCGACATCGCTGAAAATCGCAGTCATTCAGACAATGGGCAAACTCGAGCCGGTCAGGACGGTTGATAGCCTGCTGCAGGCATGCCTTGCGGCGGACGAAGAAACCGTTCGCATCGAAGCTGCGAGAGTTTTGGGGCAGATTTCCAAACCGGCGTTGGCAGAGCGGTACATTGACAGGCTCTCTGAAAAAATCAAGAATTTTAATACCGCTTATGAAGCCGTCAGACGCAGTCCGTCGTTGGCAACGCAAGTCGGTAACGGTATATTGATTCTCAGCTATTTTCTCATTGGCTGGATTTTTCACGGTTTAGCACATGCGTTTTTAAGGCGCTACAAAACCGCTCTTTTCATTTTCTGCGTAGAGATTTTCTGTGGCTTAGCCCTGGTAATTCTCACTATACATTCCGAATTTCCGATTTCATTTATCCCTTTGTTTTTCCTTCTTGGTACGCTGCTCTATGATATCATCGGTGCGTATTTCATTGTGGAGCGCTCGATATCCCAAAATCATGCAATAACCGGTGATTCTTTCCGGGGAATAGCGATCCGATCTGTTTTTGTCATCATCCCGGGGCTGTTGATTCATGGAACTTACCACTTTGCAATCAAACGGCGCATACTGGCAGGCATTTTATTCGCGTTTGAACTTGCGGGATTTGCGTTGCTATTTTTAAATACCAATTACGGCGCCATTGCCTTTGCTGTCTGTTTTGTCGCTACATTCATCATCGATGCCATCGGGGCATATATTGCATCCGTCTGGCAACTTGATCGTAACCTACAGCCTGTTTCGCGGCGCATCCGGGCAATCTCCCCAATTTTCGCAATACTCTTCGGCGCCGGATTTTTAATTCACGGTGCGCTTAATTTGAGCATTAAAAATTACAAGCGCGCTGCGATTATCTTCCTGCTCGAGCTATTGAGCCTGGCAATGCTATTCATTGGTGTCAATCTAACCTGGCTGGCAGTGCTGAGCAGCCTGCTGTTCTGGTTTACCTATCTGTATGATATCATCTCTTCCTTCAACAAAATCCGGTTGAATCTGGATCGTCAGCTCATTGAAACTGAGCCGGTTGCAGGCTCGTCGGCGGTGCTGATGTATCCGCTACTGCTTTCGCTTGGTTTGCATGGAATCGTGCATCTATATATCGGGAAATGGCGCCACGCCCTGGCGCTATTTGCTATCGAATTGATAGGCATTTTCAGCTTCATCTTCCAGGATTTTGTACTCCTCAGCTTCCAGGCGGTCTGGCTGTCAGCATTCCTGTTTATCGCAACGTTTTTATACGATGTAATTTTAGGATATCTCAGATTGCAACGTGGGTGCGAAAATGAAGCTGAATCGCGCTTGACCAATGCTTACGGTCAAATAAAAAGCCCTGCACTTTGCGATATCCTGTTGCGCAGATTCAACGAAAGAGACCTGTCGATATTGACTATTTTAAAAGCCAGCAGCAGCGAGTATATTGCGAAAGAGATGATACGCATTCTCACCGATAGCCAATCAGCGATGCGTCGCAAAGCGGCACAGATCATTGAATTTATGCGTGTTAAAAATGAAACAATTTTTGCGGGATTAAAATCCGAGCTTTTCCGGAGCCGGGAACCGTGGCTGATTGATACCCTGATAAAAATTTTTGTCAACCGAAAAATATACGCTGCGGTGGATTCGCTGAAGGAAGCGGAGCGAAAAACCAAAGGATTGACACGATTCAAAATTTCTCTGGCAACATTAAATCTCCAAATTCCGCCTTACATCAAATATATTTTCTATGTCGTCATCATACTGCTCCCGTTATCCCTGGGATTTCAAATCAACCGGCTGACCGATCCCACGCACGATGTCGAAGGATTGATAAACTTGATGCATAATCGCTATGCAGACAGCCCGGAAACCCAACGGGGATTTCTGAATATTCTTGGTGAGATAGCAAAAAATCCTAATCCACCTGCATGGCATGTCAGCGAATTGCAGCAAATTTTGGTGTTGAAGGAAGGAGCATTGCCGTATTTAAATGTATCAGAAAAGCTGGAATCAATATTTAAACCAGGGCGCGAAAACGGGCAACCTGCGGGCATATCCCCGGATACGCTTTTATTGGCGCTTCGATGGATAAAAATGAAACCTGAAGACAGCAGAGTAAAAATCATCCGGCGCATCGACAGCGAATTTCGAGAAATTATTGCCGATCCGGAACTCGATATTCTCGTACGCAGAAGCGCAATATCCAACTGGATCGAATTGCTGAACCTCGTTGAGAAGCTCGATTTGCGCCCGTTGGATGCCATGCCAACCTTTGCCGTGCTCCAGCATTGTCTTGGTGATTTTCATGAAAATCAGGCATTTCAGAGATTTATCGTCAGAGAGGTAGGAAAAGTCGATAACGAAGAAATCATGAAGATGATGCTGGATCTTTCTGAGCAGCGAATCAAAGCTGATCCGGCTATCCAGTATGAAGCATTGTTGCAGATTATTTCCAGGGGCTCCCCACAGATGATTCGCACGATTCTTAATTTTGCCCTTGGGAACGTGGGTCTTTCAACATATCAGCAATTGCCCTCGGTGCCGTTCGCTCAAAGCGGCTTCAAAAGATATCAGCATCTGCGCGAAAATGGATCGTCTGATACCGATATATCCAAACAGGCTGAGAACAGGCTGGCTCATCTTACCAACGAGCAGGCTATCGATTCTTTGCTAACGATCGTTAATGACTATCGTTTGCGCTACACGTATCCGGCGCATCGAAAAATCATGGGAGATATTCTTGTCGAAAATGGCAATTATCAATACGGGCGCAAGAATTTCGAATCCGCCGTGCGGATTTTTTCACTCGTCGAAAAATTGGCTCCCTATCGGATGGATGTCATCGAATCCCTGGGTTATGCCAGTTATCAGCTCAAAGATACCAACCGTCGCTACCTGGCAATCGCCATCGATAAAATGAAAACTCTCAGCCGATACGAAACAAACGATGCCCTGCTGTTTAGTCGCCTCGGTGAATGCTATGCCGACAGCGGATTGTTGAAATTAGCCGAACAGGAATTCCTGAAAGCCATCCGAATTGATCCTTCGAACTACAGTTTGACGTTCCTGGCGGAAATTTCGCGCCGGCAAAATAATTTCATCCGGGCATTAGGATACGTCAGGCGGGCATTTCAGGTTGACTCATCCGCGGCGTGGACCTATGCTGTGAGCGGGAATACCCATTATGACATGAAGAATTATGAACAGGCACAAGCCAACCTGCTGAAAGCCATTGCGTTGAGTCCGACTTATGATTGGGCATATTCAAAATTGAGGAATTCATATCATTCAATGGGACAAAACCACAGGGCGATTGACGAATTTACCAGATTGTCAACCCAGCCGGAAAATCGCCCTTATGCATTGAGGCAGCTCGCTTTCATCTATCATGAATATACATTCGACTTTAAAAGAGCATATCTCATCAAATCCGACCTCGAAAAAATGTTTCCCGATGATATCACCATTCGTGCGGATCTGGTTGAAAATGCCTTCACCATCGGCAAAAATCAGGAGGTGCTGACTCGGGCACGAGCGCTCTTTAATGATGCTGCCATATCGAGCCAACACCGCGTAATTTTATTGTTTTTCAAAACATGCGCATTAATCCTGATGGACAGTGAGGAGAGTGCATTGTCGGAAGCGAAAAATTTCGAGCAGGCGCTCCAGGCGCTGCCAGAAGATTATCGACGGAGTTGGCGTTTCGACGGAACCCGATATTTCATTGAACACCGGGTGAGAAACCGGCAAAAGCAACAGAAAATGCTCGATTTATTGTCGGAACTCGAAAGCACACCGGAAAGCGCGTATTAAGTTACACCCTTCCCGAAGCGCGGCGATTTACTGCTTTGCCACGAGCACGATTTCTATCCGCCGATTTTTCGAGCGTCCTTCAGCAATCTTGTTCGAAGCAATCGGGTGGAATTCAGCATATCCTACTGCTTCCAGCGACGCACCGTCGATATTCAACTCGTCCTGAAGAAATCGAACGACGTTTGTAGCGCGACTTGTGGAAAGCTCCCAATTCGTGGAGTATTTTTTTTGAAGTCGGTAGTGGATTTTTACATTATCGGAATGACCTTCGACGCGGATGATTTTCGTTGTATCCTGCTTCAGGATATTTCCCACTCGCGATAAAATCTGTTCTCCTCTGGCGGAAACCGTTGCTTCACCGGAATCAAAAAGGATTTTATCCACGATGTTGACTTTCAACTTGCCTGCCAACTCGGAAATTTTAATTTGACCCTGCTGTATCTCCTCCTGCATGTCATTTACCAGGTCTTTATATGTTTGAGTCTCTTCTGCGGCTTTTTTCTCGGTTTCCATTTTTTGCTGTCTTATTTCTGCCAGTTCCTGCAGCAGCTCCGAATTCGACGCCGATAATGCCGCCTTGTCATCAACCAGGCGGTTGAGCTCCGCTCGCATCGGCTGGAACTGGTCGAAATAAAACACAAATGCTGCGCCGATTAAAATCAAGAAAAGGATGATCATCACGATTAAAGCGAATCTCATTTGTCCTCCATTTCAAAATGATTATTTGTTGATTATTTTGTGGTGAATATTTGACTCCCATCCAAAAGAGCAGTTGGAATGCAGGTTATTGCTCGGATTTGAAAACACGATAACCAGTGAATGCTTGATAATATAACAATTTATGATTTAGATTGCAATGATAAATTTATCGCCAGGATTTATTCAAGGGGCAGGCGTCTTCCTTGCATAACTGAAATCGAAATTCGAGGATGGCATAATCCGGAAAATTTCCATAATGACCATTAATTCCAATTTTGTCATTTCAAAAATTAGCTTGCATCTAACTTCAGACCTCAACGGCAATAGATATAATTTCAATAAAAATAATGATGATAATATTTTCAATTCGCAACTAATTTTACTGGATT
>JAFGMA010000177.1 GCA_016927835.1 Candidatus Zhuqueibacterota bacterium | reverse complement strand
CTGTTTCAATCTATCCCCAATTCCCTGTGGCTGTATTCCGGGGCGATAAGTTCCGGCAATGACTTCAATTTTATGCGGGCGATCCGGATTGAGTGAATGGCAAAAATCAGCCGGAACCTCCCATCTATAATCGACTGCTTCCTCTGCGTCAGACTGTGTCCGGTTCGAATTGCCGCAAGCGATCAGGCACAGCAACACTGCCATGAAAGCGATTTTGTGTCGACTTGATTTAAACAACTTCATCATAATTACCCGCGTTTGTTGACAGCCTGTCCGAATCTCGTTTGTAAAAAAATGAATTGGATTAGGTAAAAATTGTTATTCTTGCATCTTTTAACGGGGAATCCACCGACCCGCTTTATAAATGGATTCACGAACAACGGATCATGGGAATGACAAGGAGCGTTTTCTGATAGGCTCTAAAGCGGTTTTTCTTCCTCGCCTTTAAAGCCCCATGCCTGCATTAATTCGGGCATATATTTTTTCACCAGGGCGACATTTTTCGTGTTAAATTTTTCGAGACGCTGTTCCTGCTCCTGCTGTGTTTTCTTCAATTCCTCTCGATTGTCCCTGGCTTCTTTGATCTGAGTTTCCAGATTTTTTTTCGTCTCGTCATCAAGATTTGGATTTTTCAACATCGATTCCATCATTTCGATGCTTTTATCCGCCAGACCACCGAGTCCCTCTGAGCCGCCCATCGCATGGGAAACTTCTTGCTGCCAGAGAAGTCCCCAAATTTCGGTCACGGTTCGGTGCACGCGGTCGAATTTTTCAGGGGAAAAATCTTCGGATTCGAGAATTTCCTGGTAGCGCTTGCCAAGCCGGCGTCCGATACGCATTCCCTGTAATGTCGATAGAATATTGTCTTTATCCTCGACCTTGCCGTAATCTTCACCCGCCTCTTTCGCGCTTTCTATAAACTTCTGATGGACGCTGATATAATGTGTCATTATTCCATCCGTCAGGCTCGCTTCCACGAATTCAGTTGTTTCAGTATCTTCGGTCATCGATTCGCTGGGTTGCCCTTCAGACTGTTTATCCGCATCTCCGCCACAGGCGATGATCAAGCAACTTAAAGGGAGTAAAATCAATAAAAAGTGAATGACTCGCATAATATGGCTCCTTTGCATGTTTTGATTAATTATATCAAAATTAAAACTATTGCTTTTTCCAATGATGAACCGAGATCACGTAACAAAATTTTGCTCATTCGTTTTTGTGCGCCGCTTGGATTTCTCGCCTACGTGGCAGCACTTCACTCGCTATGACCTGTTTTTGCTTCGTAGAGCGCCGCTAAAATGGTGCTCTTTGTATTTTGGGCTTTTCGATATTGATTGATGCCGAATACTCGAACAGCTATAAAATAAATAATCTTTTCAATAAATCAAGTAAAAATTTCCGAATGTGCAGTTTGCTCGAATTAAATCCATTTTCAAGCCTCAGCCGGTGATAGCCTGACCGGATTCAAAAAACACCTCTTTATCGATCTTAGTTGATACCAGATCGGTCTGTATAATGCCGTACCCGAAATGCGTGCAGTTTAGGAAATCCTTGTTTATTCCCGCCTTTACCTACCTGTGCTGCGCAGATCAATCCATGTTAATGAGTATAGAATACTGAAATTAACTCTGAAAAATCAAAAATTAGCGCAAGGAACCGATTGCCAAATTAGTACGTTAAAGCTGTACTAAATATTAATTAACTGCTAACATAAGATATAGGAATGGGTTATACCTGTCCGAACATCGATAACGCCGATGCACGATTGTGAAAATGGTAGCTTTTAGTGTCCTGCAATAAGTTTGAGATGAGTTGGCTGCGAGAAATGAAAATTTGTAATCAATCGGCGGTTTAAGGAAGTGGGATAAAATAAGTTACCCGTCAAATTCCTTAAGTGCCTATTTATCAAGATTATTTTTAAGCAAAATGTACAGGTTATATTATCCCACCTCCTAAATTTGTGTCGTCATTTGCATGGGACATTTTTTCGATGCTTCCCCGCTAATGACTTGTCTATGAATATTTGAAAAAAATTGATTTTCGAAAATAAATGCGAACCAGAAAGTGGGTGCTGGTTCTGGCTGCGATTAGTTTGGTCATCATCTGGGGGCTATATCACGGCTGGAATCTGTTCAAAACCAATGAAAAGATTAAGAATTACCTGATATGGAAAATCCGGACCGTTCTCGATGAAAGCATCCGTATTGAAAAATTCGAGATGGGACTGGGCACATTCCATTTGAAGCAGGTTTCATTTGAGATTCCGGGAAGCAATTTCGCATTCTCTGTTGAAGATGTGCGTATTAATTACAGCCTTAAAAGCCTCTTCATCCACGGCTTTGATCCGGCAAAAACCGCTAACGAGATCACCCTGATCCATCCAAAATTTATCATCAAGCAACGCAAGTCGGGTGTGCCTGCAACAGGTGTCGCGCCCGATAGCTCCGATTGGCTCCGGACTTCATTCACCGAACAATTGCGAAAGCTGAATTTTATCGAGCGACTCACGCTTTCCAACGGCACGATTGTTTATTCAGATTCTACAGAAAATGAAATAAGCCTCGCAAGTAATATCAACGGCTGGATCAAATCGGTCAATTATCATCTCAACGAAGTCCGTTTAAAAGGCTACTTATTTTCATCCCATTCAAATACGATTACGATTGATGGTTTGCTCGATCTGGACGAAATGGGATTGAGTCGGCTGGATATCAAGGTAGTTGATTACGCCCTGACCGAAGGGCTGCCGTTTCTCCTGCCGGATTCGGCACAAATAATCGACGGAACGCTGGTTTGCAGTGCGAGAATCGAGAAACGTGCGCAGCGAATCGTCACGACGGGGCAACTCACTATCTCCGATGCGGCGCTCACCCTGAGAAACCAATCCGTTCGAATCGATAGCCTCAACCTCTCAGCGAATATAGCGGGCTGGGATGTAACCGTAAACAGCGGAACCCTGCTGTTTAATGGTTCTCCGTTCGAGGTAAATGGTCGCATTTTTGATCTTCTCGATCCTCGATTGGATTTGAACTTTCACTCGCGTGCCTTCAACATCCACCACGTCAGCCAACAGTTCGTCCGTGGATTTTCGCTTGATGGGCTGGCTGATCTGACGCTGAATATCTCGAATACACCGAAAGCACCGCGGATTGAAACCGAGTTGCGGTGCAGCGAGTTGTTGTTGGATAGCACGTTCACCTTCAAAAATGTCGCCGGCGAATTTACCTATTCTGATTCCGTTTTCCGTATTCGCTCGCTGCACGCGCTATCGAAAGCTGACTCGGTGAAGTGCCGCGGATCAATCGTGCCGGTTGACACAAGTTATGCAATTGATTTTTCAGCGCATATTAGCGGAGATATTCGACATCACCTCCAATTTTTACCAATGGATAGCCTGGTATCATGCCCCTATGATGTGTCGTTGCGCATTTCTGGCACCAGTATTCGGCCGGATGCCGAAGGTTATTTCAAATTTCGCCGCATTGAACGTGATGGGAGCGTTTTCCAAATCCGCGGAAACCTGGAAACAGAACGCGACACCCTGTTTATAAGAGCCAGTTCCGCAGGCTCGGATTTTTCAGCAAAGGGAAAAATTGCCAATTTTTTTGATCGTCCGCAGTATCATTTTCAGCTTCAGCATTTTGAAGCGGTCCTTTTATCATTGATAGAAAATCCGTTCGTGAAGAAAAATTTAATTAAGGATCAGCATTTCAGCGCCCAGATTCAGGGCAATGCTTCGCTGGCGAATTTTTATGCCGAGGTGACTGACAACCGGAATTCGAAGCGTTTTCTTCTAGTCGGAGAACTCAATGCCAATGATTTCTCCAAAAACATCAAAGGAGAATTTACCTTATCTCCCGACATGCAATCCAGCCTGACCGGTCGATATGTGATCCGCAAAACCGGCAAAATGATCTTCATCGATCAATTGAATATAAAGGACTTATTGCGGGCAGACGCAGCGTTTAACCTGAGTGGCGAAAAACATCTGAGGGCGGAGGTTGATTTCCTGGGCATCGAATTCAAAAGTCTTGCTGAGTTGTTTTCAAATCTAAATGATTTTGTAAATGTGGAAGGTCAACTTTGGGGCAAACTCAAATTGAAGGGAACCCTGGCGAAGCCGGCTCTGAATGGGTATCTATCTCTCGACAATACCTCGCTCAATTATATGGGACCGTATAAAACCGAATTCACTTTCAATTTCGAAAATAACGTTCTTTCGATTGATCACCTTTCAATGAGCAAACGCTCGAAGCCGCTTGTATCCGGCAACGGCGTATTTAACCTTCAGAGCAATGCTGTCAACTTCTGGATGCATGGTCAGGAGATCGATTTTGATCAGATTGCGCAAATCGCGGGCGGAGACAAGCTTGATTTCCAGGGAACAGGTGCTTTTGAATTGAAAATCAGCAACACAATTTCCAATCCAAAATTCGACAGTCATCTTTCAATTGCTAATGGATCGCTGTACGGTTTTCACTTCGATTCGCTGCAATGCATCATCGGAACGCTTTACAGCGAGGAGCAGGTGAAAAGCGAATGGCAGGGAATACCCGATTCTGCGTTGGTTCTTACCGATTTGACCATCAAACGAAAACATGAATTTACCATAAATGCGGACGGATATTTCCCTTATTCCAATGAAAAGCCTATTCAATTTAATCTGAATGCCAATGGTAACCTGCTGGCGATTTTGCCTGAAATCACAGATTATTTCAAAAAGACCGAAAGCCAGGGATATCTGGAGCTTCAGCTTCGCGGTACTCGAGAGGAACCCCAGGTTCGCAAGGCGTATTACCGTTTCAGTAACGGCGCGTTGACGGTCGGATCGGTATTTCATGAAATTGACCACATCAGCGGCGAAATTGATTATCATTGGCGAAGTGGATTTATGCATGTGAAGCGGATTGTAGGATTAGTACACAATGATTCTTTGGTTATTTCCAACGATGCGTATGCCCCGGCTGGGCTGAGGAACAAATTGAGACCATTCATTGTTGAAGATTGGGAGTTGAGTCTCGGTGTTTTTGAATTTGCCACAGGCGAAAAAGGGGTGCAGCTAAATATTCCCGGATTGATGCAAAAAGGAGAATCCGGGCGAATTCAGGTACTTGGGAAAGCACCGGAGGAAGCGTTTTATTTCGCAGGTCCATGGGACGCTCCCACGATGCGAGGCGAGATCAGGCTCCGGGATTTGAAATTTACCTATCCGTTCATTGAAACAAATGCCGATCCGAATTCGATGATTTCCCGATTGTTAAATCGCATCGAATGGGACTTGCGGGTGGTCCCGGTAAAAGATTTGCGCTACGTGACGACGATTCCGGGCGCGCCTGATAATGTTTACGCCGATTTGCGGTTGAACGATAAAAGCAGCAATCTGAATTTTTCGGGCATCATCGATGACGAATCTTTCCGGATTGAAGGCAAGATTGAATCCAATCGGGGGTATGTCGAATATCTTGACTTCAATTTTCGCGTCGAACAGGCAGGTGCCGAATTCGACCGAGTGATGCTCGATCCGCTGGTCTATGGCAAAGCAAGGACAGCAATAATCGACTCTTCGGGGCAATCATTCAATCTCTGGCTTACGCTGAATCTAATCGACAGGGAAACCGGGGAGAAACGTTCTATCGGTCGCTGGGAAGAAGATAACTTATACTTTGAGTTGTCATCTGACAATCCCAATCTCGGTCGTACCGATGGGCAAATTCTGGCAAGCCTGGGCTATTCAGCGGACAACGTGCGCGTTAAAGGCACAGATATTATTGGAATTAGTGCCGATAACCTGCTCTTTAAACCGCTATATCGCCCGGTTGAAAGGCGATTGGAGCGAATATTCAGGCTCGATTATGTACAGTTGAGCTCGCGCTTCACCCGAAATTTGCTGGCGCGAAACGTAGCACCGGCGCCTTATGAATTTTCCAGTTATGATTTGCTGCGGAACACCAGGCTTTCGGTTGGAAAATATCTCACCGACGGACTATTTGTCATTTACACGGGCGAAGTAAATGCGCCGATGCAGCGTGAAAAAACCAAAACACCCGAATTCGGCTTGAGGCACACATTCGGGCTCGAATATCGAATTCTGCCAAATTTCTCGATTGAAATGGAGTACGATTACAATAATGCATTGCTAAGGGAAAAGGAAGATAAAAAAATTGTGCTCAGACATTCATTTCCTTTGAAGTAAAAATATTTCATGGAATTTGCGTCTAATTTATTGTTATTATTCATAAAATATCGCCAGCCAGATCGGATGGGAGTGACAATGTTGTATCATTAAGGTTTTCCGCGCCCTTGCATTTTTTGCTTTACAATAGTGAAAAAATTTCTTATCTTTAACAACTGCAAAACAGAGGAAACAGACGAAGCTATGAATTTTATGAAGATACAGTTGAAAATTTTTCTAACTGCAATTTTCGTTGTACTGATGACTGTGGGCGCATTGCCGCAGCAAGCAAGCAAGCTCAAAGTGCTCGGACTCACCGTGGAAGGCAATGTAACCGCAGATTCGAGCATCATCGTCATGAATTCAGGATTGACGGTGGGAAGAGAAATCACCGGCGATGATCTGCAACTGGCATTGAAACAATTATGGAGTCTGAATATTTTCTCTGATATTCAAATCATACTCGATCAAAAGATCGGTGAGAACGTATATTTGACTATCAAAGTGAAAGAATATCCACGACTCGATCGGATCGAACTGAAAGGCAATAAAAAGCTCAAGAAAAAGGAGATCGATGAACTCATCGATTTTTACAAAGGACAGGTAATGAGCGACTGGGAAATCGCTAAAGCTCGGAAAAAATTGAAAGCCAAGTACAAAGAGAAGGGCTATTTCCTGGCGGATATCAAAACCGAAACGTATGAATCGAGTGATGGCAAAGTTATTTTGAGATTCAACATGAAGGAAGGACATAAGGTTCAGGTTGAAAAAATCATTTTTCATGGCAACGAGCATTTCTCTGATGGCAAGCTGCGCAAACAAATGAAAGAAATCAAAGAAGACCGTTGGTGGCGCGGTGCTGATTTTGATAAAGAAAAATATGCTGAAGATTTAGATAAAGTGGCCGAATTCCTGAAAAATGAAGGCTATCGTGATGCAGAAATTTTGGGCGACTCAATTTATTACGATGATGAGCGCAAGGATATGTTCATCGAAATTACGGTTAGCGAAGGTGAACAATACACGTTCGGCAAAATTTCATGGGAAGGCAACACGATTTTCTCTATAAAGGAACTGGAATCAAAACTTGGATTCGAGGAAGGGGACACATATAATCACAAAAAACTGATGGAAGCCTGGTCAGATCGCCTCGGGGGGCTGTATTATGATAATGGCTATATTTATGCGACAATACAGCCAAAAGAAATTCCGGTGGGCGAAAATATAGTCGATTTGCATTTTATGATTATTGAAGGCGAACCCGTAAAGGTCGATAAGGTTCATATCGCAGGCAATACCAAAACGATTGAAAAAGTCATCCGTCGGGAATTGCTCATCAGACCGGGTGATGTATTTAGCCGTGAAGCCGTGCAGCGCAGCCAGCGCCAGGTTTGGGTCTTGAATTATTTTTCAGATGTCAAAGTCGACCCGGTTCCGGTTGGGCAGGATAAAATCGATTTGAAATTCACAGTTGACGAAAAATCAACCGATACCGCGCACATGTCGGCAGGGTGGAGCGAACGTGATAAGATGATCGGGAACCTGGGTGTCGCCATGAATAATCTGTTCGGCTATGGTCAGCGGTTGAGTTTTGACTGGAATTTCGGTCGCTATTACCGTTCGTTCCAGATCGGTTTCACCGAGCCCTGGCTATTTGATACCCCAACACTGGGTGGGTTCACGTTTTATGATATCAAGCGCGAAAATTCTTATTATCAGCCTTTTAAAGAGGTCAGTCGCGGTGGCTCACTTCGAATCGGACGCCGTTTTCGATGGCCTGATATTTATTGGCGCGGTGACTGGATATACCGGCTCGATCAAACCAGCTATTCCGATTTCGATGACTGGTATGTTGAGCAGTACCCCTTTGGAATTGCCGCAATGGATTGGCCCCTGACTGTTAGCAGCATCACCCAAATCATTCAACGCAATAGCTTCGACATGCCCGAATTCCCGACGCGCGGTTCAGAGTTTTCGCTCTCAACCGAATTGGCTGGCAGAATGCTGGGCGGCAATTCTGAATATTTTAAGGTTACCCTCGAGAATAACTGGTTCTTTCCGATATATTGGAAATTTGTGCTCTATCTGC
Source organism: Candidatus Zhuqueibacterota bacterium (assembly GCA_016927835.1). GTDB lineage: Bacteria > Zhuqueibacterota > Zhuqueibacteria > Thermofontimicrobiales > Sulfurfontimicrobiaceae > Sulfurfontimicrobium. The sequence continues at coordinate 9,837 of JAFGMA010000177.1, read as the reverse complement.
ATGCCCAGGCTGGCTACTTAACCGGACTCACATCCAATTCAACGATTTCACCCAACGAATACTTCTTCATGGGCGGCGATGGCTTGACCCGTTCCATCCCGCTGCGTGGGTATGATGATCCTTGGGCTGGAAGCTGGGCTGTGGAAAGAGGCGGCAGGATTATGTTGAAATACTCGGCAGAATTCAGGGTGCAAATCATCCCGAATCCCACAATGTACGCGCTGCTTTTTGCAGATGCCGGGGAAACCTGGAATAATCTGGATGCCACCGATCCGGTTAACCTCAGACGCTCGGTTGGTATCGGCGCGCGTGTTTTTATGCCGATGATTGGAATTATCGGTTTTGATTATGCCTACGGATTCGATCGGATCGATTCTTATGGCAACAAATATGGGAAATGGACGCCGCATTTTGTTTTCGGCAAGGGATTTTAATACGGTGTGACAGGTTTTCCTGGACATAACAACTTGCCTAAATAATTCATGAATTGTATTGTTGGTAGGCATAACTTATTCTATTGACGATAAGATACTGGTAATATTATGAATTTTATAAATAGAACACGGACTTTTCGGATCGAACGGATGAAAACGGATTCCGAAAACTGCTTTATATCTGTTTTCATCCGTTAAATCTGTTTCATCCGTATTCTATTCACAAAGTGTCCGGAAGTAAGACCCAATCTAAAGATTATAGGCAAAACGATTTTTCAGGAGAATAATTAACTCATTAATAATCAATCATTCTGCCGGTTAATTATTCTGCCATGCAACCATTCCTGAGAATGGATTAGCTCAATGACGTCTTTGAGCGGAGAACTATACTATAATTACAAATCAAATCATTCTTCTTTAGGAGGCTTAAAGTGAGATTAAGAAATTGTATCGTCATCGCCTTGCTTTTTACAATGTTTATCGGGTTGCAGCCAGTATTCGCACAGGTCAAAATTGGGTATATCGCTTCTCAACGGCTTTTGCAAGAATACCAGGAAGCTCTTGATGTTAAAAAGCGCGTTGAAGAAATCAGCAATCAGTGGGAAAAAGAACTGGGGCAAATGATTGATGAAGCCAAGAAAATGCGCGAGCAGCTAGAAGCTCAAAGCCTGCTGCTGAGTGAAGCAACTAAACAACAGCGGATTCAGGAACTGGAAGGAAAAGCCCAGAAGATAGAGCAGTTCAAAATGAAAAAATGGGGACCCCAGGGCGGTGAAGTTTATCAGAAAGAACAGGAACTGATGACGCCTGTTTTGGAAAAAATAAATGCCGCGATTAAAAAAGTAGGTGATGATAAAAGCTACGATTTCGTATTTAATATGGAAGTTTTTGTATACGTAAATCCGAAGCATGAAGGCAATGATCTGACCGATGACGTGCTTGAGGAACTGAAGGAAGGATTGCCTAAGAAAAAAGAAAGCGGTAATTAAACTCAGCAGATAGGATGAAACCAGCAAAGCAAAAAAAACTGGGCGAAATCGCGCGGATAATTGAAGGTAAGCTCTCCGGAGATGCGGCATGTATGATTGTCGGTGCAGCGAGATTGGATGAAGCGCAGGTAAACGAAATTACATTCGTGGCAAGCTCTCAATTTTTGAAAAAATGGGAGCAATCGAAAGCATCCGCCTTTGTGGTTTACGCGGATTTTCCCGATACGAATCGAAACGTTATACGAGTCGCGCAGCCTATGCAGGCGTTCTATAAAGCTGCGATGCTGTTCTCTGCTGAACATCGGTCTCTCAAGCCCGGTGTCCATCCCACTGCGATTGTTGGCGAAGATACTCAAATCGGGCAAAATGTATCGATCGCTCCGCTGGCTTTTATCGGCAATGAATGCAGACTCGGAAACAATATTCGAATCTATTCCGGCGTCGTGATTGCTGACGGTGTGACAATAGGCGACAACAGCATTATTTACCAGAATGTTTCCATCAGGGAAGATTGCCGGATCGGTTCCAATGTCATCATTCATTGTGGTGTGGTGATTGGATCGGATGGATTCGGTTTTGAAAACGTTGCCGGCGTGTATAAGAAAATTCCTCAACTCGGTAATGTGGTGATTGAAGATGATGTTGAGATTGGCGCCAATTGCACCATTGACCGGGCAGTTGTCGGATCGACGCGGATTGGCAAAGGCACGAAGCTCGATAATCTGATACAGGTCGGGCATAACGTTGTGATTGGGGAAAACACGGTGATCGCAGCCCAAACCGGAATTGCCGGCAGCACAAAAATTGGCAATGCGGTTATCATGGGAGGGCAGGTTGGCATCACCGGGCACATCGAAATCGGAGATCATGTTATTCTGGGTGCGCAATGCGGAGTCACCAAATCCGTACCGCCGAAGGTGATGTTATCGGGCTATCCGGCGCGGAATCACGCGAGAGCCAAGCGCGAAGAAGCAGTCATCCGGAAACTTCCGGAATTACACAAAGCGGTCAAGGATATGCAAAAGCGGATTGAAAAGCTTTTCGGCTGAGTTTTAAAATAAAGCGTTGATAGATCGTCTCATCTGGCTATTCAAGGACTGGTCTCTTTCGATCTGGGGAAGCGCATTCGATTGAAAGCAGGCTTCACATTTTTCCGCACAGGTTGTATCTGTAGTCGGAGGTTTGAATGGTCAGATATTTTTTTTAAGGTGAAATTTAAGGACAAATCAAGTGATGCTAAAACAGCAGCGGACTATCGCAAAACCAGTATCATACAAAGGTCATGGCTTACACACTGGCAATTTAACAAACCTGACATTTAAGCCTGCTCCACCCAACACAGGCTACAGGTTTGTGCGAACCGATTTAGAAAATTGCCCTGAAATTTTGGCTGATATTGATCATGTTGTCGACATCTCCCGGGGAACAACGATCGCGCAGGACGGCGTCAAGATCCACACTGTAGAACATGTGCTTGCTGCTTGTGCCGGACTTGAGATCGATAATGTGTTAGTCGAATTGGATAATAACGAACCCCCGGTCGGTGATGGCAGCGCCTTACCGTTTGTAACTGCTCTGACTGAAGCTGGCATTGTGGAACAAGATTCGCCGAAGGATTATCTGATTATCGAGTCGATTATTTCATATCAAGATGAAAAAAGCGGCAGAGAAATCGTTATTCTTCCGTCGGATGAATTCCGAATCACTTTCATGGTCGATTATCAACACCCGGTTATTGGCAAAGATTATACAGCCATGTACTCCCTGGATGAATTTGTTAAAGAATTTGCACCGGCGCGTACATTCTGTTTTTTGCATGAAGTGGAGCAATTGCGGGAAATGGGACTGGCAAAAGGCGGCAATCTCGACAATGCGATCGTAATCATTGATAAACCCATCAATAAAGAAGAAATCGAGCGCCTGAAAAAGCTGTTCAATCTGGAGGAAGAAGTTGTTCTGGGGAGCAATGGCGTATTGAACGGCAAAGAATTGCGATTTACCAATGAACCCGTGCGCCATAAAACGTTGGACATGATAGGCGATCTGGCATTACTCGGTGTCCCATTATTGGGGCATGTCATGGCAGCACGCGCCGGGCACGCCGCAAATGTCGAAGTCGTGAAATTGCTCAGAAAAGAACATGAGAAACGGCAGATAAGATCAAAATATCAGCACAAAAAAGGGCGGGGATTCGTCTTCGATGCCAATGCGATTCTGAAAATTTTGCCCCATCGCTATCCGTTTTTGCTGGTTGATAAAATAATTGACCTGATCCCCAGGGAAAAAGTTGTGGGGATTAAAAATGTGACCCATAATGAGCCGTTCTTTCCGGGACATTTTCCGGGACAACCGATTATGCCGGGCGTGATGATTATTGAGGCTATGGCTCAGACCGGCGGGGTTATGCTGTTGAACGCGCAGGATGAACCGGAAAATAAATTGGTGTTTTTCACCGGTATCGATAAAGTCAAATTCAGGAAATCAGTCCATCCAGGCGACCAGATTCGGTTCGAAGTGGAGATGCTGAAATATCGGCGCTCATTCTGCAAAATTGCCGGCAAAGCGTATGTGGACAATGATCTGGTTTGCGAAGCCGAATTATCAGCAGCAGTTGTTGAAAGAGACTAAAAGAAAGCGTTATTTCGATCTGAAACAGAAACGAGTTCCTGGTATATCTTAAATTTCCGAGTATGTAATTGCATCCGATTCTATCTTAATCACGACTAAGCTAGCAGGATAATATGCCCATTCAAATCGATCCCCATGCGATTGTGCACCCAAATGCACAACTGGAAGACGGAGTATCTGTCGGACCTTTTTCGATTATTGAAGCCAATGTGAGAATTGGACGTGGAACAAAAATTGCCTCGAACGCATTGCTTGCTTCCGGCACAACCATCGGCGCGGGCTGCGAAATTCACCACGGCGCAGTCCTGGGTACGTTGCCGCAATATTCAGGATTCAATCCAACGGAAGAAACCACGCTCATTGTCGGCGATCATACAACCATCCGCGAGTATTGTACGTTGCACCGCGGCACAGAGCACCGCCGGGAAACGCGTGTCGGATCAAATTGCTTTTTAATGGCGTATGTGCATGTAGCTCATGATTGCGATGTCGGGAACAATGTGACCATGGCTAATGCCGTGAATATGGCAGGACATGTAAAAATTGAAGATTTTGTCGGCATAGGTGGCATGGTTCCCATTCATCAATTTGCACGGATAGGGGCGTATTCTTTTATCGGAGGCGGGTATCGCGTCGCAAAAGATGTTCCGCCGTATATTCTTGCATCGGATGAACCGCTGACCTTCGCCGGATTGAATTCGATTGGTTTGAGTCGTCGGGGATTTTCAAAGGAAGTTCTGGCGCAACTGAAGCACGCATACAAAATTCTCTACAAATCCAAGCTTAATGTGAGTCAGGCGGTAGACAAAATAAAGCGCGAAATGGAAATTTCACCTGAAATAAAACACATCATTGAATTCATTGAAACAAGCGAACGGGGAATCATCAAATAAGACCTGGATTTTCATCGATTCGGGCGCATCTGACGCATCGACCAATATGGCGATAGACACCTATCTGGCGCAAAAATGCACCGAAGATCTGCCGATATTGAGATTCTATCGATGGTCGCCTCATGCTATTTCGCTGGGATATGGTCAGAAAATTGATGACATTGATCTTCGGACCTGTCAGCAAGATAACATTCCGGTCGTTAGGCGTCCAACTGGAGGACGCGCGGTACTGCATGCCGAAGAAGTGACTTATGCTGTTATTATCCCAAAAGACAGCCCGTGGTATCATGAGCAGATTCTGGAGACATATCATTTTATCAGTCAAGGACTGGTTGCGGGATTCCGGGCATTGAATGTCGATGTATCGCTTGAACGGCGGACATATAGCAATACACAATACGCTGAGAAATCCCTGCTCGGTGCACCCTGTTTTTCTGCTTCCGCACAATATGAAATCGTGTATCAGGGGCGCAAAATCGTCGGAAGCGCTCAAAGGCGATTTGACAAGGCTATTTTGCAGCATGGCTCTATTTTAAACGGATCGCGGCATCTGGCATTGCTGAAATACTTGAATAATTTAAACAAAGATGTCAGGCAGCGTTTGCAGGAAGTCCTTGAAAAAAAGACATTATCCATTTCTCAAATTTTAAATAAACAGATTCCGTACGGAGACATTGTTCAAAGTTTCAAAAAGGGATTTATCGATGAATATCAATTGACCTTCGTTGATAAATCTTTTGCAGCTCAGGAGTTATCAGAAATCAATCACATTAAAACCAACTTTCCAAACCTATGGAGGCGCTTCCATGAAAGACAAATTGATTCTTATGCTGGCGCTCGTCTCAATACTTGCCCTGGCTGGCAGCGGTCTGGCTCAAGTTAAGATGGGACTTCAGGATTACTATACTGCAACTGCCGATGGCAAATCACCGGAACAAAACCTTGAAGATAATGTCATGCCTTTGCTGAGAGTTTTTGGCTATTACTCCGGTGGTGGGCTGTATCACACCGCCAAAACACACGGCATGCTCGGATTTGATGTCGGCATTCGTGCTATCGCCATCAAGGTGGGCGATGATCTGAAAACGGGATGGACTGGCTCTGTCGGTCAATCGGGTGGACCGCTGGGTGATCAGGATTACATCGCGCTTCCCATGATTCAAGCCAGTCTTGGACTGCCCCTGAATCTGGAAGCCACCGCCCGTTTCTTTTCGTACCCCATTGGCGAAGCTGCTGACGGTACAAAGGATAATTTTACCCTGGCGGGTATCGGACTCAAATACGGGCTTGTGCAGAATATGCTTTTTCCCAGGGTAATGATTATGGGCTCTTATCACAAATTGATGGTCCCCGAAGAATTCGATTTTGCTGATGTGAGTACGTTCAGCATGGATCTTGTGGTAAGCAAAGGCATACCGATGGTGGCAACATTTTACGGCGGCGTGGGATTTGATAACACGACGATGAAGGTTGAATTCGATCTGCCGGGTGGCACTACCTTTGGGGAAGAATATAAAACCGGCGCCATGTTCAGAGGCGTTGTTGGTGTCAAATTTGATTTCATCCCCATGATGTATTTGAATGTTGACTACAATTTCGGCAAGAACCAGGGCATCGTCGCCGGATTAGGATTAAGTTTTCTATAATAGACAGCGCAGCAAAAACGGATTCGAAGCTAGCAGGGGGATGGTTCAGCTACCAATTGCTTTCATGATATGGAATGTCTCCCAGGTTCCCAAGCTTCAGTTTGGGAGCCGGTAACTAAGGGAGGCAGATGTTTTTTCCTTCTTGCTTTTGGATTTTAATCAAAAAGGATGTGGCAATCTGATATTCACTGCCGCTAAAACGCGCAAATGCAGCAATCGATGAAACGTATTTCAATTTTAGGCTCAACCGGATCTATCGGCAGGAATTGTCTCGAAGTCGTACGCAATTTAAAGAATCAACTCAGCATCCGATATCTAAGTACGTATTCGAATATTGCCTTATTGATTGAGCAAATAAACGAATTTCATCCTTGCGCTGTGGCAATTTGCGGCATGAAACCGGATGCGGCAATTGAAAAGAAAATGCAACAACTGGAAGTTGAGGTTGGTTGGGGCAATGAGGGGTTGCTAACGGTGGCATCCCGTTCAGATACAGATGTGGTGGTAAATGCACTTGTTGGTGCTGCCGGGCTGCTGCCCACGCTGAAGGCAATTGAAGCCGGCAAAACGATTGCGCTGGCAAATAAAGAAACGCTGGTCACTGCCGGTGAACTGGTAATGCAGAAAGCACTGCAAAAAAATGTTTCTATCATTCCCATCGACAGCGAACATAGTGCATTGCTTCAGTGCCTGCAAGGGGAGAGGCATCAACACATCCGCCGGTTGATTTTAACGGCATCGGGCGGACCGTTTTGGCAGCGTCCCGGTGGCACATTTCGGGATATTACAGTTGAAGAGGCGTTGAAACATCCCAATTGGAATATGGGGCGCAAGATTACGATTGATTCGGCTACGATGATGAATAAAGGGCTGGAGCTGATTGAGGCGCACTGGTTGTTTCAGGTGCCTGAGGATCGCATCAATATCGTCATTCATCCCCAGTCAATCATTCATTCAATGGTTGAATTTGTTGACGGATCTATTAAAGCGCAGATGGGTTTGCCGGATATGAAAATCCCTATACAATATGCGCTTACCTATCCGGATAGAGATACACTAGATGCCTCGCGGCTTGACTTTGCCCGGTTACAGCAATTACAATTTGCTCTTCCGGATACTGGCAGATTTCCATCGCTGCGGCTCGCGAGAAATGCATTGAGAACAGGGGGAACCGCTTGTGCCGTAATGAACGCCGCAAATGAAGCTGCGGTCGCACTCTTTTTAAACCGTCGAATCTCATTTGACTCGATTCCGGCGAGCATAGAAATGGCATTGACAACGCATGAAGTACTTCAAAATCCCTCGCTTCCTGAAATTTCAGAGGCGGATCGATGGGCGCGAAATTATGTGAATTCTCTTCATAGAGCAGGAAAAATGTAACCAATCACGGGATTTGTCATTCAGCAGGAATTTTTTGAAGGCTCTCGGTTTCAGGAATGTAACAGATACAAAATAGAGCAATGATTTAACGAATTTGACGGATGAAAACGGAATTTTAACCATACGGAAAAACAGCTTTTAAAATTTTATTGAAACGAAATAATTTAAAGAAAAATATCCGTTTAAATCCGTTTTATCCATTCAATCCGTGTTCTTGTTTTACCAATGTGTTATAAAAAATGGCAAAATGATTAAAGTCAAAATAATTAACGGCAAAAGTCGTTCAGGATGTGGGATTAAATTACCTGGGCATTTTGCTTAAAAATTATTTTGAGAAATAGCCACTCAAGAAAATTAAATGGGTAATTTATTTTATCGCACATCCTTAAAGCTTAATGGCATGTCCCTGTGAACGGTTACGGAAAAAGTGCTTCCAATTAATTCGATCGATGGGTGAGTCGATAAGCATTCGCGGCGAAAATATTGCCCGGTACAACGCAAACGCAATTCATTTAAGTTGACACATTGATATTCAGGTAAGTATTGCATTAATTAGAGGTTTTACAGTATGATAGATTCTTTAAACTCGATAGGAATTCAGATATTACGATTTATTTTTGTATTGGGAATTCTTATTTTTGTACACGAATTAGGTCATTTTATTTTGGCGAAGTTGACGGGCATTCGCGTTGAGCGATTTTCTTTGGGCTATCCCCCTCGAATGATCGGCAAACAAATTGGAGAGACGGACTATTGTATTTCCTGGGTTCCGCTGGGTGGATATGTAAAATTGTCGGGTATGATCGATGAGAGTTTGGAACAGGATTCCGTTAAGGGTGAACCGTGGGAATTTATGTCAAAGCCTATTTGGCAGCGGTTCCTGGTTATTTTAGCCGGTCCTTTCATGAATGTTTTTTTTACATTTGCTATTATTTCCGCGTTCGCATATTTCGCAGGGTTACCGCAACAAGAAGGGCATTCTTCCAAAATTGGAAGTGTGCTAGAAGGCAAACCGGCAGCCATTGCCGGATTGCAAGCAGGTGATGAAATAATCGAAATATCCGGATCGCCGGTTTCGACGTGGGAGGATATTGTTAAAAATATCGGAGAGGTTGCGCAAAAACAGGCGATAGCCATCACCTGGAAAAGGGACGGCGAGATCATGTCCTCCACTGTCACTCCATATTATGATAGCACACAGAACAAAAGACTGATCGGTATCGGTTCTGCCAAGCAGGAGTATAGCCTTGCCCAATCGGTTTCATACGGATTCAATTCAACGTGGAAGTATACAGGAATGATTTTTAATGCCATCGGAGAAATGATAACCGGAAAGGTTGAAATACGAAAAAGCCTTGCCGGTCCGGTGAGTATTTACAAAATGGTTCAGGAAAGTGCTGATGTGGGATTTGAATGGTTGATTTATTTCACCGCAATGCTAAGTCTGAATCTTGGAATTTTCAATTTGCTGCCAATCCCGGTTCTTGATGGCGGACACCTTGTCTATTTAACTATCGAGGCGATCATCCGTCGACCCATATCGACCAAAACCAAGCTGATCGTTCAGCAGATCGGAATGGCGCTGTTGCTGATTCTCATCGTGCTGGTTACGTATAATGACTTCACGCGTTGACATCCGCCGGACCAATGCCAAATCTTGTTCATTGTCTTCAATCAGACATATACGCAATTTCTGCAAAAAGCCGATTCAGTCGGCTTTTTTTGTTAAAAAAATTGAACTTAGAATCATAATTTATTAAAATTATCACTTGACTTTTCCACTATTTTTTTTATCTTAATATGTGCCATAATTGGGAATGATGGTTGGCCAAGCGCGGAGCATCAGTTCGAAGTAATTTCGAATTTT
>JAFGMA010000176.1 GCA_016927835.1 Candidatus Zhuqueibacterota bacterium | reverse complement strand
GTGGGCGATACTGGAATTGAACCAGTGACCTCCGGTATGTGAGACCGGCACTCTAACCAACTGAGCTAATCGCCCGACGCAATTGCCTGAAAATATAGTAAAATAATTGGAATTTGTCAAGTTCTTTTTAATTTCCCACGCAAATCCTTCAGGAGGTGGGACAAGATAAGATACCCGTTCAAACATCAAAAGTGGCAATTTATCGAAATTATTTTTAACCTGAACTGAGCGGTTTCAGGTTCAGAGTTCCCGGTTCAATGGTTGTAAACTATTGATATTGCTTTTTCAACGCCTCCTAATATGGAGATTTTTCATAATAAATTGGGTAGAAAAATCTAATAATGCGCAACTATTTAAGATTTTATCTGTTAAGGCTCATCAACCCGGAATTTTGAACGATGAACCGCTCAACCCAGGGAGATGTAAATCCGCGGCGAATGACTTTATTTTAATATTTTTATCCGGCGGCTTCGGCTTTTCTGGTGAAACTTTTAAGGTTCGGTGCATGTTAAAAACCTTACTATTTACTCAAGCCGAATGAATTCTGAAAACCGACCATGCTACCATTCGTGTACCACATTTTTTGATACTATATAGGACCTGATATTCCAGATGAAAAACCTCACACATTTGCTCTGTATTTTCCTGCTCGGACTCCTGGCAAATAGCCGGGCTGATAATTCACTCATCAATCCGAATGCCGCAATTGCTCAACAAGATACTTCGACGACGGAAAGTCGCGCCGATACAGTCCGGGCGGATTCAGCATCGATGGTGGATTCTTCCGGATTATTTTCGGATACAGCGGATGCGAAAATCGACTCCGCGCTGACAGCGCCGATACGTATCAAGCCTGTCGTCTCAAAAATAGATTCATTGTTTATTCCGGTTGAGAACAAAGCGTTCGATGTCGGGGAGAAATTGCAATTTTCATTGAAATATGAATTTATAAAAGCCGGAACTGCGCAATTTGAAGTGAAGGACGCAACCGCGCCAAATGGCAGACCCTGCTTCCGAATAATTTCCACTGCCAAATCGACCCGCGCATTTGACTGGATTTATAAAGTGCGCGATCATATTGAATCGCTGGAAGATAAACAGTGCATGTTTTCATGGCAGTATAAAAAGCAGCTTCGTGAAGGCGGCTACAAATATGATCTGGAGGTGAAATACGATCATCGGGATCAAAAAGCATTCGTAAAAGCGGTGCGCTATCATTCGGATATGTCGATCCGTAAAAAAGAGGCATACACGGTAGATGTACCGCAAAAAGTTCGCGATGTATTTGGTACGTTGTACTTTCTGCGGACTCAGAAGATGGAAGTCGGAAAGCCGATTTACGTTTCCAATCACGACAACCGAAAAGTCTACAATTTAAAGATCATCATCGAAGGCAAGGAAGAAATCGAAGTCGGTGCAGGCAAGTTCCGCTGCATCAGGGTACAGCCGATCCTGGAAGGCGAAGCGATTTTCAAGCAAAAGGGAGAGCTCTGGGTGTGGTTCACCGATGACGATCGCAAAATTCCGGTGAGATTGAAGAGCAAGGCTGTAATCGGCGCGTTTCTTGCGGATTTGGATGAGATCAAGGGGGTGAAAGGTCGCATTGAATCGCGGATAGAATAGCGAGCGACTATTTTTTCCTGCCTGGTGCCTGAATGAAAAACCAATATTTTTTCACCCTTCGACTTCGCCCAGGGTGAAAGGCTTCGTTCTGGAGCTATTTTTCAGCCAGCGCGCCGCTATAAGCCTCGAGTTCCTTCGTTGTGCGCTTCTCAGTAACCGCAATCAATAACACATCATTGATACCATAGTCGAATTGACTCAGATCGATGCCCGCCAGGATATTTTTTGCCTGCAATTTTTTGATGATACTGGCAGGCGGCACCGGGCATTTAATCGGAAATTCTTTGAAAAATGGTCGTTTGAATGCTAATTCGAATCCCTCGACACTCTGTATTTTCTGCGCCAGCTTGTGACTGCTTTGCAAGCAGAGTTCTGCCACGCGCTTGATACCCTGTTGCCCCATCAGCGTCAAATACACTGTCGCGGCTAAAGCGCAAAGCGCCTGGTTCGTACAAATATTGGAAGTCGCCTTTTCACGGCGAATGTGCTGTTCACGGGTTTGCATCGCCAGGACAAAGCCCCGGCGGTTATGCCTGTCCACAGTGGCTCCGACGAGCCTTCCAGGCATTTTCCGGATATATTCTTTTTTGATGGCAAATAATCCGAGGTACGGACCACCAAAATTCAGGGCATTCCCCAGCGATTGCCCTTCGCCGGTCATGATATCGACGCCATATTCCCCGGGTGGCACCAGAAGCCCCAGAGATATCGGATCGTTCGATGTAATGTACAGCGCACCATGCTTGTGAATTATCGACTCGGCTTCGAACACATTTTCCAGCAGCCCGAAAAAATTCGGATGCTGCAGGATGACACCTGCGGTTTGATCTGAGATCATCGAAGTCAGGGCGTCAAGCGAGGTTACGCCATCATCCAGGGGAATCTCTTTCAGGGCATATCCCTGCCCGTGGAGGTAGGTTTTAATTATTTGACGATAATGCGGATTGACTGCCCGGGAAACCAGGATTTCAGACCTTTTTGTTTCATTAATCGCCATCAACGCGGCTTCTGCCAGCGCCGATCCACCATCGTACATCGAGGCATTGGCAACTTCCATCCCCGATAGCTCACAAATCAATGTTTGAAATTCATAGATCGCCTGCAGCGTGCCCTGGCTGACTTCTGCCTGGTAGGGCGTATATGAGGTATAAAATTCAGACCGAGAGATAATATGTCCGACTGCGGCAGGGATGAAATGGTCATACGCGCCTCCGCCCAAAAAACATACGGCATCCGAGGCTTCTGCATTCTTCGCGGCGATTTGATTGAGTCCATTCTTCAACTCGAATTCAGTCAAAGGCGGAGGCAAATTCAACTCGCGTTTCAGGCGGTAGTCATCCGGTATGTTTTTAATCAATTCTTCAAACGTCTCAACGCCAATCGCCGCAAGCATCTGTTTCCGATCATCATCTGTATTGGGAATGAATGACATTTGCACCTCCTACCTGCTTTCGTCCTTCTTGATTATCCGGTTCGGGCAAACGCCCGCATTATCATTTCTGCCAGATGAATTTAATGTTTCAGTTTGAAAAATGCAAGGGAAAAATTCTGCGCTCAGCATACCCTCAACTATTGGTAGCATAATCTAACCTTTCAACGGTTACAAACATTTGAAGGGCTATTTTCACTCTCATTATTGAAGGATTCTTGCGCTTTATAATGAAGGGGATTCAGGCAATTCACAGCAGATTGGCATTTTTGATAGTCTGAAAATAGATGAGATTACTTGGAGAACGGCGGACGCAATGCTAGGCAAACGCCTCTTCTAATTCTTTTCGTATCATTTGTTCGATATCGTTGGCGAGAAATCTTACTGCCAAAGGGATCGACGCCCTGAATACAACCAGATTGGGTTTGAGCTCGATCTGTCCGCTAATGTGAATTCCATGAATCTTAAAGGAATACTGCTTTTCGTTTTGAGCATCATTCCAGGAATGCCGGAGTTCGGCAATATAGCTTCCGAAATCATCCTGTAGCTTTTGGAAAAGCGCATCGATACGTTGCCTGGCATCATCATTCGAATAAGGGTGCGGATGTTCGATTCGCATGCTTCATGATCCTTTCTGGTTAAACCGTATGCTTGAGTCGTTTTAAAAAATTACCGATTATCAATGCCAAAATGCCTCCGGCAATTGCTGTTATAAGTTGAAAAATTGAAAAAATAGCAACCGCTTTATTTTGTGCATTCACATCCATCACAATATACGGAATGATGAATCGGACGCCGAAACTGAAGAAGATGAATTTGAGGAAGGCACCGGTGAGAACTGCTGCGGATTCATGCACTCTTGTCCAGAAGACGTTTTCCCGTGAAAACAGCCACTTAAATTTCGAGAGTACCAATCCGTAGCCAGCAGCCAGCAGCGCATTGCCCAGCATGATAAACGGAACCATCGGGGCAAGATTTCCCGGAAGCTCTCCGCGCCACAATGCAATGACCGGCGTCAGGCTCCCCAGTAAAATACCGGAAGGTATGCCGAGATAGCTTACGGTTAAAAAGAGCATCATATTCACCAGCGGTCCGGTATATGGCGGCGGGAATCCGATGAATTGGACGATAAACGTCAGCGCGAAAAAGACTGAAAAATATGTTATTTTTCTATATCGATTTTGCATTTGTTCCGAGGGAAATTATTTTCGTATGGCGCTATTTCACCTGGGCAGCGATCAAATATATGTCATCGAGTGAAGGTGTTTTACAATATGTGTTTATTTTTTTGACAATGCTTTTGGCGATTTGATCCGGCGAATCATTTACGATGTGCGTTACAATCTCTTTCAAGCCCTCGATGCCAATTGGCTTTCCTGAATCATCTTCAATGTCCACCAAACCGTCTGTAAAGAGCAGAATTTTGTCATTGTGATGGACTGGAATGGTGTCTTCAATGAAAACGTTTTTCTTGTTCTTTTCGAAACCGATAATCGGGTTTTGCGAATCGAACCGACGAAAAATATTCTCCCGGGTTTGCCAGGCGAGGAGAGATGGGTGGGCGCCGCCTGCATAGTTCAGGTGCATTTTTTGCAAGTCGATCATGCAGGAAAACGCGGTCAGAAACAGCCCTGTGCCGTAAAAAGAATCATAAATAAAATTATTCAACATAAACAGAATTTCCCGCGGAGAATGCCTTTCGCGAACCAGTTTTTGAATTTCGCTGCAAACCCGGTTGACGATTAAAGCCGCCGAAATTCCATGCCCGGTCACATCGACAAGTGTCAGGTAGCAGGTATTCAGTCCGTCGTAATAAATATCCCCGTAATCACCGCCAACGCCGATAATTGGTTTGTGCAATACATGGACGCTTATCCGGTCATTTTCAACGGATTTAGGCACCAGCGTTCTCTGGACAGTTTCCGCCAAATTCAAATCGCGGGCTATCATCTGCTGGTGCTCATGTATTTTTCGTTGTTGCTGCTGGATTTGATCGCGCAGGGCGCGATGTTCCAGCGCCAGTCTGGCTTTGTGCCGCAATTCCTCGATATCGATCGGCTTGGTCAGAAAATCGAACGCACCCATTTTCATCGCCTGCACCGCTGAATGGATGCTGCCATGCCCGGTCAGTATCAACACTTCCTGATTCGGATCTTCGATTTTTGCTGCTTTCAAAACATCGATGCCGCTCAACTGCTTCATGTGCAAATCGGAAATGATTAAATCGAAGCTGCGCGCATTCATCATGCGAATGGCTTCCGAACCATCCCGGGCGAGGGCTATCACATGCCCATCCGCTTTGAGTACTTCCCGCAAAAACAATAGAATAGATTGTTCGTCATCAACAATCAGAATTTTCGCCATAATATCCCGACCTTTTCTCTGAGTTGCTTTAACCATACGATGCGTTCGAAGGATATTTAGGAGGGGGGATAAAATAAATTACCCATTAAAATTTCTTAAGCTGCTATTTATCAATATTATTTTTAAGCAATATGTCCAAGTTATTTAATCCCACCTCCTTAATAGCTGAACGAAAAGGCTTTATTGCTTCACCCTGAGCGGAGTCGAAGGGTGATAAGTCCTTGTTAATTCGTTATGCTTCGACTCCGCTCAGCATGAAAATGGCAGTTTTCGTTCAAGCACTATTTAATCTGTCATGGACGATTGCTGTTTAAAATTAAAAGCTTACGGCTACTGCGTATTGCATTCGATCATGGTTATTTTTTTCACCAGGTTATTTTGGTTTCCCCTCATTCATTTGGAAGGGGGATGAGCAGAATTGTCAATGTTCACCATGCGATTCGATCAACCGGAATTTTAACCATTATATGCTCAACCCGTGAATATTATACCCGCTTAACCTTCAATACGACTAAAGTCATATCGTCACTTTGTGAAATTTCCTGAACGAATTCCTCGACAGCATTCGTAATCCCGGAGATCATCGCTTTCGAGGTGGTTTCCAGATTTTCACGAATAATCTGTTCGACACGATAGCTATCGAACTCCTCCTCCTGGTCGTTCATTGCTTCGGTGATACCGTCCGTAAACATCACAATCCAGTCCCCGGGGCGCAGTTGAATCGTTGCTGTCTGGTATTCGACGCCCGGCATCATGCCCAATAATAATCCCCCGGTATTTAAAAGCTGGCAGGTTCCATCGGCGTGAAAAAAGAATGGGGGATTATGTCCGCCATTGCAATAAGTAAAAGTCAATTTTTCAGTATCTAATACACCATAAAAAAAGGTGATGAATTTGTCCAGTGTGGTATTTTCATAAATCAGATCATTCATTTTAGCGATCAACTGTGCGGTGGGCATGCCGGTTCCCACAAGTGCGTGCAAACTTGCCTGCGCGTTTGACATCAACAAGGAAGCCGGAACGCCTTTGCCGGAGACATCGCCAATAGCAATGCCATAATGGGTATCATCAATTCGAATACAATCATAATAATCACCCCCAACCTGGTGCGTCGGTATATTAATCGCGGCAATTTCGATATTGTCGAATTCAGGACAATCCTTCGGCAGCAGCCGTTTCTGGATGTCACGCGCAATGAGCAGTTCTTCTTCCATGCGCTGCATTTCAAGCGTCTCCTCGAACAGGCGCGCATTCTCGAGAGAAATCATCGCCTGATTGCCCAGCGTCGAAAGGAACTCCAGTTCTGCTTCGGAAAATGGTTGTCCGGTGATCTTATCGCCAATAACGATGACGCCACCGGGTTCATCCTGAATTCGCATCGGGATCATCACCCTGAATTTGTTATCGCGAAAGATATCGTAGAATTTATCCTGAGGGATTTCATTTTCATCGTTCAGCAAAATCGGTAGGTTGATATTGCTCAAAAAACGCGCCAGCGCCTCATCATCCTCTAGCATTAGTTTCTCATTGAAATCCGAGATCCCTTTTGAGTGCATCACTTGCATTCGCTCGTTTTTCAACATAAAAACCGCACACCTGTTTACCGTCATCTCCCCCATAATTGCGAATAGCAGGAGATTCAGAATTTTATCCTCATCGAGGGTGGTATTCAGTTCCTTGCCTATTTCAAACAGCGTATTCAACTCCTGATTTTTTTTATCGAGAATACGATTGACTTCATTTAATTCCCTGAAAACCAGTCCGTTTTCAATCGATGTTGCCGCAATATTGGAAAGGGAATTCAAGAACTCCAGTTCCTGTTCGGTGTAAGCCTTGCCAAGTATTTTGCTGCCAAATCCGATGAAGCCCAATTTTTTATGATTGCTGATGATGGGCAATAACAACTGTATTCCGTAATTTTTAAGAAATGCAATACATAGGCAGGCATTATCTTCGAGTTCATCGGTGAATGTCGGCGAGGTGATATCACCCTCGAACTGCAATCGTCGGGAGATGAGATTTCGCGGAAGACCCTTGAGCGTTTCAATAGTGAATGTATTATGTCCGGTATTCAACAAGACCATCCCTTTGCTGATCATCATTTTGCCCATAGGCGTGAGCAACATATTATCCAGGATGGATTTCAAGTTCAGAGATGAATTTAACAGCTTGCTCAATTCGAACAGCGATTGGAGTTCCATCACCCGGCTATCGAGTGCGGAACTCTCTTGCAAAGCTTGCTCGGAATTGGAATTGCTGGGGGATGCGACCATTTCGTGTCCTCAAGGATGATGATTATTTAGGGGTTATCTTAAAACTTCCGGTATTCGAAGGCTCTAATGGATGCCTGATACATAAGTTCGGGCATAACAAAGGCGGTCGGGTATTTTTGAATGGCAATCACGTTTCAAACAACAGCGCATTCTGGCGGAAACCATCAAGGACTCTGAATACGGAACGGTGAACTGAGTATAGAGGATAAAGATTGATTCATTTATCCCCTCGCCTACTCGGGTGACGCGGCATCATCTTGAATGAAATATTTTACCATTTTGACTTGATTCCTCACACCCGGCTTCATATCAAAATCCACTTTATCCATCAATGTTTTCATAAGATAAATCCCGAGTCCACCCACACGCATTTCAGCAAGATACTCGCGCATATCGGGCAATTTGAGTTTACTTTTATCGAATCCCTTACCTTTATCCGTAACCAGAATTGTCAGTTTTTGATAATCAATTTGGACGGCGATATTGATGGACTTATTTTTCCGATCATCGCCGTAGGCATGTTTAATAACATTCGCACAGGCTTCATCAACCGCCAGCTCCACCTTATTCCGATCATCTTCATTCAGCCCGGCTTTCAATGCAACTTTCCCTACAAACTCCCGGATGATTTCAAGATTATCCGTCTGACTGGGTATCTTAAGCATATATTTTGAGGATTTTTTTGGCAATGGTTCACCGCCCTTTTCATTATTTCATAAATCGTCAGCGGGTGGGATATAGTAAATGGTCAGGCAATCCAGCACGTAACGAATTCGCCCAACACAGTTCTGTTTGAAATAGGAGCATCCATTCAATTATTTAAAATGAGCAACTTGCTGCGTCTTCTCTGGATTTCGTCAGATTTAAATACGTAGTTATTGATTATTTGGAACACTATTATCAAGCAAGGATAGTCCGGATTAACGAAATGGGAGAAAGCAAAACCATCAATCGAATTTGGTAATTGCTTGCATTTCCTGCTCGAAAATCTCATATAAAGAGGGAAAGCCCAACAGGTCGAATACCCTGTAAATTTTTGGTGTCATATTCGTGAGTTTGATATCACCTTTGTGATTTCGAATGTCCTCAATAAAACCCATGAAAACACCCAGTCCGGCACTACTGATATAATTTAAATCATTGAAATTGACAATAATCTTGTAGCGTTCCTGGTCGACTAATTTCTGGATCGCATTTTCGAGTTCCGGTGCAGTATGGGC
>JAFGMA010000175.1 GCA_016927835.1 Candidatus Zhuqueibacterota bacterium | reverse complement strand
GCATTTTAGTCTCCTTTTGGAATTAATCTTTTAACTTAATCTAATATAATAATTTAGAAGCTAAAATGCTATGCTTTTTTTAACTAATTTCCACTGTTTTTATTTAGGTTAGTAGGTGCGAAACTTGAGTATTTACAATAAAACCGGCAGCACGATCGACGCGGAGGTGAATTACTGGGGTGGTACGCCACAAACATCATGGTTCAGCGGCAGTGTTGATTTCTCTCCTTATGAATCATCATCAAACGGCGCCGGTCCCACATGGAAAACTTTGAATAATCCCTACGCCACCGGCGTAGAGTTGTATGAAAATGGACAATATGAAGATGCTCTGGCAGAATTGAAAGCCGCCTTGCTGCAGGATACTGAATCGGAAAAAGCATCAAGCGCTGTTTTTAAAATGGCAAAATCGGCGCTAAAACTAAATCGGCTTGCCAGCGAGGAATCGTTTTTGAAAAAGCTGTTGAGTTCACCGAATTCCGAGGTGCAGCACATGTCTCGCGTGTGGCTGGCGTATTTATATGCTATGCAATGTCAAATAGAAGAAGCGGAAAAAATCGCTTTACAAGCCCTGGAAGGAACTCGAACTCAACGAGCCGAGTTACTATCATTGGTGAGCTATTACATCACGCTTGGTGATCAACAAACAGCCGAGCGTATTGCCAGAATTTTGCAAGAAAAACACAAAGATGATTACCTTGAATATGACCTGGAAGTCGCTTTGGCAACCAAACTTGAATTTCCAAAAGGTCTGGCAAAATCATCATCAGAAATAGCGAAAACGTTGGTCTGCAAAAGTTACACCAATCCATTCAATCCTTCGACAATGATCCAATTCGATCTTCCTGAAAACAAAGCAGTAACATTGCAGATAGTTGATATTCTCGGGCGGCTTGTACACACATTGGTCGATGAAGAAATGGTTGCGGGAGGACATTCAATTCAATGGAATGGTAAAAACAGCACAGGCAATGATGTTTCTGCCGGTGCGTATTTTGCCAGAATTAAAACATGTAATGAAATAAATACAATTAAATTGCTGCTTGTACGATAGAATGAATTAATATGAAGTCCTGAGGAATTCACGAAAAAGGAAAGGAATTCTGTTTAAAGAGCAGCAGGCGATGTTAGCCGCAATGCGCTAAAACGAATTTCAAAACGGTTTGCAACACAAAAAGGGTTTTAAATGCCACAAATCAATCGCAGACAATTCCTGAAATCATCGGTAGTGGCAAGCGGCGGGACACTTTTGGCTTCGCTCCCGCACTGCCAGGCAAATGAGAAACAAAACGCACTCGATCAGGGTTCAACAGGTAAATCTCGTGTCGTCATCGCCCGGAATAATGCGGTTCGCACCCCCGCCGGAAAACTGGATGCTTCCCAGGTTGAAAAAACGCTGAATGAAGCGCTCCGTACCTGGTTTCAAATCACATCGCTGGACACCATCTGGCGCAAGATATTGAAGCCGGACGATGTGGTGGGTATCAAAGTAAACTGCCTGGCAGGCAAGGGGCTTTCCACCTCGAAAGAACTGGTGGACGTCATCATCGAAGGCGCGCAGCGCGCCGGTTTGCGCGAAACCAACATCATCGTTTGGGATCGACTCAACTCCGACCTCAAACGCGCGGGCTACCCGATAAATGAACGCGGTTTCGGCGTAAAATATTTGGGAAATGATGCCGCCGGATATAGTTCTGAAATTATGAGTTATGGCAGGATCGGCAGCCTGCTCAGCCGGATTGTCACCGACCGCTGCACCGCGCTGATTAATGTGCCGATTCTCAAAGATCATGGTATTGTCGGAATGTCGGTTGCGCTGAAAAACTATTTCGGTGCGATTCATAATCCCAATAAATATCATTCAAACATTGGCGATCCGTACGTTTCAGATGTAAACATGCTTCCCCCGCTCCGGGACAAGACGCGCTTTACGATCTGTGATGTTTTCACCGCGCAATACGAGGGCGGTCCGCCGTTTATGCCGCAATGGGCATGGAATTATAATGGATTAATTGTCGGCAAAGATATGGTGGCGATCGATCAAGTGGGCTGGACGATTATCGAGGAGAAGCGCAAACGAGAAGGCTATCCGTCGCTGAAGCAGGCGGGTCGCGAGCCAACGTATATTGCCACTGCCGCCGATGCGAATCACAGGCTCGGAACCAATGACATGCAGCAGATCGAATTGATCAACGTGTAGGCTATAAAATGGAAAAATGGAAATCGAACTGCGCTGAATCCTGTCATTTGATCATACTAAAATGAAAGGCAATTCACGGTGTTTTGTCAAAACCAAACACGAAGAAAATTCCTGAAATCATCAGCCGCCCTGTGTACGCTTGTTCCCGGTGCTGCTGCCGGCGGTCTGGCATTGGGGAGCAATGCGTTCCCCGAATCCGCCGACCTGCTCCTGACCGAAGCGCGCCATTACGAAAAACTACCCCACAAAAAAATCCGCTGCCTGCTGTGCCCGCGTGAGTGCGTGATTGATGATCTCGAACGAGGGTATTGCGGCGTTCGGGAGAATCGGGGCGGAACCTATTACACCCTGGTGCACTCACGTCCCTGTTCGGCGCACATCGATCCCATTGAAAAGAAGCCGCTGTTCCATTTTTTGCCGGGTTCGCTGGCGTTCTCAATCGCCACGGTTGGCTGCAATGTGGAGTGCATTTTTTGCCAGAATTGGGAGATTTCCCAAATGAGACCGGAACAGGCACAAAATTATGACATGCCCCCGGCAAAAGTTGCACAACTCGCCAGCGCCAATAATTGTGCAAGTATCGCCTATACATACACTGAGCCGGTTATTTTTGAAGAGTATATGTATGATTGCGCTGTCGAAGGACGCAAAAAAAACGTTCGCAGCGTCATGATTTCGAATGGATATATTAATCCAAAACCACTGTTGGAACTTTGCGAAACGCTGGATGCGGTGAAAATCGATCTGAAGGCATTCACTCAAAAATTTTACACTGAACTCGTCTCGGGCGAATTGAAGCCGGTGCTGGATACGCTCGAATTATTGGTGAAGCAGAAAATGTGGCTGGAGATCGTCTACCTGGTGATCCCGACGAAAAATGATGATAAGGGGGAATTGCGAGAGATGTGCCAGTGGATTGCCAGCGATTTGAATCCGGATGTACCCGTGCATTTCTCCCGGTTTTATCCTCAATATCGACTGAAGAACCTGAGCCCCACGCCACAAAAAACATTGCGAACAGCGCGCGAAATTGCACTTTCCGAAGGCTTGCACTACACATACATTGGTAATATGCCGGGCGATGAAGGCGAAAACACATTTTGCCCGGGATGCAAGGAAGTGGTTGTCCGGCGAATCGGCTACCAGGTTGTTCAGAACAATATCCATAACGGGGCATGCAGTAAATGTGGGACAAAAATTGCGGGGATTTGGCGATGAATAAAAATTTTGAAATGAATTATTGCCGCAAGGTAATGTTTTCTTTAATTTTAGTAATCTGCTTATTGATTTTTCCCGGGAGTAATTGTAACACGTCACGGGATAATTCAAAAGCTGAAATTGTACAATTGAAATCAGATGCGGAGGAAAAAATCGAAACAAAACTACCCAAAGCAGATGATGTCCGTCATCCGGCGGTTGCGGGACAATTTTACCTGGCAGAAAAAAATGCGCTGCGCGATCGTGTAAACGCATTTATGGATCGTGCAGGCACATCCAAAATCGAAGGCAGAATTTTTGGTTTGATTTCACCGCATGCCGGTTACGACTTTTCCGGGCAAACAGCTGCCTATGCTTATAAATCTGTCGTCGGCAAAAGATTTGATGCAGTAATCCTCTTTGCACCCAGCCATTACGCTGACTTTCCCTTTCATGGGGTTGCTGTCTGGGAAAAAGGTGCTTACGAAACACCGCTGGGATCGATACCGGTACACCAGCAACTCGCCGCTGAACTCATACGCGAATCCGGATTGATCCGCGCGAGCAAATTCGGTCATGTGGTGCAAACCGCTGAAGAGGTTGAGTATTTGGCTTCCAGGGGACGATTTGTGCGAATTGGTGATCCGGTAGAGCATTCGCTTGAAGTACAACTGCCTTTCTTGCAGGTCGCAATCGATGATTTGAAAATCGTTCCGATAATGGTTCAGCGGCTTTCGCTGGATGATTGCGAAAAAATCTCCGACGCAATCGCGCGCGTCTGCAAAGATAAGCGCGTACTGCTTGTCGCCAGCACAGATTTGTATCATGGCGAGAGTTATTCCGCATGCGTTGAAACCAATGCGAGAACGCTGGCTCAAATAGAAGAATTTGAACCGGCTGACTTGTACAATGGCTTTTATGAAGGCAAATTTCAGGCATGTGGCTGGTGTCCGGTGGTAGTGGTGCAGATGGCTGCGCAAAAATCAGGTGCCACCCAAACCAGTGTCGTCCACCGCACGAACTCGAATGATGTGATACAAAGAAAGGGTGGCTATGTCGTTGGTTATGGCGCTGCTGTTATTTACAACGAGGAACAGAATATGCTATCAAAAAAAACGTTGGATGTCGACATGGGATTGAAAAGTGATGAGAAAAAGCTGCTATTGAAAATTGCTCGCGAAACCATCGAACATCTGGTGAAGGGACAAAAGGTTCCCGAATACAAAATAGAAAGCCCGATATTGAAAGAGAAACGTGGTGCCTTTGTGACGCTGAATAAACATGAGCAGTTGCGAGGGTGCATCGGACATATCATCGGCTATCATCCGCTATATGAAACTGTACAGCAAATGGCAGAAGCGGCTGCATTTCGTGATCCCCGATTCCCCCAGGTGACTGCCGATGAAGTCAGGGATCTCCACATTGAAATCTCTGTTCTGACACCTATTCGCCAGATTTCGGATATCAACGAAATAGAAGTCGGGAAACATGGGATCATCATCGAACGCAAAGGTGCAAGCGGACTGCTGTTGCCGCAAGTTGCCACAGATTACGGCTGGGACCGAATCACATTCCTGGAACATACCTGTCGCAAAGCCGGGCTACCGAATGATAGCTGGAAACAGGAAGGTACTGTCATCAAAATATTTTCCGCTGATGTTTTCGGCGAATAAAATCCCATTCACACCGTATCCCGGAGAAGGCATTTCAAGGCGCTTGCTCCTATGCGCCTTCGTTCCATTCGATCTGTGAAAGTTCCGGGAATTGGCAGCTTGGTCACGCGGGATTCATTTTGCCCAAAGTGTGATCATGACTCATAGCGGGAGCTTCCGGATAGGGCAACAATTTCTCCGAAATATATCCGGTGGTAATCTTTTTGGGGATAATTGCGTTCGATTTCAGGTACCAAAAATTGCGCTGGTTTGAAATCATCCCAATAAATTTTTTTGCACTCGATGATGAGTTCGGCTTCTGAGAATCCCGGGGCAGCAACCACATGCGAAGCGATGGGCGTCAATCCGGATTCAGCAATTTTATCGGAATAACGCCCGGATTTTGAACCCAGCAATTCCAGGGCTTTTTGCAATTCAGCCGGAAACGCGGTTAGCGTAAACGTTTCATAGCGCTCCATAAATCTATATGTATATCGTGTCGGTCGCACCACAACCTGTGCGAACGGCTTACCCCACATCACGCCAAAGCTCCCCCACCCCACTGTCATCGTGTTGAATTGCCCCAGTCGGAAATCACCCGCTGTCAGCAGCAACCATTGATTCGCCCATATATCCGCCGGCTTCAAGTGGAATTTATCAATCGCGATCATTTTTCTGTTCATTGAAAAGCCTCACATTCTCTTCGTTGTTTTTTTTCGGCGAAACATACGCTGCGTTACTTTTGACTTTTAGTCGTCCGGTTCTTGTTCCAAAGCTCCCGCTTCACGCGGAGGATGCCGATTTAATGCTTCAAGCCCTGGTATCGAGTATTCAGCCGCTGGATGATGTCGGATCGAGGCTGTGCGATGTCGAAAACTTTCGAATAGGCGATTGCCGCGTATGTCAGAAAATCCAGGAGTTCCGGTGAAGAAAAAGCGCTGAATGCCAGGTTTTCATCAATATAGCCATTCTCCAACGAAATCCCGACCTTCCGCCAAAAGCCCATCATATCCTGCAATGCCGTCCATTCCTTTTCTTTGGCATCTCGATTTGATGGCGTTAAATATTTCAGTATGATCGGAACCGCATTCGTGCCGCTATAGTGGGGATCACTGGTGATTTGTTGATGAAGTTTTTGAACAACTCGACTCGATTTCAAAAATTTTTCGGATTCAAAATTCCTGAAAAGCCGAAAAATTGCATCCAGTTGAAGATTCATTCTTGCGTAAGCAGCCGCTTTCTGTGCGATAAACGCCGCAATGAGTGCGACAACACCCGCAACGAGGGCAATAATTATTGTAAGATTGCTCATTTTTTCCTCACTTGAATGTGTCAGATTTTACAGGATTAACAAGTGCTTAAGCAGGCTGGAAGCTTTGATTTTGCGCTTAAAGGTTGTACAAATATAACGACATTTCCATGATAAAGCAAGCAAAAATTAGATTCTCTCGGTAATGCCTCAGTTATGGGAAGGGAAATAGCCTTTCAAAGGGTTTGGACCTTTGAAAGGTTAAATTATGCTGCCAATTACTGAGCGATTACATTCTCTCGTAATGGCTCGGCTATTGGTTCTTTTCATGGTTTGCAATGCCCATTGGGTTCCCTGACGGGAGAGTTTGGGAACCAGTCACCGAGGGATTACATTCTCTCACATTCCAGTGTTGGCAATCGAAATGTATTGATTGAGCTTTTGCGAAAAAAATGTTCGGCAAAAACGTTCTATTGACGCTATATTGCTCTATCGTATTTCGAAGAAGCTAATATGGGATCATATACCTGAAGTATTTTCAGCCACTTGAAGCAAGGTTCGCACATTAAAAAACGACGTGGGGCTCAAAGTCAGGGGGAGCCTGAAGCGCTTGCTGTAGCTTGCATTATCGATTCAGGCGAAACAGAATGTTGTGATATGTCAGGTAAAGGAGTAGCTCAGTCATTGATTTTCGGATATAACGATTCAGAGCATGAAAAGCTTTTAATGGTTACATCTGTATACAAAATGATGGTTTTACTTTGGCAGCTTAAGCAAATCTTCAACTCCCCTTTCTGATACCGAGTATCATGGGAAATCATGGAAATAGTCGATACTGAGCGATTACCAGTTATATAAAAAAATACTTGACATTAATGACAAAATATAGTATATTAGTAGCCCACATATCGCGGGGTGGAGTAGTCGGTAACTCGTTGGGCTCATAACCCAAAGATCAGGGGTTCGAATCCCCTCCCCGCTATCTAATGAATGGAACCCCCTCTCACGTGGAGGGGGTTTTTCTGTTTTGGGAGGATTTTCAATCTAATTGCTAAAAGCCAGGATCGATGCAATTTCGGATTTTTTTATTGCATTTTAAAGACAAAAAAGCTATATTTAAGTATTTGAAAAAAAGCGACAACCGATGAATATCAAAGAGCGCCTATCCAATATTCAAGTACGGATCAATCGTGCCAGCAAAATTGCAGGCTGCGATCCATCAAAAATCCGGATTGTAGCAGTAATGAAAACTGTGGAAGTGGAACAAATTCAGCAAGCCCTGGCGTGCGGAATCCAGAATATTGGCGAAAATCGCGTCCAGGAAGCCTGGCGAAAATATCAGCAATTAGAACATGCAGCGGCAAAATGGCACATGGTTGGTCATTTGCAGCGAAATAAGGTTAAGCAGGCACTGAAATTTTTCGATTTAATACACTCACTGGATAGCATTGAATTAGCGCGTGAAATCAATCAACGTCTCGATACCATTCCGCGTGAGATCGAATTGCTGGTGGAAGTGAATACCTCCGGTGAAGCAACCAAATATGGTCTCCGCCCCGAGGATACCGCCGATTTTGTGGCAAAGGTTTCGAATCTCCCTCATTTGAGAATCGCCGGATTGATGACGATAGGTAGATTATCACCGGACGCTGAAGATTCCAGAGAGTGTTTCCGAACGCTTCGAAATCTTTTTGAAAAATTATCGAAATACAAACACCCGAACGTCTCAATGAAATATTTATCCATGGGGATGACGAATGATTTTGAACTTGCGATTCAGGAGGGTGCGAACATTATTCGAATTGGAAGAGCAATTTTTGGTGAAAGACAAGAGCATAACTGAGCATTGCGGCTGCAAATAGAAATAGTATTGCTTTGAAAACCCGCTATCTATGTATAGAATTCAAGGAGGATAACTTGAAGCTTACACCGCTAGATATAAAGAAACAAGAATTTAAAAAAACCTTTCGAGGATTCGATCCGATTGAAGTGGAAACGTTTCTTGAAATGGTAGCTGAAGAGTACGAAGCGCTCATCCGGGAAAGAAATGCTCTATCGGACGAAGTAATCAAACTTAAAACTCAATTGCGAGATTACCAGCAAGTAGAAAAGACGTTCAAAGAATCGCTGATGAATGCCCAGCAAACGATTGAGCAGTCAAAGGAAAATTCCAAACGAGAATCTGATTTGGTATTGAAAGAAGCGGAACTGAAGGCTGAAAAAATGCTAGAAAGCACCAAACTTAAATTAGCCGAAATGAAGAATGAATTGATCCTGATTAAATCCCAAAAAGAGTCATTTGCAAAACGCTTGAAACACTTGCTGGAATCCCAATTGGAATTAATCGGCATTCTTGAAATCGATGATTTAGGTCTGGGCGATCTCGAAAGGCCCATGAATCCCAATCCCGAATACGCGCAGACTGAAAAAAAAAGCCGCGAAGAAATCCAGTTCAAAGCATTGGATGAGGAAGCAGAAAAACCACTCTCGCTCCTTGAGTCCAATTTGCCAGAGAATGCCGAACTTGATACGCATGGAAACATCAGAACAGATCGTTCTTTTGTCAGGAAAAATGAATTATATGATGAAACCCCTGAACATAAAAATGCATCTTCCTCAAAGACTTCAGGGAAAAAAGCAAGGTTATCCGATCAGTTTATCATGTAATTATCAAATTGGCATTGATATTGATTCGCGCGAAAAAATTGAAGAAAAATTTGAATGTAATTTTTCAATGTTGGATTCAATTTAATTAGGAGGATTATAATGCGAGGCGTTTTTATATGTTTAGTCGTTGCAGGATTAGCACTGGTTGCCGGTTGTACCAAAAAAATCCCGGTTTCCTACAATAAACTCGATGAAGGGTATTTCGTCCATATCGAGACATTATCAGGCAAACAGATCAAAGGCGACTTAATTCGAAAAGACGAACATCATCTCGTGATTGAAACTGAAAGCAGCCCAACACCCGTGGCTGTGGAGCGAAAAGAGATTGTTCATATTCAATGCAACTCTCCGGAGTATGATGAAAAAAATCAACTCATATCGGATAAAGAAATACGCTCTACCAAAAGGAACAAGAACCTGGTGCTATTTACCGTTGGTGGTGGTCTGATCAGCTTTGGCGCCGGATTTTTCCTGACCGCAAATATTTTGCACCAGATGGATAAAGATGCAGCCGGCACCGCCTTGTGGGGACCTACAGCCGGTACCACAGCTCTGGGCGCGACACTGTTTGGCATTCAGGGCTATAAAATCGACAAGCGGCACGCGATTGAACTCATTAAGGAAAAACGAAAAGAAAATGCCTTGAGAGCAAGACAACAAAACAAAAACAAACAGAGCCAAATCAATCAGGAAATGCAGCGACTCAAACAGGAGCGCGAAAAGCAAAATGAAGAAATTAATAAGCTTCTGAAGAAAATTGATAAAGACAAGAAAAAAGATGACCCGAAATAGAAGCACCTTTGATGTGAGTGGAGTTCATGGTTCTATGCCTTGCAGGACAGGAACGCGGGACCTGGAGCACCAACTTCTTCCCGAAAAATATGCCTTTAGCTCATTGTATCAGTTAAGAATTTTTCTTTCTATTTCTAAAAGAAGGCATTACTTTAGAATGGAGCTATAAGCTTGTGATGACATCCGGAAGAAAGTATGCCTCTCGCTCTTTAAAATTTAGTGAGGTTAAAAATGACAAAAGAAGAGTTAGAATACTACAAGAATCTGATTGATGCAAAGCGAAACAGTCTTCTGAAAGAAATGGACGATTGGAAAAATTCACACTCTGAAGAATCAAACAATGCCGATGGTCAATATTCATTCCACATGGCTGATCAAGGCACCGATACGATGGACAAAGAATACAAGTATTATTTTGCTTCTTTGGACGGTGAGCTTTTACACGAACTTGATCAGGCATTGGAACGTATCGAAAATGGAACCTATGGGCTATGTATGGAATGCAACCAACCGATCAGCAAGGATAGGCTCGAAGCGATTCCCCATGCGCTGAAGTGTATCAGTTGTAAAGGACACGAAGAATTGTCGAGATGATAAAATATTAGAGCTCAACAGTGAGAAATTTAAATTGGACAGCATATCTAACTTCAGTATTTATTATTCTGCTGGATCAGGTAACGAAAATACTCGCACGGATGCATCTTAAAGGTACCGAGTTCGACGGCGGGCACAAAACTTTCACCGTAATCAATCATGTCCTTAAATTGACGTATATCGAAAATCCGGGCATGGCATTCGGCTTGAGAATCGGAAACGATACCTTTTTTACTATCTGTACGAGTATTACCAGCCTGGTGATTTTTTATCTGCTTTATCGACTGAAAAAGAAGCAATTCTCGATACAAATGGCTCTGGCACTGATTCTTGCCGGCGCTATCGGAAACTTGCTGGACCGCATCGCTTATGGCAAAGTTGTTGATTTCATTTATATTGAATTAATCAAATGGCCTGTATTCAATATCGCAGATGTCGCCGTGACAATTGGGATGATTATCTGGATCACGCACGTATTTCTGCATTATAATGAACCCCAGGAAAATGTTGAGGAGAGCGAGGACATCTGGATTAATGACGAAAAAGCCTCCTCAAATGAAATTATCCGCTGACAATTGCATTTCCCAGATTCAGATCAAGCAGGTTCTATGCCGGTGAATCCTATCGATATTATAGTTCCTCCAAAACAGCAAAAAGAACGACTGGATAAATACCTTTCTGAAAAATTATCACCCATCTCACGCTCAAGAATTCAAAACCTGATCACCGAGGGAAAAATAACAATCGATGGATCGACCATTAAAGCAAATCATATAATCAAACCCAATGAGGTTATCCGCGTCGATATACCACCTCCCCGAAAAATGGATCTAATGCCTCAAAACATCCCTCTTAAAATTGTTTATGAAGATGCACATCTGTTGGTTATCAACAAAGACGCCGGTATCGTAATGCATCCGGCTATGGGAAATTATGACAACACCATCGTCAATGCGCTGCTATATCATTGCAAAACGCTTTCGGGGATCAACGGGATTCTCCGTCCCGGAATCGTGCACCGGCTGGACAAAGACACCTCAGGGCTCGTTGTGGTTGCAAAAGATGATCAAACCCATCGGGGACTCGCCGTGCAATTTGCGGATCGCACAATCACACGCGAATACTTTGCTCTCGTCTGGGGACGATTGAAAGAAAAAAGCGGTCGCATCGAAACCCATCTTTCCCGCAGCCAAAGGGATCGAAAAAAAATAAGCATCCACTCAACCGGCAAACTGGCGATCACAAATTACAGCGTGCTCGAAGAATATCCAGCCTGTTCAGCAATCCGTATCCAACTGGAAACCGGACGCACCCATCAAATTCGCGTCCACCTGGCGCATCTGGGGCACCCTGTCGTGGGGGATCCGAGCTATGGCGGTCGACAAAAATTCCTGATGCAAATGAATCAGCAAAATCGCCAATACGGCATTCAGATGTTGAAAAAAATCGACCGACAGGCGCTCCACGCCCGAACGCTAGGATTCACCCATCCGGTTCGCCAAAGGAAAATGTTTTTCCAATCGGATCTTCCCGCTGATATCAGTTTACTGATCGAATTTATCAAAAAGCAAGCATTAAATCGCCTGACTGACTGATTGCCTCGATTGCATCAAATCGATTCCCATAACACCTGACCATTCAAAATGAAAAGCACATTCGGTTCCCAGCCACAATTTCAAAATGTGTAAATTTGCAACACTTCAGTATCATTATGTATGTGTATTTTTGCAACATTTTCCTGTTGTTCCGGTGCTTTGAGCATCTTCGGGCTAAAATGAAAAATGGAAACACGTCTTTAAGTTCTTTATAAACAAATACATTTTTCTGATGTTAATTCAAGCTTCGCTTCAGGCATACAAATTGCGAATATTGCAGGTGCTAATAAGCTTAATAATTTGAATAGGCTGGAATGCCTTTTGAGCGGAGGATCTCATGGAACAATCAGATACCAAACAGATAGTATTTTTGATCATGATTACGCTGGCTTTCTTGTTGGTGATAGGGGCACTTGTTTTCTCAGAGGCACAGGGAAATGTCCCGCTTCTGAAGAATTTGCCATATCCGTCAATCACGGGCAATATTGTCGAGCAAATAAACCGTTACGAGTCGGATGTTTTTATCCGCAAGCACGAAAAACTCGACGGCGATGTGGTCGTTTCCGATGGATCGATCCGGATTAATGGCGAAATTTTCGGTGATGTAATTGTTTTATACGGTGATATAGTAATTGAAAATGACGGTATTATTTATGGGCACGCCATCGTTTACCAGGGGAAGGTGAATAAATTATCAGGAGCGAAAGTCGCCGGCGATATTCTGGAAATGTATGATGGAAAAACCCGCTACCGCTCCTGTCGCGATGTGCGCGGTATTTCCAAATCAATTGTTCAATATAAGCGAAATTCAAAAATTAGCAAGCGGGAGCGTATTGATGGCGATGTGGTAGTTCTCAAGGGCGATCTGATCGTTGATGGCGAAGTGAACGGTGATATCCTGGCGATTTCGGGTGATGTTTGCGTGAGATCGACGGGTCTGGTCATCGGGCACATCATCACATGCAATGGCAACGTCAAAAAATCGAAGCACGGGCGAATCATTGGCGATACGGTCACCAATCGGAAAGGTAAATTCAGCCACTTGAAATCACAATCCTTGCGCAATCGTGCCAATTTCGATCATTCGGACGAAGCAATCCGGGCGCGAATTGAAAAGCAATATTTGCGGGAAAAAACTAACCGCGATGAAGATGTTTTCAGATTCTTCGGGGATGTGACCATTCAGCCGAACGAAATCATCCACGGTGATGTTGTGATAATGAAAGGCACCGCAACCGTCAAAGGTGAAGTACAGGGCGATGTATTGACGATGTTCGGTGATGTTGAATTGGTAGCGGATAGTTACGTGAACGGGAATGTGACCAGTGTCGGCGGTAAAATCTGGCGTGAAGAAGGCTCATACGTGTCCGGCGATGTGCTCGAAACCTCAATGCGGGGTATCCGGATGCGGAAGGAAAATCAATCCCAGCAAGCCCGTGGAACCAGAATACCATCAAAATCCAAAGTGGAGTTAGAGCTTAAAAACAGACCCCAACGATGGCAACGCAGGGATTTCAGCGATGAAACGTTCATGTTTCGGTACAATCGAGTCGAAGGCTTATTTCTGGGAATTCAACTCCCCCGCAGCTACTGGTGGGAAAAGGCTCGACACAATCTCGCCATATATGGTCATCTCGGTTACGGCATATCCAATAAAGATCTCCGCTACGAGATCGGGATCGAACGCTGGTTCTTCGATGACCTGCGATTTACGGTCGGTGCCAAAGCGTATGATGTAACTGAATCGCAGGATGAATGGATCATTCCGTCGCTGGAAAATAGCCTCAGTGCCTTGCTGATCAAAGAAGATTGGCAGGATTTCTATCGGCGCGAAGGCTACTCAGCTTATATCACACAAAATTTGACACCGATGCTCCAAATCGGCGGGGAGTATCATGTCGATAACTTTTACAGCATGTCCCGCAAAACCCAATGGGCATTATTCGGCGGGGAAAAAAAATTCAAGGAAAATCCGCTGATCGATGAATTTGAAGAATTGAAAACCGCTGTTGCCAGAGTAACCCTGGATACCCGAAATCATAAACGGCATCCGGATCAAGGCTGGTATATTTCATTCGAAGGCATATTTGCCGGTGAAAAATTGGAAAATGATCTCTTTCTGCCCACGCCAACCGGATTGCAAAAACTGGATTTCGATCGCTATATCCTCGATATTCGCCGGTATCAACCACTCGGCTTCGGCGAAAACCTCGATTTCCGGCTGCGCGCAGGAACCGCTCGCGGCGTCCTGCCCGTGCACTATCGATTTGATATGGGTGGACTATCGACGCTCCGCGGCTATGACTACAAATTTTTCGAAAATGGCGACCGGCTGGTACTGGGCAATATCGAATATCGCATTCACGGCAATCGCGGATACCTGTCCGATATCTGGTGGCTGGACGATTTTAATATCATACTATTCGCAGATGCCGGTCTGGTTTGGACCGCAGAGGACAACTCGTCGTATCAAAAATCCTTCGAGCATTTAATCTGGTCCGATTTGAAGCATGATATCGGCATCGCTTTCGCCACGCGAGAAGGCGATGTTCGGTTGAATATTGCAAAACGTACCGATACCGGCGATCAACCAGTGATTGTAACGTTCCGTATCAACCGGGCATTTTAATCCGGTTTGTTGAAATTAAAATCGAATCATTCGCTTCTTCTCTTCTCAAACAGGCTCATAGTGTTGCGCAATCCGTGGCGCTATGAGCCACCCTTTTTTGAATTTTTGAAACCAAAATAATTATGGAGAAGAATTGGTGAAACATACATTATTTTTTGGGATGTGTCTGATTTGCTTGCTCATGATTTCCGAAGCCAGGGCGAGGCGGCTCGAAACCGAATCAAAATCGTTCGATGTTTCGAGAATCAATTTGTTAGAACTGAAAATCGAAATCGATGTTTCAACACTCCTGATCGAGAAGCATTCAAAACCAGGCATTATTGATGTGGCAGCAGCGTATGATGAAGATAAATATACATTAGATACAGAGTTCGATAAAGCTGATGAAACGCTGGTTATCAAATTTGACAGGGAAGGATTTTGGGAAAAGAAGCAGCATCGTGAGGAAAACGCTGATCTGGAAATATTTTTGCCTGATGCAGTTGAAATTGAGCTAAAAATCAGCATGAAAGTCGGTGTCGCGAAAATGAATCTGGGCGGACTGAAACTAGCCGGCGTTCGATGCAAAAACTGGATCGGCGAAATAGACATCGCCTTTGATGAGCCCAATCACTGCAAAATGGAATATTTCGATCTCAATAACAAAATCGGCAGCACGAAAATCAAAAAATTAGGCAATGCCCGATTCATCGATGCTGATATTAACAGCGGAACCGGCGAGTTGGAAGTGGATTTCAGGGGAGCATTGGAAACACCTTCAAAAGCAAATCTCGATCTGGATATTGGCGAAACGACCGTTATTCTGCCTCGGGATTTCGGGATCGAATTATCATTTTCGAAACTCTGGTTTCTATCCGAAGTGTCGATTCCCCGGGAATTCAAGGAATCAGGACGCCGCTATCGCAACCGGGAATTCAAAAAATATTCTAAAGGATTGAGAATAAACGTTGACCAGGGAATCGGAAGTCTTGATTTCGATGTTCGATAATGACTTGATTACTTAAAATTTGGAGTTTATGCCATGATAAAAAGGCACACACTATTTTTCATATCATTGGCTGGATGGTTTGTTCTCAATTTCACCGACACGCAGAGCCTCCTGTTTGCCGGTAATGACAATCTCATAGTGAAAATAGACAATATCCGGCGCGACCTGGTCGTGGAATCGTTTGGTTTGACAAAAGACATGCGCGTTCGCATCGAAGGCAACGCGGCTGTCGATTCAAGAGGTGACCACGTTTTTGCTCACCCCTGGATTTTAGATGCCGACACTCGCAAGCTGGCGTGGCAATTTAATTTTGGACGAGTCAACGGGAAGCATTCGAGCGACAAACTTGAAATTTATGATGAAGTTCTGCTCCATCAAGGCAACTATGAAGTATATTACGCGTTCAGTCCTTCGATAAAAGTGAAAATTAAAAAATTAGGCGATGTAGTTAAAGGATTGTTTACCGGTTTCGAGCACTCTGCAAAATTTCATCCGTCGCTCGGGATCGCAATTTATGCCGCGGAAGGCGAAGCGGATATGCATTATGTAACAAACGGTAAAACCGACGATGACGCGCAGGCGATCGTTCAACTCATCAAGTCCGGCGATGATGCTTATCAGCAACAAGGCTTTTCACTCAATCAATCACTGAATTTGCGCGTTTATGCCATTGGCGAGGGATCGAAAAAAGAGCGCGAAATGTACGACTACGGCTGGATTATCGATGCCCATTCCCGAAACCGCGTATGGGAGATGGATCCGAGAAAATGCCAGCATGCCGGAGGTGCGACTAAAAATTTAATGTTCGATGAATTGATTAACCTTCCCGCCGGGGATTATATCGCCTATTACGTTACCGATAAGAATCATTCTTATGATGCCTGGAATGCGATGCCTCCTTATGATCCCAAATTCTGGGGCTTGACGATTTGGGGAACCGGCGTGGATTACAGCAATACGATGATAACAGTGTATGAAGAACGGGAATCAAATGTGCCAATCGTCGAACTCACAAAAATGCGCAATGATGAATATGAGAATGGCGGATTTTCACTGGTCAAACCCACGAAATTACGGATTTATGCCCTGGGAGAATACAGCTATTCTGATCGCTGTATGGCTGATTATGGCTGGATCGAAAACGCCCGAACCCGCGAACGTGTCTGGGAGATGCGCTATCGAGAAACGCAGCACGCCGGAGGGGGACGCAAAAACCGCTTGTTTGATGGCGTCATTTCGCTGCCCGAAGGCGACTATGTCGTGTATTACATAACCGATGACAGTCACTCCTTCCGCGACTGGAACGTCGGTCCCCCGTACAATCCGGAAGCCTGGGGAATTTCGATTTGGGGCGCCGGTGAAGATTTCTCGCGCGAGGATATCCGGAGCTACCGCGAAACTGAAGATCCAGATTTGCTGGTTCAGATTATACGAATTGGTGATGACGAATATATTAAGGAAAAATTCACCCTGAATCATCGTTGCCGTATCAGGATTTATTCGATCGGGGAAGGGGATCGCTACGAGATGTACGACTACGCCTGGATAGAGGATGAAGAAGGGGATACTGTCTGGAAAATGAAATACAGCCATACCGACCACGCCGGCGGTGCGCGCAAAAACCGCGTTTTCGACGACACGATTACCCTGCCGCGCGGTACATATTACGCCGGTTACCGCACCGACGATTCACACTCCTACCGCAATTGGAACACCACCCCACCGAAAGATCCGGTTCACTGGGGGATAACGATTACGGCGGAGGAATAGGGACATTGTTCAATGAAAATTAAATAGCCATAAAAATAAAAAGAGGATTTTCTATTTCTCATTTCTTTTCAGCAGGTCTAAAAGCAGTTCCTCATACCTCTCCTCCCCCAACCCAATCACCAGATCATTCCGCTCTTTCTTGAAATATGCAATCCCTTTGTGCAAAATTTCAACTGATTGCCCGGCATGCTCATAATAAATCATCGCCAGTTCGCTTTTCGCCCGGGCGGTATTGGGTGAGCCGGGATGCTGCTTCAAAAAGTCCAACCAAACAGTTTCCTTTTGGCTGAAGGTTTTGGCTTTGGCTGCGTCGCGGGATGCGGCATCGAAGGCGTCGGATTGGGCGGAGGCTGAAAATTGGGACTGCATTTGTTGTAGCGTACCACCACCAGCCAATTTTCGAGAACTTTTATTCATCGATTCCGATCTCTTATCTCTTTTTTTCAGAGCTCCGAATATGGACTGCAATGATTGCTCCTGGGATTGTTTATCTTTCGGTTGCACGGGTGACGTATCTATTTTCTGTGTTTCCGGATGAGTGGCTTCCTCTACAGCCAGCGTGCCTTGGATGTCCGCTGTTTCGGCTAACTCCTTTTCATGTTGGCGGCTGGCATCTTCTTCGCGCACGATTGCTTCTGCCTTATCTGTGTGTAGATCGCTCATCGGCTCAGCACCTTCTACGGTGATGTCCATGGCTGCCTTCGGTTCAGGTCGCTTGAAACGGACGATGGGTGGCGCTTCCTTTGTTGGTGATGGCTTCAGCTTTTTGGGTTGTGGCGCGCGCACTACAAGCAGATCATCGGGTACTTCCATAGACCTTAAATCATCCGTCAGGGTGCCATTGTCAGACGACAACAAATCTTCTTCTTTTATTTCATCAAAATCTTCCGGTAGCGCCTCTATTTCAACATCGGGAACGGTTGCCGCCGGTTCTTCCATGATCTGCTCTGGTGCTCGCGGCAAGCTTTTAGCAGCCTTTTCAGAGATAACAAATTGTTTCATCTCACGCAGAACTGGCACGGGTACGTCGGGCGTGCTGAATTGTTTGTATACATCTGTGGAAACGATGAATAATAAAACGAGAATAGCTGCTGCGCCGACAAGCCTGAATGCCAGCCGTTTGGGTTGCCACAGGGTGAGGACAAAGTTCCGCATCTTCCACAACATTGGAGATGACGTTTTGGGCGCCGGTTTCGTCGTCAGTCCGATTTTATCCAGTATTGCTTCGGGCACGCGGTCCCAATACGCTTCACCCGGATCATCGTAAAGCGGTGAAGCCGCCTTTTCATCAATAGCTTCGATAAGTTTCAGAGCTTTGCGGCAGGCAGGGCAGCTTCTGAGATGCTCTTCAACAACAATGATCTCATTATCCGGCAATTCACGATCGATATAAGCCGATAATTTGTTTATGCTCAAACACTTCATATTCACCAACTAAATGTTTTAATGCTGTTACAAATAGCCCCTCAATTGCTTTCGGAGTTTGTCACGCGCTCGCGACAGGCGAGACATGACCGTCCCCATCGAGATATTCAATTGTTCGCTGATCTCTTCGTAGCTCAATCCATCTGAGGTGCGCAACAGAAACACGGCTTTCTGGTCTATGGGCAAATTTTCGATCGCTATCTTCACATGCTCGGTCAATTCTATCCGCTCCAATTCATGATGCGGATTCCGGTGATAGCCCGGACCGGGATTGCCTTCTTCCAGCATGCCATCCAGCGATGATTCCTTCCGCGTGCTGTTTTTGCGACTAAAATTAATCGCGGTATTGATGGCGATCCGGTGCAACCATGGGTAAAATGGGTATGTCTCTTTGTACGAATCCAACCGATTGTAAGCTTTGATGAATGTCTCCTGAAGCACGTCATCGGTATCATCATGGCTGCCTAGCATTTTGCGAATCGTGAAGTAAAGCCGTTTCTGGTACTTTTTTATGAGCATCTCAAAGGCGCGTCCGTCACCTTTCAGAACCCGCTTCACCAATTTGTTGTCCGGGATTAGCTCTTTGGACTGATCAGCCATGGTGTTCCTGCTAAATTGAATACAGATCTGCGATGTGATTTATTCCGTGTATTCTGAAACACTTTAATTTCTGAAAAAGTTTCACCGAGTCATTTTCCGCGAGTCATATAATGAGGCTTTCAGCTTATGTCCCTCCTGCCCTTTCAAGGATAAAAAAAAATTTAAACCAGATAATAAAGGAAGTCAAACGTCAATGCATTGCTGGATTCTGGTAATTAAACCTTGGAAAGGTAACCAATCACACTGAATATCAATGAGTTGGCATATTTTAGACTGGATTACAGGATTCGCAAGTTACACTGCATTGAAACCCTGTAAATCCAGTTCATCCTGTTATCCTGTCAAAAAATAATTCTACCCAGTGATCGGTAGCTTTGAAAGGAATGCAACTCAACAGAATCATGAAATTTACATATTTTGGATCCGCTCAAAAAAAGCATTGACATTTTGTTTTAAAATAGTTATCCTAACATTCTATTGACTTTAAAACGCGAAAGCCTCAAAAATATCGCTGTCACACTCATGATTCAATCAAGAAAAATTTCAATGATATCATTTATCATCCAAATAAATCTCATGTTACGAACCGACATAAATTTATCTTTTCCTGATTTCCGAAACTCGAATCAAATTTTAATGTAATGAATCAAATTGGAGCCTGACATGAGGTGGAAAATTTTTCTTTTACTGGGTCAATTTATAGTTTCTTCTCACTTTGTTCTCTCGGCAGATTCACCTCAACCTGCGAATCACTATTTTCAGAAAGCGGTACAAAATGCCCGGTTCGCAAATGAAGCATTCAGGCGCTGCAGCAACTTTGTCTCTGGCTGGTTGAACCACGCCGATCCCCGGACAGGGCTCATTCCCCGCAATCTATCAAAAAGTAAAGATATCTGGAATGCCCGGGATGCCGCCGCAGATAACTACCCGTTCATGGTGCTCACCGCAGCCATAACCAACCCGGTGCTCTTTAAAGGGCGCATGCTCGACATGCTGCACACCGAAACACGCCTGACCTCCCGTCTGAACCGATTGCCGGATACGTATTCATTCACCAAAAAGGGATTCGAGGCGGAAGCCATCGATACCAGCCAGGTAATTTTCGGCGCTTCGGAATACATCAAGGACGGATTAATGCCATTGACCGAATGGCTCGGAGCCTCACCCTGGTCTCAGCGGATGCTCGGAATGATGGATGATATCTGGAAATTCGCCGCTTATCCCACACCTTATGGCAAAATTCCGGCATCCAGTCACGAGGTGAATGGGGAATTGATGCAAGTGCTCTCCAGACTCTACTGGATGACCGGCAAAACGGAATATCTCGACTATGCTTTTCGAATTGCGGATTATTACCTTTTCGAAAAGCATCCGGCGCGCCAGAACGAGCGGCTCAGATTACGCGATCATGGCTGCGAGATTGTGTCGGGTTTGGCTGAAATTTATCTCACATCCGCTTTTGCTGATACTCAAAAAAAACAAACTTACCACCAGCCAATACATGAATTATTCGATTGCATTCTGGCAAAAGGTCGCAATGAACACGGCATGTTGTTCGATTGGTTCAATCCGGTGACGGGCGAGCATTCGGAGCGGCTTTGCGATACCTGGGGTTATAATTATAACGGCTTTTACACGCTCTACCTCATCGACAGTACTGCACCATACAAAGATGCAATCATCCGGGTACTCTCTAATCTCGATGAACATTATCAATATCTTGATTGGGAGAACAATAGCGCCGACGGCTACGCCGATGCCATCGAAAGCGGGCTGAATTTGTACAATCGTGAGCCTGTCCAATCCGTCAGCCACTGGATCGAATTCCAGACAAGGATTATGTGGGACAAACAGCAACCCGATGGCGTGATCGAGGGTTGGCACGGCGACGGAAATTTTGCGCGCACGTCGATCATGGTGGCGCTCTGGAAAACCAGGGGCTTGACTGTCACTCCCTGGAACGAGGGCATATTTTTCGGCGCCGAACAGCAGGGAGATTCGTTATTCGTCTCGCTTTCCACAAACGAATCCTGGAGCGGACGGCTGAAATTCGATATTCCGCGACATCGTGATTATTTGCATCTGCCAATGGACTACCCTCGCATCAACCAATTCCCCGAATGGTTCACGACGGATGCCAAACAACGCTATCGAATTCATTCCAACGATTTTGCGCAATTGGGGGAAGTCGTAGGTTCAGAACTGATTGATGGTCTCCGGCTTCGCCTTGAGCCGGGAAAACAATATCGGATCGTCATCAGCAAGCAATGAGCGCGTGGATTTATTTTTATCGCAATTAAGAGGCTCAGGAATTATCAAAATTGTACATAGACAGACCTGCATCGCGACGCTCGTAAATCGCGATTGAGACAAAAGTATGGCGATCAAATATTACAACTACCTGATTGGAGCCAATTCAGGCGCAAGCTGGCTGCTGGCGCCGGCATATCCAATTGAGTGTTTCTAATAAAACAACAAGGAGGGATTTTGCATGCAAGATCAAGCAAAAACGTCAAGCCGCGATCCTGAAAAAAAACCGGAATCCGGCAGCAACATCGGGCGTCGTAAATTCCTGGGGAGGCTGTCAAAAGGCGCCGGGATTGCTTTATTGGCGCCGGCTATTGTACCACGAAATGTACTCGGTCGTGGATTCTTGCCGCCAAGCGATCAGATCACCATGGGATTTGTCGGCTGTGGCGGTATGGGCGAAGGCTTGCTCAGTGGCTTTTTACCAAAACCCGAAGTCCGAGTTCTGGCAGTTTGCGATGTGGACGCAGATCACCGGGTACATTTCCAAAAGCGCGTCGGCAAAGGTTGTGATGCGTATCTCGATTTTCGTGAATTGACAGATCGCACCGATATCGACGCTGCCGTCATCGCCACGCCGGATCACTGGCACACTCTGACATCACTGGCTGCCGTTGAATCCGGGAAAGATGTTTATTGCGAAAAGCCGCTGACCCTGTATATTAAGGAAGGCAGAAAATTAGCGCAGGCGGTGCGTCGCAATCGAGCCGTGTTCCAGGTGGGCAGCATGCAGCGCTCAGATGAAAATTTTCGTCGCGCATGCGAACTCGTTCGCTCAGGTCGTATCGGCGAGATTCACACTGTTACAACCGGTATCGGTGGCGGACCGGTTATCGCATTCGAACCAACAGCGCAACCGCCCGAACGCCTGGACTGGAACTTCTGGCTCGGACCCGCACCAGTGGCACCATATTCGAAGAAGCGCTGCCATTTTAATTTCCGGTGGTTCTGGGATTATTCCGGGGGCAAGGTGACCGATTGGGGCGCACATCATAATGATATTGCGCAATGGGGACTGGGCATGGATGAATCGGGTCCGGTCAAGATAAAAGGTAAAGGCGAGTATCCGCAAAATGCCATGTCAGACACGTTTGTATCGTTCGAAATTGTGTATACGTATGCCACTGGTACGAAGCTAATATGTACCAGCCAGGGCGAAAACGGGGTGACGTTTTACGGAACCAAAGGCGAGATTTTTGTGTCCCGGGGTTCGTTCAAAGCAACACCTGAGGAAATTGCGTATGAACCGCCTGATAAAGATTATGTACATCTTTACCGCAGTATGCACCATTACCAGAATTTTCTCGACTGTATCAAAACCCGCCAAAAACCGATTTGTGATGTTGAAATCGGGCATCGCTCGGCGACCGTTTGTCACCTGGGCAATATTGCGATGCGGATCGGTCGCGAACTGGAATGGGATCCTCAAAAAGAGGAGTTTGTAAATGATCCCAACGCAAATCGCTGGATCGATAAACCACTCCGAAAACCCTGGACACTATAAAATATAGAGGCAACCATGAATTATACAATGAAAGCAATGATGCTCTTTCTTGCAGCAGCTCTGCTCGTTTTCAGTTTTTGTGCGCCGAAAGCTATCCCGCCTGCCATGCCAACTGCGGATTACCTGGCATCGATAAATAATCCTGACCCGGCGATTCGCGCAAAAGCCGTTGACGTTTCGTACACTATGGGAAATGATGTGATCGTGCCTCTCGGCGAATTGCTGGAGGATACATCTCGGAGCGTTGCGCAATCGGCGTTTTTCGCCCTGGAACAAATTACCGCGTATCGCTCTCGTCCCGATGCCGGAAAACAGGAGTTGACAAAATTCAATCAGGACCTGCTCAAACTGGTTGACACCCAAAAATCTACCCTGGTCAATCAGCAGATATTGAGACTATTGGGGCAAACTTGCGGTAAAAAAGAAATTCCCCAATTGAAAACACTGCTGGCGGATTCCTCACTGTTCGAATCCACGCGGTGGGCTCTGGAGCAAATTGCGGTTCCGGAA
Source organism: Candidatus Zhuqueibacterota bacterium (assembly GCA_016927835.1). GTDB lineage: Bacteria > Zhuqueibacterota > Zhuqueibacteria > Thermofontimicrobiales > Sulfurfontimicrobiaceae > Sulfurfontimicrobium. The sequence goes on along the minus strand of JAFGMA010000175.1, from coordinate 4,669 downwards.
GCCGGCGACGCACTGCTGGAATATTTGGAACAAGCTCCTGAAACGCAAAAAGCCGACATCATCCTGACATTAGGCGCAAAAAATCATCAACCTGCGGCTGCGGTGCTGCATAACTTTGCCCGGGGACAAAACAAACAGCTTCGCCTGGCGGCTTATGATGCGCTTTCAAAATTGGCGGATGCAGAAGCTGCGACAATCCTTTTAAAAACCGCAGCATCGCAATCCGGTGCTGAACAGATTGCCGCGTTGAAATATTTGCTGCGATTGGCTGATAATTGCACGCGAATGGGTAATCCGGAAAGCGCAACCGGTGTTTACACCTCCCTGCTGGAAATGCCTCAGGAAAAACACATCGAACTGGCAGCACTCACCGGTCTTGGCAAAAGCGGTAATGTCAATTCGATCCCGGTTATCGCCAAACGCCTGGAATCAACCGACAGCGACATACAAACCGCGGCAATCGATGCGCTCATCTCACTTCCCGACAAAGCAGCCACCGATAAATTGGTAGCGAAATATGACCAATCACAGGCACCTGAATTGCGTAAAGGATACCTGCGCGCCATCACCTTGCGCGATGCCGGAAAAGCTCAACCGCTCGTGCTGGAAGCCGCCAAAGATAGCGATCTCGAACTACGCGCACTTGCACTTTCGCTCTTCGCTAAAATCGATGCACCGAATGCTGAAAAAATGCTCTTCGATGCCATCGAATCGGAGCCGGGCATCATCCGCCAGGCTGCTTTGCACGCTTGCGTCGAACTCGCCGACACGCTCGCTAGACAAGATCACCAGGCAGCATTGAAACTGTATCACCTGGCGATTGAAAAAAATGCGGATAGTTGGGATATTCAAAAAGCATTGAATGGAATTTGCAATATTGGTGACGCAAAATCGATCCCGGTGGTAGAACCGCTGCTGTATGTTAACGAATTATCCCAGGCAGCCGCCAGTTTTTATTTTCAACTCGCTTTTATGCAGGCAGAACAAAAGGATTTCTGCAATGCTGAAAAACTCATGATGAAAGCCCTCGGCGTTTCCCAGAATCGAAATATGGCAAACGCTGTTTTATTCAAAATCAAGCAAATGGGAGGCGACAGCACGCGTATCACAGAAAAAATCGGATTTGTAAGCCGATGGTGGGTCGTGGGTCCTTTTCGAAACAAAAACGATATCGGTGAAACAATCGCATATTTCCCGGAAAAAAATATAGATTTCAGCCAAACGCAAGTAACCAAAAAAGATACGATCAGATGGCAGAAAGTTGAACTCAATGAAATCTTCGGTGTGATCCCGCTGGCGCTGATGTATAGTCGAAATGAACGCCTGGCGTATGCCTACACCGAACTTGAGATACCCGAAGAGATACCAGCCATTTTTAAAATCGGCAGCAATGACGGCGTTGTCTGTTGGCTGAATGGCAAAAAAGTTCATGAAAATTTCGCATCGCGAGGCTTGACAGTCGATGAGGACGAAGCCCGCATACTCCTGAAAAAGGGGCGGAACAAAATTCTGGCGAAAGTACTCAATAAGGGTGGAAATTGGGAATTTTGCCTGCGAATTTGCGATGCAAGTGGAAAACCGATTAATTTACAAAAATATTCCATCCTGCCCGAATAAGTGCGACTGAAACAGGAGCCCGGTTCGAACACGGGCTCCTGTTTTTTTATAGAAATGAATGAAAGATGAAAAATTACCTTCTTATCTTTTTATGGAGTCTGCTCATGGCTGCCAGTGTGCGGAGTCAATCGAATCCCAACGAAACGCTGAATCAGATCACAGCCCGACTGGCAAGTGAAACTGACAGCGCGTATGCAGCATGTCCGTTTTCCGCGCTTTCGAGAGATTATTTCTCGCGGTTTCATCGCAATCCCTCGGCAAAGCCTGAAAAAGGCGAAATCGCAATCGATCAAACCTGGAAAATCCTGCTGCCACCCAATCCGCTCCCGATGAGCCGCCTGATGGCAAAACACCTGGCTGAATTTCTGGCTCAGCGAATGATGCTGCACCTGGATGTCATCCCGCCAGCGACATCCGCGAAAGCGGCATCCAACAAAAAACGGATCATGTTAAGCGAAAGCGGCGGCGGCGATCCGGCTGTTTCCGAGAGCTTCTCCATCGATGCGGAACCGGGCAGGATCGCAGTATGCGGGCAGAATCCCGAAGGCTTGCGCGACGGCATCGTTCGATTGGTCGATTTATTCGGATTCCGCGGTGCACCGTTTTTACCAATGGGAAAACAGAATTACGCACCGCGTCTGCGTGTCAGGCTCGGGGTAACACCGAAATTCGGTTCGTATAAAGATGCCGTATTTCTGGGCTATAATGCAGTATTCATAGGGGGGGGCAGCCTGTTTGAGCTATCCGCTTCGAATGCTATTCCGGAATTGAAAACCAGGCGCGTGAAGGGGCTATTACAAAGCAGCGTTGATGCTGCCCAAAAAGCGCGTGAATACGGGCTGAAAACATACAGCTTCATCAACACTCGCCAAAAATTTTCCGGGAACGATCCTGTCTTTCAAACACATCCTGAAATTCGGGGGGCACTCACCTGGAAAGCTGACGGCGACTACGTGTTGTGCTCCGAGCATCCCCTGGTTCGGCAGTACCTTTGCGAAAGCGTGCGCGGGCTTTTCGAAGCCGATCCCCAACTGGATGGCATCGTGATCATCGTCGGCGGGGAAGGATTTTATCATTGCTTCATGCGACCGTATGGTGTTCAAAAAGGGCATACCAACTGCCCTCGATGCGAATTGATCGGGGCAGAGCAAGTGGTGGCTAATCTGTGCAATGCACTCGCAACGGCAGCCCGGGAGATTAATCCACGGGCGGAAATCGTTGCCTGGCTCTATTCCGCGGAACATGTATGGTCTGCCGACAGGGCGCAGGAAGGATTCATCCGCAACCTGACGCCCGGTACAGCAGTATTCACCGAAATCGAAAAGGATGAGTATCAGCTAAAGCCCGACGGCGTGCGCAAACATTTCTGGGATTACAGCATCGATTTGATCGGTCCCGGTGAGCGCGCTCGCAAACAGGTCGAAGTCTGCGCCGATGTCAATATCCCCATTTACATGAAAAGCGAACCCGAACTGGCATTTGAAGCGCCGCGTCTGCCGCACGTGCCGTGCATGGATCGCTGGGTTGATCGCGCCGAAGCCCTGGCAGCCTGCGGCGCAACCGGCGCCTGGGTATTTCCCGCATTTCGATCCAATTTCGGCACCAGTGCCTCAGAAGTGTATAAATTCCTCTGGTGGACGCCGGTTGCCGAGAAAGAGCGCCTGCTGCAACAATTCGCTGCCCGCATCGCCGGAGAAACCGCTGGACCGCATCTGCGACGGGCATGGCAATTCGTATCTCAAGCCATCGAATGGTCGCCGGAACTGCCATCGTATTACACCGGACCTTATTATCTGGGACCGGCTCAGCCAATGTGCGCCAATCCGCAAGCTGCATTACCGGATGTATTTTACGGGCGCTACCTGTTTCACGCGGAAATTACTGACGCCGACGGTTTGAAACTCGAACCCACTTTTGTGACATCCCCTACCGGAAACGTGCCGGTATTCGGACGCTTCTACCGGAAAATGGCACATCTGCTGAAACAAGCCGCCGATGAATTGGCTGCCGCTCGAGCGCTGGTTCCGGAACACTGCCGCCTGACGTTCAGTGCGGAGGACTCGCCCATCCGGTGGTTTTATCACACCGCCCGCACCGAAGCCAACTTTTATGAATCCTGCCAATTGCGCGACAGTCTGCTGGCATTCGCTGCCACACCGGATCATTCGGAGGACGAATTGACTCAAATGCAGTCGCATTACGACCGTTGGAAAGAAGTGCTGTCGGATGAGTTGGAAAACGCACGGGAAGCATTGCCAGTTATGGAACATGATATGCGCCTTGATTTCTACTATGGCAGCGATCATACATTCTCGCACGGCACCGACATGATCAAAGCGAAAATTGATCTGCTGGAAACCGAGATCAATGTGTTCTTGCCGGAAGTGGCGCGCAAATGCGGACTGATGAATTGAGCCTGCTCGCTCAGAATCTTGAATCCGGCGGCTTTCACCAACTTTTCGCAAATTAATTACTCTTTTGCGTATGAACGGGAATAACAATGATCATTCGACAACCGGAACTGGCTGATGCAACTGCACTCATGCAATTCTACAACCGCCTGAGTGTGGAATCAAAACGGACCTTCCGCCCCCTCGGTGAAAAGACAACGCTTGAGGCTTGCCAGGCGATAATTGATAAAAACAATATGACGAATTTCGTTAACTACGATCTCGTCGCCTGCGTGAACGAGCGGATCGTTGGCTGGAGCTTCATCTGGGGCATCGATTCAGAGACACCAGTATTCGGGCTGGGCATTGCGGATGATTACCAGGGCAAAGGTCTCGGCAGCAGGCTCATGGATGATATACTCATCGTCGCCCGGCAGTTGCGCCTGAAAAAGGTCTATCTCACCGTGGTAACGGACAACCTGATCGCTGTGAAAATGTATGAAAAGCGCGGATTCGTGCGCTATGATGAATCCCTTGAAGACGATGGTTTGATGTACTATAAAATGGTGGCTGAAATCTAGTAGTCAGTTCATTAAATATCATTACAATAGAATTTCATCCATTTTGTACTTCCAGCGAAAGATCACAGGGTCGTTATTTAT
>JAFGMA010000174.1 GCA_016927835.1 Candidatus Zhuqueibacterota bacterium | reverse complement strand
TGCCGGCTGAGTTGAAAAAAGTGCGCCCGTCGACATATTTTCTGAATTCAAGCGCGCTGCAACGATACCGATGACTTCGCCTTTCGTGTTGAAAACCGGACTTCCGCTATTGCCCGGATTTATAAATGCCGACAATTGGATCAGGTCATCCTCTTTTCGAATCCCATTGATCAATCCCAGGGAGACCGACGGCAGCACACCCATCGAATTGCCGATGAGCGTAATCCAATCCCCTTCTTTGATAGTGTCCGAATTTCCCAATGGTACCGGAATTAAATCTGTAGCATCAATTTTGATAACAGCCAGCCCGGTTTCCAAGTTGAAACCGATGAATGCTGCCAGATACCGCTGGTTGTCATGCGTATTGACTTCGATTTGCTCTGCGTCCTGAACCACGTTACTCTTGGTAACGATATAGCCTTCTTTGTTAAAAATGATACCTGTACTGACATTCCGAAAAGAAAACGTACGAGTGACCTCTTTTTTATCAAAAAACGGGATTGCTGAATGATCAGAAGCAACCGTATATGAATAATTGACTTTTGAGGAGATACTCACTACCGATGGCTTGGCGCTTTCGACCAGACGATTCACTTCTTGTTCAATTTGTTGAAGAATAGTCGTGGCAGGGCTTGCGATGTTACCAAATGCGAAAAGAGCGATTACCGGAAGTGTGAAATGGCAAGTTTTTTTTATTCTATGGATTAACAAATGCATAATGTGCGATTAGCCGTCAAAAAATTCAATTACTTATTCATAGATTTGATTCATAATCGAAGAAGGCGTTAAATTAGATGTTCAACAAATATGGAGATCCCGACAGTCACGCTCTCTGATTTAAAACGCACTGCATCTCACATGCATAGACTTTGATTTAAAAGCGTACATGGTTTACGGGTTGATAGCGCTTCAAATTGTAGCCGCTTTTCTGCTTTTGATATTTCAGCAGCGAATCGGGGTTATGCTTGCGCTCGCTCAATGACTCGCTGATGAACGATCTCAAATTCATTTGCGTCATTTCGTAATGTGTCTGCTCTTCTCGATTGAAGATGCCAAACTCGGAATCTGCCACCGCGACCTCCTGTCCGTTGACAGTTGCAATTGCGGTGAACGGCTTAGCCGTTTCTGTGCGACTGTTAGTACCGAATTGATCCCAGATGATGAGCGCACAAACAAGGACGATTGCCAATGACGCAGCGTACGCGGGGATTCTGAGTGATCCGCCCCAAAGATTCGAGAGGATGCGCTTTCTTTCCATACTCGCTTCAATCCGGATTCTTGTTCGCAGAATCATATCGAAATCCGGAGACGGCGCAATTTTTTTCAAACCCGAAAGCACCGATTTCAAACGCTTCAATGTTTTCATTGTGTTCCGGCATTCCGGGCATTGCTCAAAATGCCGACGCATTTGATCCGCTTCCGCTTTTCGAAGCGTGTTGTCAGTGTAGTCTGAGAATAAAGGTTTTAATTGTTCGCAACGATTCATAATCTACCCCTGGGCTTCACCGCCAAGATTAAAGTTAAGTCGAGAATAATTAACATGTTGTTCTGTATTGATTTCATAATTTATTCATTATTTGTGCCGTGCAATCAACGCACGATACAATTTTATCATTGCTTCTCGTAAGTGATTTCGCCATTCGAAGCCTGATATCAATAGCGCAATGCTTCAGATTCGAAAAGCATTTCATCTCCCGCAAGCGATAACTTTTATTCTCTTAATAAATAGGGTTTTAAACGTTCCTGAAGTTTGAGGCGCCCCCGATTAACTCTGGATTTGACCGTTCCTAACGGTATTCTGACAATTTTACTGATCTCCTCATACGAAAGTTCCTGTATATCCCGCAAAATTATTACCTCCCGAAATTTGGGAGACAGGTTTTCAATTTCCTTCTGAACAATCTCTTCGGTAATTAGCCCGTTAACCTGGTCTTCGGGGCTAAACCCTTTATCGCTAATTTCATAATCCTTTTCTTCATAGCCTAAATCGGTGATCGAAAATATTTTTCTGCGCCGGCGCTTCCGTAGTTCTGTTTTTGCCAGATTGCCCGCAATGGTATAAATCCAGGTTGAAAATTTGGCAACCTTCCGGTATGCCTTTCGATTTTTATAAACTCTCAAAAAAGTTTCCTGCACCAGGTCTTCTGCCTCTTCCTGGTTCCCGAGGAAACGATAAATAAAATTCAGCAATTGATTCTTATAGCGCTTGACTATCAAATCAAAGGCGTACAAATCCCCGTGTTGAAATCGTTCTATTAATATTTCGTCACTAATCTGAATATTCTTGTCTTCGTCATACTCCATTAAATCACCTTTGCAGCTTCTTTTAATCTGCTTTTATACCGAGAAAATGGGTTAAAAATTGCTTGCCCATTTAATTTTTCTGAAAATTTATCTTTAATATTGATAAAGCTTGATTATCTCTTTTAATTCACTACTTGCTTAAAACTGCCGGTTTTCAAGCAAAAAGCGATGCCGGAAGCGTTTCAGCAAGATCTGACTTCTCTGCGCTCCTGCGACAAAAATACCTTGATCTGAAGCTTCCGTATAACCGCTCTTTTAAATTACGCATCCTTCTCGCCGGATTGCTGGTAACCCTGTTTGGAGCCTAATCATCCGGTATAATTTACCCCAACTCCAAACCGGCTGTATCGGCATGGGTCAGATGGTAGATCAGCAATTCCATGATCATAGGCGCAGATTGATAGCTCGTTTTGAGATTCACATCGGCATCCAGCAAAAAATGGAACGACCGTTGAAGCTGTTCGCTGTCAAAATGATCGCTCTGTGTTATATAATCTTTAAGGAAATAAGGTGATACGCCTGCTTCTTTCGCCAGCTTTCCCTGTGCCCAATTCAACTGCCGACCATGCTTGACTTTTGTCAGGATACTAAAATGCCGCATGATCATCGTAATAATTGCAATCGGCGACTCACCCGACTCCAGCATTCTTTTTACAATTTTTATCGACCGACCGAACTGCTTCATTCCAATTGCATTTGAAAGTTCAAAAATCGAATACCCACGTGATAAGCCGACAACGTTGCGAATATCATTTGCTTCAACCAGCTTTCGCCCATTTTGATTCAGGATGACTTTTTCCAATTCATTGCTGAGTTCCCTGAGCGAATTTCCGACATTCTCATGGAGTATTCGAACCGCTTCATCGGAAATCTCCAATCCGTGCTTTTTAAGATACCGCTTAATCCAGGGTGCGATATGATTGTCATACAGCGCTTTGAATTCGACGCAAACGGCATTCTTTTGAATCGCTTTATTTTGACTCAAATTAAGCTTCAACTTTGGCGCTGTCAAAACCAGACATGTTCGTGCGGACGGCTTTTTTAAATATTGGCTTAGTGCTTTCATGTCGGCAGCTTTTAGCCGATGAAGCTCCTTGACCACGACACATCTCTTATCCGCAATCATCGGAAATGAGGAAGCAATTTCAACGATTCTGCTGCCGGTTGTCTCGCTGCCATACAAAACATCAAGGTTGAAGTCGGAAGTTGCCTGATCGACAATACCAGCGATGATCTGCTTGATCGCCTCGTCTATCAAAAAATCTTCTTCACCCCAGAGGAAATAAGCCTGTTCAAGCTTGCCCGATTGTATTGATTGAAAAAGCTCGATGTAAGTCATTCCCCATCCGCCTGTTGTTTCTTCGTTTCCTTTCGAAAGGCGACGATCAATGTCAAAATGAAACCGCCCCAGAAGAAGGACAGAATGCCGGTCATCATTAGTATGGTTGCCAATTCCAATATTCTACCCTCAGCAAAACATGCTTCAAATTGAATGTGATAACCTGGTTTTCAATTCCTTTCGGGAATTAGCTTTTTGCCAATGGAACGATTGAACCACAGAAACAAGCCGATCACAGCCGCCCATTGGAAAATGCAGGTACCAATGCTGAATACCCGAAAAGGATTCCACCACTCGAGTTGCCAATCCAGGGCTTGATAAAACCACCAGACGATAAGCACCACGAATTCAAGCGGTATAAGGATGGCAACCACAATGTCATACCAGATGCCGATTTGAATATCATTGTCCGGCGTGTTGATGATCTTTTTTCGGAAACGCGTCGGACCAAACTTGATTACCGCAAACGCGAAAAAAAATCCGCTTAAAGTCAGCCCAATACTCCAGACCCAATCCTGGTTTTCGAAGAAATCCATGCTGATGGCTGAGGGTGCACCGATGATGAAGCCGGAAATCGCCACAAACAAGACTGCCGATTTGCGCGTCATCCCTGCATCCATGAAGCTGCGCGTACCGAGTTCAAGCATTGAAATCAAGGATGATAGCGCTGCAAAACTTAATACCAGAAAAAAGATAAGGCAAAGACCTTTCCCGAGCGGTGCTTCAGCGAATAATTTCGGCATCCAGATAAAAGTGAGTCCGGTACTGGCGGGACCCGTTTTGGCGAGTTCAGTGGCGGCATCAAGGGGGATTTTCGGTGCAAGGGCGAAAACTGCGGGAAAAAGCGCCAATCCCGAAAGCAAAGACGCGCTGTTATTCCCAAAACCCGTGATAAAGGAATTGAGCACAATATCTTCCCGCTTTCTCATATACGTGGCATACGTCAGAACCAGTCCCCAACCGGCACCCGTGGACCAGGCAGATTGGGACAATCCATCGAGCCAGATCTTGTGATTGAGCAGCATTTTCCAGTCGGGATTGAAAAAATAATTCAATCCTTCAACCGCACCGTCAAGCGTTAACGCCCGGATAACAGCGATAATTATCAGGACGAGTAGAGAAGGAATCAAAATCCTGTTGGTTCGCTCAATCCCTTTGACGACTCCGTTGTAAATAATATATGCGCCTATTGCCATCGATGCCAGGTGCAACACCAGCGGTTGATATCTGGAATTCAGAAAATACTGCCAAAAGTCAGTTTTAGCGGCGAAAATATTTGTATCTGTGAAAAGGTTTTGGAACGATGCGAGAAAATATTTTACGCACCAGCCCATCACCACAGAATAATAACACATTATTGCTAATGTACAAAAACCGACGAAACATCCCATCCAGATGAAGCGTTTCCCTATCAATTCACCAAAAGCGCCTGCCGGTCCTTTTCGTGTGTGCTTTCCGATAGCAAACTCGGTAATGAGTAGTGGAATAGACCAGAGGAATAAAAAAACTGCCCATGGGATCAGGAATGCGCCACCGCCATTGCTTGCCAGAATACGCGGAAAGCGCCATATATTGCCGGTGCCTATAGCCATCCCAAGAGCAGCCAGAATAAGTGCCCATCTTGATGAGAACACCTCTTTTTGTGACATACCTATTTCCTGGATTTTTGCAGCGCTTTCAGCCCTATCAGTATCTCAAAGAGACTAAATGAACAAAAGCCCGATAATTCCGATTACAAAACAATAATATGAAAATCTGTCGAGCCGACCATGTCGAACAACCGCCAGCAAAATTTTAATTGCCACAAAGCCGGAGAGATACGCAACAATCGTCCCGACGATCAGGTTCAGGATCATCGCCGACTCCGGCGGACTCCCGATTAATTCCTTTAGCTTTAATACAGTTGCCCCGGCGATTACCGGCAATGCCAGCAGAAACGAAAATCGGGCTGATTCTTCACGTTCAAGCCCCATTATCAAACCGGTGCTGATCGTTGAACCTGAGCGCGAAATGCCCGGGATAATTGCGAACGCCTGTGCCAGCCCGATAACCAGGGCATTGGATGAATTTAATTTTTGCTTGCCATTTAAAAAATATCGCGAACTCAATAAAATAGCGCCTGTCACCAGCAGCATAGCGCATACGAGCTTCGGGCTGCCGAATGCGTCTTCGATTGTGTCCTCAAGAAAAATTCCGATGATACCGGCGGGTAGTGATCCTAATAAAATAAGAACCATCATTCGAAAAAAACTGTCCTGATGATATTTTTCCTCGATTGTCGTCTCTTTGAAAGGGATGGTGAAAAGCGAGAAAAATGCATTTATTAGTTTTAACACATCCGACCAGAAAACCGTAACAACCGCTAACAGCGTTCCAAAATGCACAAATACTTCAAATGTTATCCCGATTTCCTCGGTCGCCAATGCTGAAATATGCAATAATTCTTTGCCTAATACAAGATGCCCTGAACTGCTTATCGGCAAAAATTCGGTGAAGCCCTGAATTAATCCCAGAATAACCGCTTCCAATAATGTCAACTTCCACTCCTGTTCTCTAACGCAACTCCCGGTTTGATGAATATTCGCCTGACATTTTCAAGTTTGAGGACGAGAAAATAGCTTGCCAGTTTGAAAGAGCAATCAGAAAATAGCTGGACTTGAAATCAAAGAATAGCACCGTATTTTATCATACCTCCTAAATAAATATAGTAGCTTAATATAACCTATTTGGTATAAAGTTGCAAGGAAAATTTTAGCCGAGGTAACACAGGTTGGTGATGTCGATTTTTGTAAAGCTATGTATCGTATTTTTCTCTTTGGTAACTGACGCAGAAGCGATGACAGAGCGTCGATTAAAGCTTAGTGGAATACTTTTATATTCATTTTTAATTTTCATGATGATTACAACCACTTATAAATTATTTAACTTATCTTTATTTTGTGAGTGCGCAATAAAAATACTCAGCCGCACCTTACGCCGTGAAACTCGCACGGTTGATTGGACAGGCACCATGGGTCGCTGTAACAACCACACTCTTTTCGTGCGGCGCGCGCGATTGCTTCGGCTGGCTGCCCCTGGCAAAAAACTCCTCGCAATGACATGTGGTGGACTTTTCATTCAGGTTTTAAGAGCCTATCCGGAAATCCTCCTTGACTTGCCGCCCGCGTCATTCCCGAGATCCGTTGGTCGGGAATCCATTTATAAGGCGGATTGGTGGATTCGCCCTAAAAGATTCGGGAATAACAATTTTTACCAAATCCAATTCATTTTTGAAAATAGGTTCTCGGATAGGCTCTTAATAGGATGTACAAATTACTTCTGCATATATGAAATAATCATTAAGCGATTTGTATTCCTTTTGTGAGAATTTCGTTGGCAAAGGGATTGGAGTGGTGAAGGTCTGATTCGGAAATTGGATGGGATTCTATTCTGCTATCAAACTTTCTACTTAATTTCATTAATTGAATTTGAGCAGTGAAGCTAATGGATAAACTAGTTATGACTATCGCTATACCGTGAACGGGCATAAATTGAGCTCGCGTAATAATAAATTCAGTTTTTAAGACTTATTCAAGAAAAAAAAGATGCGATAAATTTCTTTTGAATTTTGCAGCTTTTTCCGTTTATCATTTAGCCTGTTCGCAGCTAACCCATAAATCCCGCAGTCAAAGCTATAAGTCATCAGAATTGAAATTTTAAAATCGGTTTCTGGCAGCGGGCACTCAACATGTGCCAGGCGAGGGTACTTGAAAATGTACCACTTGAAGCAATGCAAGTGCCCACCGAAGATTTTCAACTGCCCCGTGACATGTCCAACCCTGACCGGCTTGTAACGATTTTATTGCTGTTCCGCCAGGCGGCATCCCGATTCACGTAATACGAATTCCAAAATCGTTAACCATGTTATTTTAAACACATACAGCATTTTGTCAAAGCTTATCGCGGCATCGAATGATTTTTATTCTTAAAATATATTTTGTAAAATGATTTTCTTGAGTATGAAATGCAGCCCTTCAATTATTGGCACAGAAAGAATTATTAAAATAATTTCCAGGGATCCTATATTTGATGTAAATATAGGCATCAAAATAGAACTGAAAACCAAAAGAAAAAAAATAATAATCGCGTAATTCCTTCCTTTTTGAATATTAACCAGTTCGCTGAAATCTTCTATTTTCTTATGATAAATTCCTGCAATCAGGCATATTGCCAAATAAAAAAAAGCTGCCGGAAAAGAGAATAAAACGAAAGTAAGCAAATCAGGCGGTGTCAGGATTGCTGAAAGTAGCAATATCATGTATAAACCGAATCTGTAATATTTGAGAATATTTTTTCTAGTAATGATACCAGCCTTCAAGTTTCCCAAAAGAAAAACAGGAAATTGGCAAAGCAACGAAATTATTATCGTAAATACTAAAAAGAACTTAACTACTACGTTTATTTCGATTGTTGATTCATTGGCAAAATCCATTAGAAACGTGGTCAAATAGTTCAGAGCTGATGGCAAGCCGACAAATAATGAGAAGAGCAGGCTGAGAAGGTTAATAAGAGTCACAATGCTTAAGATAACAAATAAAGTCTTTGATTTGGCAATAATGGTTGCCCAGTAAATACATGACATGAAAAGGAGAACAATCCAGGCAGCCAGCAGAAGGATGGAAATTGAATTAACAGGATTAGCTGTCCAATTGTCAGCAATTAGTGGTTTGGCAGGCTCGGGTATGACCGATTGACATAGATCTGAAACCTGGTTTTTCAAGATGTAAGCAAGTAGCAGGGCAAGTAGAAATGTGATGAGAAAATGAAGTGCAAATGTTGCCGCATCTCGGAAAATATTTTTTGAAAATTTCATCCCTTGACACTCCAGGAATTCGTTGAGCTTTTTTATAATGCCCAAAGCTCGATTTTCTAAACCGGGCATGGATCAAAACATCGCACCGAAACATCGTTAATACCACTAATAAGCGATACGGGTTCCCAAATCATTAGCTCGCACCCAAGTCATATTCCGATTGCTTTCCCTTGATTCTCTGCATAATATATTTATACATTTTCCGAATGAAAATTCTGCGGCGTTACTTAAATAGCATCATATTGTCATCTTTTATTACACCTGTTCGGATTTGAAACGCAAAAATGCTATCAGCAGGCTTTCTGAATCTTGATA
>JAFGMA010000173.1 GCA_016927835.1 Candidatus Zhuqueibacterota bacterium | reverse complement strand
GGTTATAGCCGCGACGTTCGCAAGATAACTAAAATGGATTTTCCAACCTTTGCCTGGGGCGCATCCCCCATTGATACAACCGGCAGAGTGCGCGTGATTGAATACAATACCCCCATTATTATCGGAGGTGTTAAAATATTTCCCAATGATTTAATTTTTGCTGATTTCGATGGTTTAGTCGTTATTCCTCAGCAATATGAACAGGAAATAATCGACAAAACGATTTCACGAATTAACACCGAAAACAAGGTTAGGAAAGAATTAGCCGAAGGACACAAAATGCGGGAAGTCTGGGATCGATATCATGTACTTTGATGCCGATAGCCTGGCGCTGTAAGCTGCGATTGAAACATAATAGGCGAAATGTCAAACGACAGATAGCTTTCGTTTGACGGTTCATCGTTCATTTATTTTTTAGTTTTGCCAAACAAGAATAAAGCCCATCTGATAAATGGGCTTTTGTGTTTGAGCCTTAAAATCAGGTAAATCGGTACAAGTCTTTCATTTATTTCCCTGATTTAGCCGTTCAGACAACGTTTCAAAACATCATTCACTGGTTATTATTAAGTTAAGTGCTATTGATAATCAAAAATCAGCAATTTATAGCGGCAACCTACATCTTGACAATTAATAATATAATGACTATATTCTGAAAGTACAGAGACTTGCAAAATAGTCATTTTCTGATCAGTCCAAAAAATTGAACATAACGCAGACTAAATTTGAAGAATAATGGTACTCTGGTGCGCTATAAAATGCTTAATTTGTGAGCTTGGGAGTATAGTTCATTTTGACCTTGATGATTTTGCCGTAAGAAACTTTGAATGATTCAGGATAGATAATTAGCATCACCGAAATTTTGGGATTACACCCAAGATTTGGGCAAATGCTTCTTAACTTTTATTATTATCAATAGGATAATAAATTATTTATATGATTTGTGCACAAAAATATGCACTAAGGAGTTGGGATAAAACAAGTTACCTGTTTAAATCTCTTAAGTAGCTATTACTACAACGTTAAGTCACCAAAATTTATCTAACGCAGAGGCGCAGAGAACGCTGAGAACCGCAGAGGTGAATAAGAAATTCCGGACTTGAATAAAAACAGAGAAATCATTCGGAAAATGTTTTTTTAATTTTTATCGCAAAAAGCGCCCGTTTGATAAAAAGAGAGGAAGCTTTTAAAAATTCTATGCGAAACTCTGCTGCCTCTGCGCCTCTGCGTTAATATCAAAACGTGGCGGATGTTACATTTTGAAATCAAGTTAACGTTGTAGTACTATTTATCAAAATTATTTTTAAGCAAAATGTCCGGGATATTTTATTCCACCTCCTAGATTTAAAAAACATCGCCTGAGCTTTGCATGATGTAATCTTTGATGATTATAGAGTTATTTCGATTTCGTGCACGCACGAATTAAAGCCAAATTTCATTGGTTCGAACCGGAGGGCTATACGGATGAAAAAAATATTGATTGGCATCGTCATCACCGTTCTCGGCGGATTGATTTTAGCCATTATTCTGCATTATTTTCAGGGAGCAAGTGTGGAATATATGGACCTGGGGCACGGCATTGAAGTGTGGAATAAAACCGGCTCCCCCGTGGAAGTCAACCTGACGATTTATTGGCGCGAAAATGACGGGCAAAAGCAAGAGACGCACCGTGAAACGCTTCACGGCTCGATGTTTGTTCCTAATCGCCACGGTCCAGGCGCAGAATATGTGCTTAATGTGACGGGCGGCGGGAAGGTACATATCTCTGCACAGGGAACATTTCGTTCGAGCAGGTGAAACACACGCTTGACGCGATGCAATCCGATTCTTCTTTCCGAGTCCGTAAGCAGCCTGTAGCCCGCGCAAACCTGTCTCCAGATTCCTCATTGCAAAAATTGCCCTGCGATGACCGATTATTAGTGAAATGCTGCCTGCGCGCGCGCTTTTTTGCTTGACATTTTACGCACTTGTAATTATATTCTTTATAGTCAGTTATTTCGACTCGTGCAGTCATATCCGGAAAAATTGTCCGGGATTGCAATTAATGTCTTGCTGTAGCCTCTGGTATGTATTTTTAAAGTTCTGTTCAAAACATGAAACGAGTTTAAGTACCTGAATGTTAACGACGATTGAGTAAAAATCGGGGGTTGCCATACTCAATAAAGCAATTTATCTTCTGCTATCGGCGAAATCCGATTGTATGCATTTATATAATGGGCGGAAACAAACCCAGAAGGAGCCAACTAAACTCTAGGAGGTCGCATGATACCACTCGATGCAATCCTGGTTCCGATTTCAGCGGCGCTCGGGCTGTCACTTGTCGTTGAGCGCATTCTGGAATTTATTAAAAATATTTTGGAACCACTGTTAGCGCCTCAAAAATCTCAACGCGTTCCCGATCTCTCCCGAATCGATGGGATGATAACCGATCTGGAAGCAACACACCACAATGATACCGCATTCACTGAAACCGAAAAGCAGGCTGAAAGCCAGTTGAGCCAACGCCAGAAAATGAAAGAAGAGCTTGAAAAAGAAACCGATCCTGCCCGACGAAGGGCACTGTACGAAAAACTGAAACAATTGGAAGAGCGGGGTGAATGGAACGAAAAAATAACAAAGATAACATTAGCGGTGAAGCCGGCTACCGATCCGGATGATGGGACAACCGTGAAGGTATTTACGCTGCAAATGCTGGGATTTGCCCTGGGCATCATTTTAGTGCATTACGCCGGTATCCAGCTCTTCAACAGCTTCCTGAGTTCGCTGGAAAGCCCGTTGCGACTGCAGCCCTGGCTGGATTACTTTCTTTCCGGTTTATTGATTGGGGGCGGAAGCACACCCATGCATGCATTAGTCAAGTTTATCACCCAGCAAAAAGTGGTAACGCGACCAGAAGCGCCACAACAATCGGGTACAGGAGAATATCGCAGCGAGGAATATAAACCGGCTCCTGTAGAATCCCGATCTCAACAACCGGGCTACGCTTATGAATTTCCGCCATTCGCTTATACCGGTGGTGTCGATTGCGAGCGCCTGGAATACGCTCATTTACGGGAAAAAGACCCGGATTGTATTGTGTACCATCACACCGGGATGCACAGCGGCAGTTCATTCATCGATGTGGTGCGCGTCGTTCAAAATAGCACCGATGCCGACGGTGAAAAATGGCTCACCGGCTATCACTGTGTGATTCTAGAAGATGGCTCGATTCATCCCTTCTGCCGCTGGGACCGCTCCGGAAACCATGCGGTAGGCGTGAACCGCCGTTCGCTGGGAATCGCTTTCAACGGCAATTTCGAAGCCGACCCGGCAATCCCTTTCTCCAATTCAGATGGACGCTACGGGCGACCGAGACCGACTGAGCAGCAACTCAGAGCCGGCGCTCAGATTATTACGCTGTGGTCGTTCCTGTATTCAATTCCAGTTGATTTTGAACGCGCGATATTGCCGCATAGCAAGCTTTCAAGCAATTCGTGCCCGGGCTCGTTATTCCCGCATTATGAATTATTGAAATGGATCGATTATTATAGAACAAAATGGGAAAAATCGACTTCAATTCAAGCGCAAATTGCTGAATTCAAGTTGAAGCCGTATCTTTACATAAAAAAAGAGGAGGTATAATCATGGACGCGATTTTCAAATCGACGGTGCTATTAGCCCTGGTGCTTGCCCTCTCTTATTTAATTGAAAGAATACTTGAAATATTGAAAGCGAGCTATGATTTCATTGACAGCCGGCTCGATTGGCATGAATACTGGACGCGGCGAACCTACGGTATTAAAAATTATCTTGAGAAAAAACTAAAGTTATTCGAATATTTGAAACCCAGGCATACGCGCATGGTGCTTGAAAGTGTTAAGGATACGCTTGAAACCGATCCGAATACCGCGCAAAACAGCATGCCTGTTCTGTCTGGTGACATGGTGCGGGGTACCGCCATCAAAATTGTCGCCAAAATCTTTGCCATCGCCATGGGCATCGGTCTGGCATTTTGGATTCAAATCGACTTGCTCGACATCTGGAAACAGGCTGCCGGCGAAGGATCTATTTGGGTAATCAATATCGATTCGTTCAACTTGCGAATCGTGATTTCCGGTGTCGTAATGGGTCTGGGCGCGAGCCCGGTGCATAAAATCATTACCGCGATCGAAAATAAAAGAAAGGAAAAACAGCAGAAAAGGAGATAAGCATGTTTGATATAGATCTGGTTATTGCCATTGGGTTAATCGTGCTGATCATCATCATTTTTATCATCTCAAAATTGGCAGCATTACCCAAAAAGAGCGTCCTGTTTCTACTGGGTGCGCTTGCCGGCGTTTTTGGGCTATCCTTTTTGAAAAAGCATCAAACGAACGCGCTGAAAAAAAAGCTTGAGGACAGGGAAAAAGAACTGCGTGAACGCGAGAGTCGACTCGAAAAATTGAGGAAGCAGCAAATAGCATCCTACGAGCAACTTCAACCGGTAAAAGCCGAACTGGAAAAGCAACGCGCGACCTACAAGCGAAAACTACTGGAAAATAACGCTTCCAGTAAAGCCGAAAAAGAAGAAATCGATCAACTTTCAGGTGAGGAATTACATCACAAATTTTTGGAAACTTTCGGCGGTTAAGCGGATAAAAGGAGGAAAAGATGGGATCGTATACTCACAAAGTGAAATGGCTGGCATTCATCAGCGCCTGCGTTTTAATTTCTGCTTTTGCCAGCGCCGCGGATTCGAGCGGATGCAAGGTTGTAAAAAAATATCCGAACGGCAGCTACCTGGTAGAAATAGATAACATGACTTACCTGACAGTCACCGAAACGATGGAAAAAAACCTGCTGAAAATGAAACGCGATTTGCTGGATGCTCAAAAAGAATTGGTTCTGAAGGATTCCCTGCTGCTGAATTACAACGAAACTGTTGCCTGGTATGATACGACCATCACGCACATGAGAACTTATATCGAGGAACTGGAATCGATTCTGACAGGTTATAAAGGACTGGTTCAGGATTATAAGAAATTAAAAGAACCCTGCTTCACGTTTCAATTAGGGGTGGGAGCTACCGGTCACGAAAACAAACCGGCGATTTTGATGGGAACCGGAATTTATAAATTTCGCGTATGGGGATTGTTGCAGGAAAATAACTCCGGCGCCTTTGTGGGCAAAACGTTTCCGCTATTTTAGCGGGTTGTCCTGGTCGAAACAATCCGGTGAAGATTATAAGGAAGTCAGGGCGTGATGGCGTTGGATGGGTAGAATTGAGTATTATGGATATCGACCGATATCGAAAAAACAAGCGGCTCGTGGTGCAGGGAGTGTTCTGCATTTACGCGGTTTTTAAATATTGATTGTATTTAACTTTCTAATTGGTTTTTATTTAGGCATCACTTCAGTTTATTTTAGCGAGTATTAAATTTGCAATCTATGCATCTCCGATAACTAACTATTTGAATATTGAGGGAATCCACTTTCTCTATTTTGAGTAAGCGATTTTTGTATAAAAAAGAAGAGATCGGTTTCAATTGAAATTCTATCGGTAATTATGTGGTTCAATAGCTGTAGATGGGATGACAGGCATGGTTGATAAGAATAGTATCTTTTGGGATCAAAGAAAAACGCCAGTTAATTGAATCATTTTAGCACAACATTAGCAAGGATATGCTATGGTTACTACAAAATTTACAGAGATATCTTTCAATAGCAGGAGCGCTGAGAGGCTGAGGCAAATCTATTCGGTTTTGTATTTTATGCGTCAAGGCTATTCACACTCAGATGCTATTCATCAAGCTAAAAGCTATTTTCCCAAAGTAGCGGATTACCAGACTATTCAGGATAAATGCTCTAGACAATTTGCGGGAGATATAGGCACATTTTTAGAATGGTTCGAGTCCGGAATAATCTTATCGAAGCTAATTGAGCTTAACAAACTTGACGAACATGATGCACGAATATTTGGTGACCTTCTGAATGATAATCAAATTGCTCCTTCCCAGAACATAATTCAGCCGCCAGCAACGACTAAATTCAATGTTGCAGACAATGAATCAGGTGTTGACACAGCTTTTGAAATTGTTCTGGAAGAAATTGAAAATGCAATAGAGGGATTAAATCGAGCTGGTGCACAAGCTTTTGAAGCAAGTGATTACGGGATGGTTCACCTGCTACGCCAAAAAGGGTCAAAAATGACTGACTTTAGAGGCAAGATTTATAGCCTGCAGAAAGAATGGAATGATATTTTTAATAGCCAAAAGACCGATATTAAATGTAAATTTAAAAATTTAAAGCGCGCTAAAAAGCTGAGTCAAGGTTTGCGCACTCGACCTGGTGCGTTTATCATTCCCATCCTTCGAGCTTTATCCAAAATGGGAGGCTCGGCGTCTTCAAAAAAAGTTTTGGATGAAATTGTAGATCCTATGAAGGAAGTTTTAAATGAATATGACTTTTCAAAGTTGCCCTCATCTGGTATGCCTAGATGGGAGAACACTGCACACTGGGCAAGGTATGAAATGGTTAAAGAGGGGCTCTTGGCACCAGACTCGCCGAGAGGTGAATGGAAAATTACGCAAAAAGGCAGAATGTTGTTGAAGTCGGAACTAGACAACGCATTTCACTTGCGATAGGCAGAAATTTTTTGTGCTGCTTCCGGTAAACATGAAAAAGTAGCAGAAGAGAGACAAGGCTTGGATTTCACTTAGCGCAGAGACGAAGCGATGCTTTATGATTATGCGTTTAAACGCGTTTCAAATTTTTTAAGTAAACTTATCGGTGATGTTTAGAATTTTTCATTCTTTTATATTGCTACATATTCTGAATCAAGGACATCATGAAAATTACGGAAACTCCTCTGGCAGGGCTGTTGATTATTGAACCGCGCGTTTTTTCGGACCACCGTGGCTTTTTTTTTGAAAGCTATAATTTGAAACAATTCGCCGAGAATGGCATCCTTGCCAATTTCGTTCAGGATAATCATTCCAGGTCGGCAAAATCCACTGTTCGAGGATTACACTACCAGGTAAACCCGGGGCAGGATAAATTGGTGCGCGTTATTGCAGGTGAAATATTCGATGTGGCGGTGGATATCCGCAGAAATTCTCCCACTTTCGGTCAATGGTATGGGTGTATGCTTACTTCGGAGAATAAAAAGCAATTATATGTTCCAATTGGATTTGCACATGGTTTTTGCGTTACCAGTGAAAATGCGGAGGTGATTTATAAATGCACGGATTTCTACTCGCCAAAGGATGAAAGGGGAATTGCGTGGAACGATTCGGCGATTGGCATCAAATGGCCCGTTAAAACCCCGATTCTTTCTGCCAAAGATAAGCAACACCCTCGCCTTGCTGTTGTGCCCCCGGATTCGCTATTCATGCTTTAATTCGCGCCAAAATGCGATACAGCCTTTTGGGATTGCGGACGGATTTTGCTCCAGCCAATTTATATCACAAACGGCTTCGTCAAATGGTTTCTTAAAATTGAAAATCCCGGGACTGAATCGGAATCCAGTTCACCCCGGAATCATACATTTTCAATCATGTCGATCTGCTCAAACCGCTTTGTTTTCAGTGACTTGCCGCGTATAATAAAGCCAAAATATAGAAATAGAAGCTACCAGGAAACAGCATAACAGCAGCAGTGGATCAACGTGTTGAATCTGTTCTTCCGAAGCCAGTCCCTTGACCGGAAAAAAGTGGTTCAAAATAAAAGCCGAGGAATTGATGACGATATGCAGAATGATTGCCGGGAAAATGGATCGGCTCCAGGATGCAATCAATCCTAAAAATATCCCCAGGATGAACGCATAAAGGAATTGCCAGGGATTAGCATGCATTAAGCCGAAAAGAAAAGATTGAAAAACCAGCGCTGCTCCGAGTGAGAATTTTCTTCGAAGTCCGGTAAAAATAACGCCCCGGAACAAAAGCTCTTCGAATGCTGGTCCAACAATGCAGGCACTCAATATGGTAATTATAAGCGTAATGCCGCTTTCAATGGACAGCATTTGTTCCATGGTTTGCATCAGCATTTCAAAAACTGCCAGACGGGGGTGAATTTGCCGCAGCAGGTTGTCGAGTGCCGCCGGCGGAAATACCATTCGAAACAGATTATCGATTTCGCTGCCTAGTATTTGCAGTGTGAGACCTGCAAATATCAACGGTATAACGAGACTTAATTTAAAAGAATTTAGCTGGAAGGCATCGCGGACATGATATTTGCCGATGACAAGAAAGATGTAAAACAGGAGGAGCGAGAAGCAGTTGGCAACGAGCGCTGCCAATAACGCCAGATCAAGGTAATTGATGTGTATTATTAACTGCAGCACCTGGATGACCAGACCAAAAATCATCTGGGAGGCGCTGCCAACCAGCACGAATAGAACCGCCGCCCAGAAACCGAGCTCTATCAGTCGGGTGTTTGATGACGTATTCGGCAGTGTCGGGTTTTGAATCCCTTCAATCATTCCTCAGAAGTCCTTCCTGTCTTTTTTTAAATTTGGTATCCCGTTAAAGCCTGGAAAGTTACACGAATTATCAATCCATCAAGCAGTTGCGCGTGGAAATAGCCAATGGAAAAGTACTGATAGCTTTTAATTTTCAAAATTAGCAAACAATCAAGATTCGGTATAACGCCGAGCCTTCAGGAATCATTGCGCGATGCATCTTTTGATGCACCGCACAATTCGGATTCTGTTCCATCAGATTCAAAAATCAAGCCAATACTTTGAACCATTTTTCTTTCGATTTGCTGCTTTCAACAACGGAGGTAATGAACGCCATTCCCCTCAAACCATCATATACGGTCGGGAAATCGAGCTGCAGTTCGCTGGCTTTGATGCCTGCCTCTTTTGCCCGGATCGTTTCACCGGCATTGACATAAATATTCGCAAAAGCCTCGATGAAGGCTTCGGGGTGTCCGGTTGGCAGGCGGGTGGCGCGTTGAGCAGCTTCGCATACATAACCATTTCCGCGACGATAGATTTGAACCGGGCTGTCCGCTGCATAAACATACAAATAGTTCGGATGTTCCTGGTGCCATTCAAGTCCGCCTTTGGTGCCCCATACCCTGATGGATAAATTATTTTCATTTCCGGTGGCTATCTGCGACGCGTGCAAAACCCCGCGAGCGCCGTTGTTGAAATGAATCAATACGCTGACATCATCGTCCAGCTTCCTTCCTTTTACAAAGGTGGTTAAATCAGCGCAGATTTCCTCGGCAACTAACCCTGTAATGTAATTTGCCAGATTCTCACAGTGAGAACCGATATCTCCCATGCAGCCAGCCAGTCCGGATCTTGCTGGATCGGTCCGCCAGTCAGCCTGTTTTTGTCCGGTTGATTCGAGCTGTGTGCGCAGCCAGTCCTGCGGATATTCAACCACAATTTTTCGGATTTCACCGAGTTGCCCGGTTTTTACCAAATTCCTGGCTTCCTTGACCATGGGATATCCGGTGTAATTATGGGTCAAAGCGAAAACCTTACCCGATTTCTCGACGATCTTCACGAGCTTTTTCGCTTCGTCCAAAGTAAACGTCATCGGTTTGTCACACACTACATGGAATCCTGCTTCGAGATACAATTTTGCCGGTTCGAAATGCACGTGATTTGGCGTGACGATTGAGACAAAATCAATCCTTACCCCCACGGGGAGTTTTGCCTCTTTTTCAGCCATTTCCCGGAAATTGGCATAAATTCGATTCGGAGACAACCATAAATCCTCACCGGATAGGCGGCTTTTTTCCGGGTTCGACGAAAGCGCGCCGGCAACGAATTCAACAGTACCATCCATAATAGCTGCTTTTCGATGTACAGCTCCAATAAATGCGTCCCGACCGCCACCAACCATCCCCATTTTTAGCTTGCGTGTCAAGATAGATTTATCGCCCATTCGAGTCCTCCGTTAAGTTTATTCGAATATTATGTATCGATGAAATTGACCCATAGAGGTAGCTTCAATGACGTCAGTCTGTGCGTAAATTTATGCGCCTTAAAACTACAAGATTGAAATTGGCATTTCAAAATATAATCCCGCTGGTTAAAGCTTATTCTGAAATTAACTCAAAGGAAATATACAATTAGCTTATCCGTTTGTCAAGTCTTTTTTGAGGAGAATAATTACAAATAAATCCACAAGAAAACCGAAACTTTGAGAATACAAACAAAGTGGCATGGGAATTGGTTCCATCCTGCTTTCAAATTCGATTCGGGCTCAGGCTTTTTGAGATCAGTTGAGGAGTGTACAAGGCGCCATGCCGCCCCAATAATTTTTTGAGTTCCTGGATCTTTTCCCATGGTCGAGAACTGGATTAAATGAAAGAATAGGCTCTTTTGATGTAACAGGCATATACCAAATAAGTTACAAAATGTCAACCATTGTCGATGTTACGGTAAAATATACTTTGCACGGGCACAAATTGAACTTTTATGTCACTGCGAGCGAAACGGAGTGCAGCGAAGCAATCCCCTGAGGTTAATCACTT
>JAFGMA010000172.1 GCA_016927835.1 Candidatus Zhuqueibacterota bacterium | reverse complement strand
TAATATAGTTGAATGTCTTCAGTATATTTTTGATTTATTAAAAAACTTTACCCCTTATTGGGAATGAAAATCGGTGTTCAATGCTGTTTAACGTTGACGGATTGCATACGATGAAAAATAAAAAGCTATCCGCAATTTCCTCGCCTGCTGTCTTGATTCTGATTCATTCAGAATGGAACAAAAAATTCTCCACACTATATTAATACACATGTCGAAGATAATCTGATTTCGCATTATTCTGCAAAGCTCTAAATCGTGAATGCGAGCATTTAAAACCAGCAAAAAGGCAACTGCATTCCAAAAACGTGAATTGCCGATAAATAATTTCGAGAAGTGTTAACGGTTCAGGTTAAAAGAAAGGGCAAAAAATGAAACACCTAAGAATTTCAAAACGGGATGGTATGAGCACTTTGTTATGCCTCATCTTAATTGCAGCTTTTTGGATGCTGTCATGCGACAAAACCACCCTTCCGGAGACTATCGATTTACACAAAAGTTGGCGTTTTTCGCCCGACGTGAATAACATTGGCAAATCTGAAAAATGGTATTCTGTCGATTTTGATGACTCTCAATGGGTCCTGCTGGATGTGGGGAAGCGATGGGAAGACCTGGGCTATCGTGATTTGGACGGTTTTGCCTGGTATCGAAAAACAGTCGAAATTCCCGATGGCTGGAAGGGCAGAGAAATTTGGCTCAAACTCGAAGCTGTAAATGATGCGTACGAGTTATTCATTAATGGTGAAAGCGTAAGCTCTTTTGGTGAAGCCAATATCAGCGTTGCCAGCCGACCCACATTTACCGAGATTAGTAAAAAATTAAACTATGGCGTGAACAATCTCATCGCAATACAAGTTAACGATTGGGGAAACAGCGGCGGATTGTGGCGCTTGCCGGTCATTCTGACTACCGATCAAAGCAAGGTTAAAAATATTTTCAAACCGATTTCGGATACCTGCTACACCGCGAAAAGCCTGGGCTATGAGCTCTTTTGGGAAGACCAATTTGACGGCGACAAACTGAATCCCAAAAAATGGGCGGTCAGAGGCGTCGGGCAGCGGGCTGTGGGGTACGTTTCTCCGGATGCGGTAAAAATCAACAACGGATTATTGGAATTAACCGCTTTTGTTGAAAATGACAGCATCAAGATTGGGGCAGTCGGTACGCAGGGGCGTTTTATGACACATTACGGGTATTTTGAGTGCCGCGCCCAACTCCAGAAATCGTCGGGAAACTGGGCAGCATTTTGGATTCAGTCACCAGGAATCGCACAAGGAGAAGATCCTGCCAAATTCGGAACCGAGATCGATATTTTCGAGTTCTTCAAAAAATCCGGCGAGGACATGGTTTCCCACAATCTCCACTGGGCTTACGGACCAAACCAACAAACCATCGGCGGCTTGCTCAGTCACGTGCCGGGAGTTAGCGAGGGATTTCATACGTTTGCCCTGGAATGGACGCCGGAGAAATATGCGTTTTTTGTAGATGGCTACAAATATTATGAGGTGACTACCGCCATTTCTCACATCGACGAATACATTATTCTCAGCATGGAACTTCCGTCCAATATGGAAGGATTGAAGGATGCCGTTCTTCCCGATACGTTTTTTGTCGATTATGTGAAGGTATACAAAATGAAATAGGTGTAGGTTGGATTTATCTTTTCGAATCCAATTATTTAAAGGATAAAATTAAACACGGGGTGAATGTTGGTTTCCTACAAATGAATCCAACCTGAATTTTTATAGGAGAAGGGATGAATTTATTCAATTTAAAATTTTTAAGCGGGCTATTTTTAATGGCTTTGTTTACAAGTGTTACATATTCAACATTGTTTGCACAGGATACTAAGGAGCCTATTTTTATGAACCAAAACAAATCACTTGAAGAACGCGCGCGAGATCTGGTGTCGCGTTTGACCCTGGAAGAAAAAATCGCATTAACCGTGGGCGATGGCAGGTTTTTGCGGGCGGTTGATCCAATAACTGAAAACACGACCGAGCTTTACATCGCAAACCGCAATGCAAAACTGCTGATCCCTCGGCTTTCCGTTAAGACCACTGCGCTGACCGATGGACCCTGCGGCATCAACAAGGGACCTGCGCCTGAAGGAGCGAAAGATTATCCCTATACGACCGCGTTTCCCTCATCCACCTGTCTAGCAGCAACCTGGAATATCGACCTGGCGGAACATGTGGGAAAGGCTTTTGGCAATGAATTGTTAGAGTACGATTACGACCTCGTGCTGATGCCGGCACTGAATCTGCATCGCAATCCCAACTGCGGACGCAATTTCGAGTACTATTCCGAAGATCCGCTGCTTTCAGGAAAATTGGCAGCTTCAGTGGTCAATGGCTTTCAGTCCAATGGCGTCGGCGCCACATTGAAGCATTTCGTTGCAAATAATCAGGAGTCGAATCGGCGAAAATACAATGCCGTCATCAGCCAGCGGGCTTTGCGTGAAATTTATTTGCGTGGCTTCGAAATAGCGGTAAGAGAAGGCAAGCCAAAATCCATCATGACTGCCTATAATCGGCTGAATGGCTTCTACACCGCCGAAATACCTGAAATGCTGCAGGATATCGTCCGGGATGAATGGGGCTTTGATGGATTGTACATGACCGATTTCGACGGACATTACGGCGATGCGCTGGCAAAAGTGAGAGCCGGCAATAATTTGCTCATGAGTGGGAGTATGCAGGAGTACAACGAACTAAAAAAGGCATTGAAAAACAAAACGCTGGATGAAAGCACACTCGATAAAAACCTGTTTTATAACATGAAGCTCAAGCTCAGTTCTCCGAGCATGAAAGGCTATAAACCGTCTCTGAAACCGGATTTAGCAGCTCACGCGAAGGTCGCCCGCGAAGCAGCCAGTGAAGGCATGGTGCTGCTGAAGAATGAGAACAAAACCCTCCCAATGAGCACACAAAAGACAGTGGCGGTGTTTGGCAAAATATCTTATTATTTAATTGCTTATGGAACCGGCAGCGGCGGCGTTCGCAGTCTTAAATACGCTGTTTCCGTAAACGATGGTCTGAAATCCGCGGGTTTCAAAGTGTTGGATGATCTGGAAAATTTTTATACCGCGTATATCGAGAAAATTAAAAAAGATAATCTCGTGCCGCCCTATTTTGATAATCCAAAAATGCGCGCAGACAATGGCATTAAAGGCAACCAGGCGCCGCCACATTTCAAAGAGAGGCTGGTCGCATTCAGCGAGGAAAAATCGCTGTCAAAATCCGAAATTGAAAAATATGAATCCAAATCCGACGTGGCGGTGATCACACTTGGCAGAAGCGGCGGAGAAAACTATGAAAACGGCTATTTGCCAATCACTCAAATTGAATTCGATCTGGTCCGCGACGTGAGTGATGTTTTTCACGCCAGCGGAAAAAAGGTGATTGTTGTCCTCAATGTCGGAGGCGTCTGGGAAACAGCGAGTTGGCGAGATTATCCGGATGCCATTCTTTTGGCGTGGCAGCCAGGACAGGAAGGCGGGCATGCAGTCGCGGACATTTTAACCGGTGAGGTCAATCCTTCAGGAAAATTGCCGGACTCATTTCCGTTAAAGTATGAAGATGTCCCTTCCGCAAGCACGTTTCCGGGAGAACCCGCTGAAGAGCCGATCAATTCACTCTACAATGAAGGTATTTATGTGGGCTATCGTTATTATGACTCGTTTAACGTTCCCACGGCGTATGAATTCGGCTACGGGATGTCGTACACCAGTTTTGCGTATTCCGACCTGAAGTTGAGCAGCACGCGGTTTACGTCAAGCATAAAAGCTTTGGTGACAATCAAAAATACCGGAAATGTCGCGGGCAAAGAGGCGGTTCAATTATATTTGGCAGCGCCTTCAACTGCAATCGAAAAACCGGTGCACGAGCTCAAGGGATTTGCGAAAACAGAATTGCTGCTGCCCGGTGAGAGCGAACAGCTTGAGTTTGAATTGGATGAGCGTTCGCTGGCTTCCTTCTGGAGCGGTATCAGTGCCTGGGTGGCAGACAAAGGTGAATACGAGGTGCGGATCGGGGCATCATCAAAAGACATCCGCTTGAAAGCAGCCTTCAATTTGCCGGAAGATATCATTGTCGAAAAAGTACACGACGTGCTTTATCCGAATTTTATTCTGAACGAACTGAGTCGATTTGATAAATAATCTAATCTCTTTCCGGATAGGCTGAATTTTTAAATTAAGCAGATCATTCCAATCCGCGAGCCTATCCGGATACCATTTTCAAGAACTATGGTGTAAAAGGTGCAAATGCTTGTCCATCCTCAGAACTACAAGACAGCGCCAGGTTGGTGAACGATCCGGACGAAAGGAACCCAACGATGAATCAGCAGATTCCATGGCATGAACAAGATGAATTTTGGCAGACGGTTGAGCCGTTTCTTTTTTCAAAACAACGATTGTCCGATGCGACCGCTGAAGTTGAGAATTTTGCTTCGCTCATGAAAATCAAACCCGGCATGCGCCTGCTCGATTTATGTTGCGGAATCGGAAGGCATTCGCTGGAATTCGCTCGAAGAGGATTTATCGTCACCGGAGTAGACAAGATGCAGCCATACCTCGCCCGTGCTGCCGCCCGCGCAGAATCCGAGCGAATCCGGCTTGAACTGGTTCGCGCTGACATGCGCATGTTTTGCAAACCCAATACCTTCGACGCTGCTATCAATATTTACACATCATTCGGGTACTTCGAAAATCCGGACGATGATCGCCGCGTGCTAAGGAATATTTTTCATTCGCTTAAATCCGGCGGCGTGTTCCTGATAGATATTATGGGCAAGGAAATATTAGCCCGCATTTTCAGAGAAAAAGACTGGCATGAAGAAGATGGGATGATTGTCTTGCAAGACCGAAAAATCCGGAATAATTGGGGTTGGATTGAGTGTCGCTGGATTTTTCTGCGTGACAATGAACGCATTGAATTGGCGCTAAACCATCGCTTATATTCGGCAATGGAGTTGAGCGAACGATTGACCGAATGCGGTTTCAAGAATCTCGACGTGTTCGGAGATTTTGAGGGAAATGCTTATGATGAAAATGCCCAACGCCTGGTTATCGTTGCCCGCAAATGATCGCGATTTCTACAGCTTCATTTGACCAGCCATAAACTGAGCTGGGGGAAATACGTCACAATCAGCAATGCGATGAGCAGGATGATCAAAAACGGAATCGTTGCCGCATAGAGCTTGATCACCGGTTTCCTGAAACGGAAGCTGGCGATGAATAAATTCAATCCGACCGGTGGTGTGGAATAGCCGATTTCGAGATTGAGCAAGAAAATGACGCCGAGATGGATCGGATCAACATTGAATTGCAATGCTATCGGCATGATGAGCGGAACCACAACCACAATTGCGGAAAATATATCCATCATACAGCCGACGATGAGCAGGAATATGTTGAGCATCATGAGAAATACATATTTATTGGTGATGAAAGTTTCCATGAAACCCAATATTTTTTGCGGAACCTCGAGATCTACCAGATAATTTGTGAGTGCGAACGCCATACCCAGAATCACAATGATACTCCCCACAAGCAGCATACTCTCGCGCATAATGCGCGGAATATCCTTGCTCAATGACAGGTCGCGATAGACGAAGACCTCTACAACAAGGACGTAAAACGCTGTGACAGCAGCAGCGCGAGTTGGCGTGAACAAGCCGCCGTAAATACCGCCGATGATAAGCACCGGGAGCGGCAATTCCCAAAGTGCAGCGCGCAAAGCAGGTACTACATTTTTCAAATTGAAGTCAACCGTAGGAATTTTCGCTGCCAATCCATGTTGTATGCTGTAGATTGAAAGCATCTCGATCAATAGGATTCCCGGCAAGAGGCACGCTTTGAACAAATTGTCCACAGTTGGTGCGTCAGGAAGCTCGATCCCTGCCGTTTGGAGTTGGCTGAAATTATTCAATGCGACAATCGCAAATAGAATAATCGGCAGACTCGGGGGGAATAGCAAACCCAGGCTTCCTGATGAGGTCAATAATCCGAGTGAAAATTTTTCGGAATACTTTTCGTTCACCAGGATGGGGAAGAGCAGTCCGCCAATTGCGATAATCGTAACGCCCGATGCGCCGGTAAATGCCGTGAAGAGCGCGCAACAGAGCAAAGCAACAATTGCCAAGCCACCGGGCATCCAACCGAACAGCGCTCGTGTGAGCGTCACCATTCGCTGGGGTGTTTTGCTTTCCGCGAGCGCATATCCGGCAAATGTGAACAGTGGAATTGCCAATAATGTCGGGCTGGACGTCAGGCGATCGAACATTTCCCCGATGATGATGGCGCTGGAGGCAGCGGATCCTCCCTGCAAAAAATTGCCAGCCAGGGGAATCGCAGCGATAATTAAATAGAGCGGGGTTCCGATTAGCGCCAGCAGAATCAACACCAGGGTGATAATAATCGTCATTGCTACCTCTTTTTCTTTGGTTCCGTAAAAAATTGATAGCTCTTTTCCAGGGTTTTTATTGCAAAACGAAATATCATCAAACCGAAGCCTATAAGAAAAATCGACTGCAGGCTCCATGCCGGAATCGTCGTGAAAATCGAAACGGTTTCCTCGAAGCGCTTCGAATCGTCAACCAGTTTTATGGCTGCCGAAAAAAGTAAAATGCAAACCACTGTTCCAAAAAGGTTGATAAACACACCGCTCAGGGCTTTCCAACGCCCTTTCAATAATTTCGACATCACATCGATGTTGATGTGTCGCTCCTCCCGCGTCGCCAGCGTTGCGCCAAAAAAACTCACCCACAATACCAGATGACGCAGCAGTATATCGATATCCTGAATCGGA
The DNA here is from genome assembly GCA_016927835.1 of Candidatus Zhuqueibacterota bacterium. Classification (GTDB taxonomy): domain Bacteria; phylum Zhuqueibacterota; class Zhuqueibacteria; order Thermofontimicrobiales; family Sulfurfontimicrobiaceae; genus Sulfurfontimicrobium. The sequence goes on along the minus strand of JAFGMA010000172.1, from coordinate 25,849 downwards.
TAAATCCTGGTGAGCGGTATTTGCAAAAATGCGAGTAAAATCATTAAGGTAAGGAGAAAGATGAGCAATGCGTTCTCGGCAATCGAAATCCAGTGATCCAGTTGTTTAAGAAACCTCATGCGCATTTCTTTCTGTTTAATGATCGGATAGATTTTGGTAGTAAGTCATAAAGTCCTGAATTTAAAAAATTACTTAACGTATTTGAGCATAAAAATTAGCCGTTGTCACTCACCTTCAAGGCAGAAGCATCATCCGGCAAGGCACCCCGAAAAACGCCGGGGCGATTGAAATGAGCAATAGCCCTTACTTTACCGCCGCTTTCTTGCGGTATTCGCCGAGTGCGTTTTCGACTTCCGTCAGCAATTCCTGCGAATACAGCGTTCCTGTCAGCGCACGCCGGGCTTTCCTGCCATCCTCTTCGAATTCTTTCTGAACCGATGCAGCCGGAGCAGGGATGAGCTGGATGCCATTTTGCTTGAGCGTTTCGATCGCTTTTGCATTATCATCTCGGCTCAATTTCATCAGCTTTTTGAAATATGTTCGACCTTCGTTCAACAGGATTTGCTGAAAGTCGGCGGGAAGTGTGTTGAATTGTTCTTTGGACAGCACAACTGCACCGCACGCATCAGCCAGGGGCAACTCCATCATGTAATTGGCTTTGGTGAACCATTGCATGGCAATTGCCGCCAGCGGTGAGATATAAAAGCCATCGATCATGCCGGTTTGCAAAGCGGTCATCACTTCGACGACCGACAGCGGTCTGGCTGCGATTTCCAGCGCCTTGAAAGTGGCGTCGGCAACCGGATCACCTTCCCACATCCACATTTTAACACCTTCCATATCGGCTTTGGAACGTATCGGTTTTTGACTGAAAACATATACAAATCCGACTTCCGCCCATCCCAGCAATACGTATCCTTTTTGTTCGAAAGCGTCAGCAAACTTGCCATAAAACTTATCGAGGATGAAATCTACTTCAGCATAATTCCTGAACAGAAAAGGCGAATCCAGAATGCGAACCTCGGATGCAATTTCGCCCAGACCGACACCCGTGAAGCCGGCGCTGTGCAACTGACCCAGCCGAATTTTACGCAAAACCGCTTTGTCGTCGCCCATTACGCCGCCGGCATAAATCTTAAATCGCACTTTGCCATTTGTCGCTGTGCTCACCGCCTGATCATACTCCTTCATCACATTTAACCAGGTGGAGCCTTCGGGAGCAATCGATGCGAATTTTATCGTATGCTGTGAAAATGCCAGAATCGGGAACGTTATGAAAATAACGAGCAATCTCAACCAGGATGCTTTCATTGTAAACCTCCGAATCGTGTTATATAGCATTGTGGGGTACTGTGATTCGTTATACTAACACTCAGCAAAACCCAATTTGTTTCATGGCGCCACATTTTCTCAGCAGATATCGCTCAGCCGCGTCGATGAATGGTGTTCACGCCGAATGCAACTTCCTGGTGATGGATTTGGATTTATCGTTTTCAAAGCAAAACAACCTGAAAAGATAATTTTTTCTCAATTCCGGGCAAGGCTGTTGAATCCAAAAAGGGCTTGCAAGTTTAGCTAAAACGTTGTATATTTGCGAATGCTTTTTAAAAGGTTACATGAACGATTCGGCATTGTGCAAGCGCCACTCGCCGGGATTAGCAATATACCATTCAGGTTGCTTTGCAGAGAATTTGGCGCAAGATTGCTTTACACTGAGATGATCAGTGCTGACGGGATCAAACAGAAAAATCATCGGACATTATCTTATCTCAAGTTTATTCCGGAAGAACACCCCATCGCGATTCAAATATTCGGGCACGATGCCCGGATAATGGCGGAAGCTGTTAAAATGATTACCCCGTTGAAACCTGATTATATTGATATTAATATGGGATGTCCCGCCAGGAAAGTTGTCAAAAGAGGTGCAGGCGCGGCATTATTGAAAAACACCAAAAAGGCGGGCGAGATCGTAGAAGCCGTCATCGAATCGACGCCAATACCTGTCACCGTAAAAATCCGCAGCGGATGGGATCAGGACAGTCAAATCGCGGTAGAATTGTCCCAATTGATGGAAGAGAAAGGCGTAGCTGCCATCATCGTGCATCCTCGTTCGCAGAGCCAGCAATTCAAAGGACAATCGGACTGGGCAATTATTCGCCAGGTGAAAGCCGCCTTGAAGATTCCGGTAATTGGCAACGGTGACATCAAAACGCCTGAAGATGCAATGCGAATGCTCGAAACAACCAATTGCGATGGTATCATGATCGGGCGCGCGGCGATTGGCTATCCCTGGATTTTCAAAGAAATCCGCCAATTTTTGGAAACGGGCGTTCGGCTTCCGCCGCCCACGGACCATGAGCGCCTTGATGTCTGCCTCAGGCATTTCAATTTGGCAGTAAATGAAACCAGGTCCAGTACGGTGGAGAGCATGCGAAAACAAATCGGATTTTATACGCGCGGCATGCCACAGAGCACTCAATTTCGTGCCGAGTTCTTTACGATCAGGGATGCCGCCAAAGCAGAAAAACGCATCCGGCAGTACCAGGAAACCATTGATGCGCTCGGAGCCGGCTTGGCGATGGCTGAGTCCGAAGCGCTTTAAAGTCATTACTTCAACACTCCCCATTTGTGTCATTCAGGTTTGCCATTCTGCCCGAATTTACGATTCGATTCAGGCACGCTGCTGAAAATCCAGTAGCGGCTGGATTGTTGCCGGAATGATTATTTTCTGTTCATTCGTTCGCCATCGAACATATAAAAGCAACATCTTTGCGACACTTTCAAAGCCATTAATTTGATTTGAGTACGCTGATTCTCATTTCTTTGAGAATCGTTTTCTTCAACTGTGTGAATAAACCTACTGAAATCCGAAAATTATAGGAGGTTAGATGGAACCAAAACGAGTGTTAATCATGGGCGCGGCAGGACGCGATTTTCATAATTTTAATGTTTATTTTCGTGAAAGCAAACTGCACCGGGTCATCGCTTTCACTGCAACGCAAATACCCGATATTGAAGGCAGAAGATATCCGGCTTCACTAGCAGGCGACAATTATCCGGACGGCATCCCAATCAAAAGCGAGACGGAATTGCCAGACATCATTCGCAACGAAAAAATAGATCAGGTTTATTTTTCCTACAGCGATGTTTCGCATGAATACGTTATGCACAAAGCATCCCAGGTAATGGCAGCCGGCGCTACATTCGTTCTGTTGGGTGCAAAAGATACCATGTTGAAAAGCAAGGTTCCGGTAATCGCAATTTGTGCTGTCAGAACGGGCTGCGGCAAGAGTCAGACCACTCGCAGGGTATCCGATATTCTCAAAAAAATGGGCAAAAAGATCGTTGCGATTCGACACCCGATGCCTTACGGCGATCTTCAGGCGCAAAAAGTTCAACGGTTCGAAACGGTCGCTGATTTGGACCGGCACAAGTGTACAATTGAAGAGCGGGAAGAATATGAACCCCACCTGGATCGCGGCACCATTGTTTTTGCCGGTGTGGATTACGGGGCTATTTTGCAAGAGGCTGAGAAAGAAGCCGATGTCATCCTGTGGGATGGCGGAAATAATGATTTGCCGTTTTATCAACCGGATATTTTCATCACTGTGGTCGATCCCCTGCGACCCGGGCATGAGCTCACTTATTTCCCCGGAGAAACCAATGCCCGGATGGCGGATATCATCGTCATTAACAAAGAAGAAGTCGCACGGCTCGAAGATATCGAGCGCGTGCGTTCAAATATAAAGCGCATAAATCCGAAAGCGACAGTGATTGATGCTGCGTCTCCACTGTCGGTAGACAATCCGGACGCAATTAGCGGAAAAAATGTCCTGGTCGTTGAAGATGGTCCGACACTCACCCACGGCGAGATGAAATACGGCGCCGGCATCGTGGCTGCGGAAAAATTTGGCGCGGCGGAAATTGTCGATCCCCGACCCTGGATTGTGCGCAGCATTAAGCAAACGTTTGAGAAATATCCCGAAATCGGGACACTGCTCCCTGCGATGGGCTATGGTGAAAAACAAATCAAGGATCTCGAGGCGACGATTAATGCCGTCGAATGTGATACGGTAATAATCGGAACACCGATCGATCTCCGAAAATTAATCACCATCAACAAGCCCAGTGTCCGCGTTACGTATGAGTTGCAGGAAATCGGGCATCCTACCCTGGAAGACGCTATTTCAAAATTTTGAAGATGTTGCTGCGGATGTATACCGGAGAGACTGTGTGAGTCAGTCGCTTCAGCTTGAATTGCCAATTCATGGCGAATTCGCGAAACAGGTTGATTTTTGATAGTTTCATACAGAAAGGTGGCACATGGGAAATCAGAAGCGCGATTCACTGAAAATCGCCGTTGTGGCACTGGGCGGAAATGCAATTTCTCGTGAATTTGAGGAAGGCAACATCACCCAGCAATTTGCGAATACGCGACGAAGCCTGGTTGGTGTAGCCGATTTGATTGAAAAAGGCTACCTGTTGGCAATCACCCACGGCAATGGACCGCAAGTCGGGAACGCTTTATTAAGGGTGGAAGAATGCAGACACCTGGTGCCGCCTACACCGCTGGGCGTCATCGTCGCCGACCTGGAAGGCGGCATGGGCTACATGATTCAACAATCGCTGCAAAATAAGCTTTATAAGCGCGATATCCCGCGGAAGGTGGTCACACTTGTAACGCAAGTGATTGTCGATAAGCGCGATCCATCCATCCTCAATCCGGAAAAATATGTCGGTCCGTTCTATACGCAAGACCGGATTGCCGAATTACAAAATACGCGCGGCTGGGTGGTAAAAAAAGATGCCGATCGCGGATTTCGCCGGGTCGTACCTTCACCGGAACCGCTGGAGATCGTCGAAAAGGATACTGTAAAGCAACTTGTGCACCAGGGAACGATCGTCATCGCAGCCGGCGGCGGTGGCGCTCCGGTTTACATCGAAGACGATGGTACTTTGGAAGGCGTCGATGCTGTAATCGATAAAGATAAAGCCGCCGCAATTTTAGCCAGAGACATCGGGGCGCAGGAACTGTTTATCCTGACAGCGGTTGAAAAGGTGGCACTAAATTTCGGCACAGCATCCCAAATAAATTTGGATACGCTCACGGTAAAAGATGCCAAAAAATTTCTGGAGGAGAACCAGTTTCCGCCTGGCAGCATGGGACCCAAAATTCTGGCAGCAATTTCTTTCCTGGAATCGGGAGGTAAAATGGTGATCATCACTTCCATTGAACGCATGACTGATGCGATTGATGGGCGCACCGGTACCCGTATTTTTCCATAAATGATGTCTTACCCCAGATATTTCTCACGGAGAGGAGGAAAATAATGCAATCTAAGCAGGTATCTGAAGCAAAACAACCGCCCTCTGTACCCTCGGAAGGCAGAATAGTTTCGATTGATGTGTTGCGCGGATTTGACATGTTCTGGATTGTCGGCGGAACCGGTTTTATTGCCGGCATTGTGAAACTATTCGGTCAAAATGTTCAGGATGCAATTCTACCCCAATTCGACCATACCGCCTGGGCGGGCTTCACGTTCTACGATTTGATTTTTCCGCTATTTCTGTTTGTCGTCGGCATGACGACCGTTTTTTCATTGGAGAAGATCATCGCCAGAGAAGGCAAAAAGGCTGCGTATATTCGAATTTTACGCAGATCCGCCCTTCTTTTTTTGTTGGGCGTCATTTATTATGGTGGCTTCAAAAATGAGTGGGAAAATATTCGGTGGCTGGGCGTGTTGCAGCGAATCGCGCTGTGTTACATGTTTGCCAGTCTGCTTTTTTTGAATTTACGCCTGAAAGGATTAATAATCGCTTGTGTCGCCCTGCTCGCCGGATACTGGGCATTGCTCTCCTTTGTGCCGGTTCCCGATTCGGGTACAGTGACGTTCGAAAGTGGGAAAAACTGGGCTTGCTATATTGACATGCAGTATCTCGGTGGGCGCAAACATAACGGAACCTGGGATCCCGAAGGATTATTGAGCACATTTCCTGCAATCGCCACTTGCCTCCTGGGGATCTTCGCCGGGATGGTGATAAAAGCAAAAACCATTTTACCCACCAAAAAGGTCGTGTATTTTATCGGCGCCGGGATTATTGGCGTCATTTTGGGCTATTTATGGGGACTCCAATTCCCGATTATCAAAAAAATCTGGACGTCATCTTATGTGCTCTTAACAGCGGGATATAGCAGTATTTTGGTTGGCATTTTTTATTACATTGTCGATGTATTGAAATTTCAAATATGGACCAAGCCGTTTATCTGGATTGGTACGAATGCGATTACGATTTACATGGCGCGAAATATACTCGATTTCAATAAACTCGGTATACGATTCGTTGGTGGCGATATTCAAACTTTAACCGGACCAGATCTTGGATATCTACTCAAAACAACGGCTTCGCTAGGACTTACACTGCTCCTCGTATGGTTCCTCCACCGGAAAAAAATATTTCTGAGACTCTAGTCAGATTATTGAATTGCGAACGCTCACTTTGTTTGGATTTTGGAGAGCTAAAGCTCGCCTTAGCAGATTCCCGGAGTGCCAAAGCTTGCTTTGGCGATTTTTCAATCACATTTGAATCTTCGAAACATAGCATCATCCATTAGTGCAAGATGAGGAAAATCAAATGAATCGCATCATACTGCTCACTTTGCTCGGAGGAGTTCTTATGCTACCTTTTGCTTGTGTTGATCCCACAGATGATCCGACAGAAGTCGATGATCTGTACCATTTCGCGTTGGCGCATGAAAATGATTTGCGGCTTAGCGCGTATATCACCGTCCATGCGGTGCAGGGCTGCTTCAGTGATGCCGACAGCCGGCGAGAAGCGGTTTCTGTGCTCAGAAGTTTCGGCATCACCAAAACCTACCTCGAAACCTACCGATCCGGCGATGTAGCCGATGCTGCGGTTTTGGAAGCGGCGCGGGATTTTTTGATAGCCAATGGTTTTAAAGTCGCGGGCGGCATTGCCTCCACACCAGGAAAAGATTTCGGCGTCAGGCAAAACACCAAACTAGGCTGGTACAATTATGAGCATCCTAAAACGCAATCCGATTTGGAAACCGTGGTTCGACTAACCGCACGCACGTTCGATGAAATGATCATCGACGATTTCCTCTGCTCCGCAGATACCAGTGAAATATCCCAGCGGGCAAAAGGCGATCGCAGTTGGTCACAATATCGGATGGATTTGCTAAGCGAATTGTCGGAACGGTTATTCGTCAAAATCGCCAGGGAAGAAAATCCGGACATTATAACCATCATCAAATATCCCCAATGGTACGACCGCTTTCACCTTCATGGATACGATGTGGTGCGAGAGCCTGCAATTTACGATAAAGTCTGGATCGGCACCGAAACACGGGGACCCGATACCCAACGAATGGGATTTGTAAAGCAATACGAGGGGTATGTCAATTTCAGATGGTTGAGTTCATGCGCTCCGGACAAGATAGGCGGAGCCTGGTTTGATCATATCGATTGCACAGCTTATGATTTTTTCGATCAGGCGGTGCAAACAGTGCTTGCCGGAGCGAAGGAGATCATGTTTTTCAATTTTTATGACCTGATTCGCGGGCATGCCGGGCATCATCTGTTGCGAAGAGGCTTTCCAAAACTTGTTCAATTGGCTCAAATGGTGCAGCGGCAGGCGGCTCAGGGCGCTGTTGCCTACAAACCAGCGCATAGCGATGCCGGAAGCGATTATTATATTTTCGATTACATGGGAATGATCGGTATCCCGATGCTCCCGACCAGCACACTGTCGTCTGATGCAGCGGTCACGTTTCTGCCAACGCACGCAGCGAAAGATACTGAATTGCCCGGGAAGATCAAACAGCGGCTTCAAAATGGGAAAACAGTTGTTGTGACAGCCGGATTACTGAAGCATTTTGCCGATAATACGGAAATAATCGCGCTTGCCGGCGTAGCATGCGAGGACATGCAAACGCCCGCAACGGCTAAAAAGCTGCTGGTTGAAGAAAAGGCATTCAATTTCGAACAAGGATTGGATTTGGAGCTCAACCTTAAAACAAAATCTGCAAAAGCAATCGTTGTTGCCCAAAGCGGACAGGCGCGAATACCCGTATTAACCGTGAATGAACCGCCGTCAGGGGGCAGAATGGCTGTATTGAATTTGCCCACCTTTTCCGATGCACATTTCGACGCTGTTGAAGAAGAATTGCTGGCACCGATTGATGTGTCCTGGTTGGACTTGCCTGCCGAATGCCTCAATCTCATTCGCGATGCCTTTTTGAATCCGCTCGGGCTATCTCTGCAAGCACCCGGACGCGTGTCATTCCATCCCTACGGCGAAGACAATTGGGTGATATGCAATTTCAATAATCAGCCTGTTCAGGTTGAACTAGCCTTCAAAACGCAACCGCTAACCGGGGCGTTGAAAAATAAACTGACCGGGGACTCGATCCCCATAAATCAAGGTCAAGTCAATTTGACCATCGGTACCCGGCAGTTCTTATGGCTCGAAAAGCAATTGAAATAGTACCCCATATTCACCGAATGGCGTGCATCGACTGTGCCGATGCACTGAATTGACACCGTCAATTCACTCCAAAAATTAAAATCAAAGCAAATTACAATTTGCATTTCGATCTTAAGCCAGTAATTCAGGTATTCAAATAAAGCTGGTAATTCTAAGAAGTTAAATTTGGAGGTTTCAATGATAAACAGAATTCTTATTTTTTTACTGCTTCCGGGCTTCATCTTCGCAGCAGCGCCGCAAACCGACCCGATAGAGATTTTCAACTTGCTGGCGTATGGCGGAATTGGGCAGATGAAGTATAAAGTCGGTGGTGAACCTGGCGGGGAAGCAGTTGATGTCGATGATTCGGATTGGAAAATTGCGTATCCCGGTTTTAAATGGGATATGTCACGAACGAATATCTGGTTTCGCACAACTCTCGATATTCCGGAGAAAATCGGCGGATTTTCATTGGTTGGACGCGATATGCGGATGTACCTGTATATCGATAATGGCGGCGATGTGTTTGTCAATGGTGACTCATTGGGTACATTTCGCTGGGGAACCGCCGAATACGTCATTTCACAAAAAATTAAAGCCGGTGATCGGTTCGTGATCGCCATTCGCGGAATCAACGGACCGGGCTACGGTAAAATTTACGATGCTCGCATCGAATTCAGCGGTATAGTGGATTTTCAGCGCAAACTGCAACGCAAGGTGTGGGGACTCATGATCGCTAAACGGCTGGCAATCGAGCTCAGCGATAATCCTGATTACTGGCTCAAGGAAATCGAAAACGCTGCTCAAAATATTTTGCATTCCGATGCCTTCAAGAAAGGTGATGAGGCGGAACTGCTGGTTGAATTTGATCGGCGGGGCGAATCGCTGCGGGATTTGAAAAATGAAATGCGCAGCAAATTTGAATTGCACTGTGCCGGGTATGCGCACATCGATTTAGCCTGGATGTGGGCTTGGCACGAAACCGTGGAAGTGGTTCGAAAAACTACTGAATCCGTTTTAAACCTGATGGATGAGTACCCCGATTTCAAATACAGTATGGGACAGGCGCATGCGTACGAGTGGATGGAAGATTACATGCCTGAGCTTTTTGAGAAAGTGAAGCAGCGTGTGCGTGAGGGACGATGGGAAGTGATGGGTGGCATGTGGGTCGAGCCGGATTGCAACCTGCCTTCGGGAGAATCCTTCGTGCGGCAGGTGCTGTATGGCAAGCGCTTCTTCCGAGAAAAATTAGGCGTTGATGTGAAGGTTTGCTGGATCCCGGACTCATTCGGTTTCAACTGGAATTTGCCCCAGATTCTGGCACGAAGTGGCTTTGCGGCATTTGTCACCCATAAAATAAACTGGAATGACACCAACAAATTTCCGTATCGTTTCTTCTGGTGGGTCGCACCCGACGGCAGCCGCTTGATGACGTATATCCCCCGCAGCGGCTATGGGCATGATTTGAACGGCGATCACCTGGTTGATTTCATGCTGGATGAACGGAGCGAACTGAATCTTGGTAAAGAATTGGTGCTTTATGGGCGGGGCGATCATGGCGGTGGTCCCCAAAAAGACATGCTCGAATGGTCGGAAACAGCTAAAAATGCCCCGGCGTATCCTTTGCTTAATCTCACGACATCTGAATGCTTTTTCAATTCGATTAGTGATGAGGAGAAATCGCGGCTTCCGGAGTGGGATAGCGAGCTGTATCTCGAATTTCACCGCGGAACATATACGTCACAGGCAAAAACCAAAAAACACAATCGCAAAGGGGAAGGATTAATCTGCACAACTGAAAAGCTGGCGACGCTCGCCGGGCAATTCGGATACGACTATCCGCGAAAAGAGCTGTTTCATTCCTGGAGAACGCTCCTGTTCAACCAGTTCCATGATATTCTACCCGGCTCGTCGATCAATGAGGTATATCATGACACTGAATTGGAATATGCCGAATCCGAGCAGCTTTCGCAGGACGTGCTCACCGACGCCCTGACCCACATCGCCCAGAACATTGATACGCGGGGCAGGGGAGAAGCGGTGATCATTTTTAATCCGCTATCATGGATTCGAACTGGTTCGGTGACGCTTTCGATGAATCGCATCGATGCCAAAAAGGACTGGACGATTTTAGATGAAACTGGGAAAGAACTGCCGGTGCAATGGATTAACCGCGCGATCACCGGTGCTGAATTGCTCTTTATGGCGCAGGAAGTTCCCTCGCTGGGATACAAGGTTTACCGCTTGATCGAAAAATCACCAGCGGAAAATGCAGAGCATCTCAGTGCTGGTGAGAATAAATTGAAAAATGGATTTTTAGAGGTTGCGGTCGATCCCGCATCCGGATTAATCACAGGAATTTATGATAAGAAAAATCAGCGCCAGGTTTTGGCAGAATCCAGGGGCAATTTGCTACAACTACTGCCCAACGATCAAACCGATGCCTGGAACCTGCGATTCACCAAGCCACCGATTGATTTGGATAAGGCGCTCGATGTCAAGGTGGTTGAAACCGGACCGGTTCGGGCAACCATCAAAGTCACACATACATATCTCGGCACACAAAAGCATAATTCCGATCCGGTAGAAGAATACCCCAGTTCCATCTTCACGCAATACATCTCGCTTTATGACGGTTTGCCGTACCTGGAAGTTCGGCATCATGTCACCTGGTGGGAAGAGCATAAAGTACTGAAGGTAGCGTTTCCGGTGAATGTAAAGGCTGCCACCGCTCGTTTCGAAATACCTTATGGCAGTATCGAGCGATCTACCGGATTTGAAACCTCTTTTGAAAAAGCCCGATTCGAGGTTTCGGCGCAGCGCTGGGCTGATTTATCGGATGGCGACTATGGCGTCAGCTTGATCAACGATTGTAAATACGGATACGATATCAAAGGCAATGTTATGCGGCTCTCTCTGTTGCGTTCGCCAACCGAACCGGATCCGATGTGTGACCGCGGCTACCAGGATTATAAATACGCTTTGTATCCCCACGCCGGTGATTTCATGGACGGACAGGTTGTGCGCAGGGGAATTGAATTCAATGAACCATTTGTGGCACAGCGCGTTCCGGCGAGAAAGGGCAAGCTGCCTAAAGTCTTCTCGTTCATTCAAATCGAACCGGAGAATGTGGTGATAAATGCCCTGAAAAATGCCGAAGGTAATAGCGATTGGATTCTCCGCATTTATGAAATCGCCGGAAAAACAGGCGATGTCACGGTAAAATTCAATCGAAACCTGCTTGCCGCCGACGAAGTGAACTTATTAGAGGAAACTGTCGGTTCGGTTGAGCAGGGCAAACAGAGCTTTGATTTCCGGATTCAACCGAACGAGATTCGGACGGTTAAAGTGAATTTGAAAAACTAGGTCAATGCGTTCCTGAAGAACCGTGCTGTTGCGAAATTTGATACGTAATTAAGCCACTAATTCATCTCGTGGAGACACGGGCAGAACAATCCGTATTTCATTCGGGGGAATCAGTGGCTTATTTGTAGCAAGTACGAATTCAGCTTTCGAAAAACAAGCGCAGTAACAGCTTCCGAATATTTAGGAAGGAGCGAGATTTATGAAACCAGCGAGAATTAAAATCCTAGAAAACCAATATCGAGAGGCGCTTCTGGAAGATGTAATCCCTTTCTGGGAGATGTATTCAATTGATCGCGAAAACGGGGGTTATTTTACATGTCTCGAAAGGGATGGATCTGTTTATGACACTGATAAATATATGTGGTTGCAGGGGCGACAAATCTGGACGTTTTCAATGCTTTACAATCAGTGTGAAAAAATTCCCGAATGGTTGGAAATAGCCGAGATCGGTGTTAACTTCCTGAAAAAATACGGGCGAAATGCTGATGGTGACTGGTACTTTGCGCTGGATAAAGCCGGCAAACCGCTGGTTGACGCATATAATATTTTTTCCGATTGCTTCGTCGCCATGGGCTTTGCTGAGTATTATGGCGCAACCGGCGATGAGACAGCCAAAAAGATCGCTCTGGATACGTACTGGCGCATTCAGCAGCGCAAAAACAATCCGAAAGGCAGGTTCAATAAAATCATCATTCAAAACCGGCAACTCAGCACCATGTCATTTCCCATGATCCTGCTGGGGATGACCTCGGACATCGCCAAGTGGATTCCGCAACCTGAGTTCGATAGCGTGATAGAGGAAAATCTCCAATTGGTGATGAGCAAGTTTGTAGATGAAAAATTGAAGATCGTATTCGAAACTATCGCTCCCGATGGCTCTCACCCGGATAACATGCTGGCACGCCTGCTCATCCCGGGACACGCACTCGAAGCCATGTGGTTTGTGCTCGAAATTGCAGCCCTTCGCAATGATCTGCAATTGATGCAGAAGGCTACCAATGCCATGCTCTGGACTATCGAACGCGGCTGGGATGAAAAATATGGCGGGATTTTCTATTTTATGGATGCCAAAGGATTTTCACCCGAACCCCTGGAATGGGATATGAAGCTCTGGTGGGTACATCTGGAGGCGCTGGTTGCGTTCGCGTTGGCACACGCCTTGACCGGAAAATCCGTCTTCGAACAATGGTATGAAAAAATCCACGACTACGCCTGGACGCACTTCCCCGATCCTGAATACGGCGAGTGGTACGGCTATCTCAATCGACATGGTGAGGTCACGCACACGTTGAAGGGCGGCAAATGGAAGGGCTGTTTCCATGTTCCCCGGGCACTATTTATTTGTGCCAAGTTGTTTGCAAACATGCAAGCTGAAGCCGCTTAAGCAGTTTGCCCCCTTTTTTCATGCCAGGATACATGAATTTTAAAATGCCCTTCCTTCCAATTTCTGCACTATCATTTTTTCATTTGCTGTTTACCCGGATTATGCTTTAGCAAATTTTCTAATATAAAATAATAGCTTGTCAACCTCTTCAAAATTGTTGAAAACATGAAAGCTGCATCTGATACCATCGATGTGATGCTCGCCCACGCCCCGAAGCCTGATATTGCCTTCCTGGGTAATTTTTCCCTGCAATTTTGAGTAGGATATATTTTTAGGCTTTATGGTAACAATTGATGCTCTGGAAGCATCTTCGGTTGGCGTCAGAATCTTCACATCATCCTGCATTTTTTGGACTTCTCGCATAAAATAGCTTGCCATGGCTTTGCCGCGTTCTGCAATCAGTTCCTGCCCAATCGTGTCAATGAAATCGATGGCTGCTCCCAAAGCCAGCGAAAGAGCGGTATTGCGCGTGCCATATTCGGTTGCATTTGCTTCGTGCTTGTGGGTAAACAGCGTTTTATCCAGATCATATTCTCCCCCTGAGTACGCACCAACGTACGTCGGGCGCCATTGTTCAAACATTTCCTTCCGCACGTATAGAATGCCGGTTCCTTTCGGACCAAGCAGCCATTTGTGTCCGCTGGATGCATAAAAATCGCAGCCGATCTCATGTAGATTGACAGGAATCATGCCAGGGGGGTGCGCACCGTCGAGAACGTAGAATATATTGTTTTCGCGGCAAATATGCGTTAATTCATTGACGGGAAAAACAAGCCCGACCGTGCAGGGGATATGGCTGATTGAGAGCACGCGCGTTTTTCTCGTAAGATGCTTTTTAATAATATCCAGATTTTCCTTTTGCGTCATACCAGGCTCGAACAGTTTCACTTTTACGCCAATATCGTTCGCCAACGCCAACCAGGGTATTGCGCCCCCTACGTGCTCGTGCGTGCTCATGAGCACTTCATCGCCCTTTTTAAGGAGCAATCCGCGCGCAACAATATTCATCCCTTCCGTGGTGTTTCGGGTAAGCGCGATCTCCTCAGGCGCTGCGCCGAGTAATTTCGCAGCTTTTTTATTTACGTCATATACCAGGTGATGCTCATGTTCGCCCATCTCTTCCAGTTGAAGGGTCGTTTTAAAAAGCGTATCAACCACGACGCGCGGCGATGGTCCAAGTCCGCCGGTATTCATATAAATTTTTTCAGTGGTTAACAGAAATTGCTGGCGAACGATTTGCCAGAATTTTTCATCGGGATCAACCATTGGCGGTAGTGACATCGGAGTTGCGCCGCTGGCAGCAAGAGTTTCGTTGAGCGCTGCCAATCCCAGGGCTCCGCCGGCAACGCCACCGAGTAAACTTTTAACAAAGCTGCGTCGGTCGAACAAGGTATTTGAATCAGATGACATCATACTATCCTTTTATTTTCGAAAATATCGGACTGGCAGGCTATTCATTTCAGAGCAAATAGCGCCAAATTTTTAAAGATCATTTTATTAATCTGTATGGTATAAATGCCGGAATGCAACACCATCGTTTTCAGATGAAGTTGAAGCTGGCGATAATCGTTTCAAAATCCTCCCGGAAAAACGCATACTCCTCTTTTGAAACCTGGCAAATGATTGAATACGCATAATAATCTTTAATCACAAACGTCACAATCCACCTCGGATAGGGATAATTCGAACCCGGCAGATCAACCACAAAATAAGCGCCGTGCAATGAGCCACTCGAAACCTGGGTTACGTTTTTAATTATTGCGGGTTTTTGATTGCTGTCAGTGTAGGTGCTTTTCATTTCGTCAAGGCACTGCTTTGCCAGCAAATGGGGCACCTCAGGCTGAATCAAATCAATGATCCCGACATCAACGAATGCCAGCAGCGAGTCCTGGTGTGTGCGCTCAAATTTAACCATTAAATTGATATTATTGAGGATACCCAATTCAGTTTGTTCAGGCTTGAGTGAATCAATATCGCCATAATAGGTTATCGTCCAATCGGTGGTGGGAACGGAGATTCGAAAGCGATAAAGTTTATTATAATAGCTTTTATCGGTTACGGAAATCAAGTCGTTATCGTAAGATGTATTTTCCTTTGGCTCGTAGCTTTGGAATGCATAAATCAGCCCTAGCACGATCACGAGCGAGATGATCAAAACGAAGATGTACGATTTATTCGAATTCGGCATTATCAGTTTTGTGCTGCTTTTTGATTTTCAATAACTGAAGCATCAACGATACCCACTTCAACCGGAACTGATGGCGGCACAGAATTACCCTTCAAATAGTCTACAATGGTTTCAATTGTGAGTCTGGCGATTTCCTTCGGGTATTGCGCCACGTCGGCTTTTAGTGAGGAGCCGCGCTTAATGGCTTTCAGCGCTTCCTCTCCGGCATCAAATCCGATGAGAATGATTTCATCAGACCGTCCGGCAGCTTCGATTGCCGCCAGCGCGCCCATCGCAGATTCGTCATTGATGCAAAATACGCCATCCAATTGCTGGTGGCTTTGCAAAATATCTTCCATGACTTTCATGGCTTTATCCCGGACACCCTCTCCGTTCAGGCAGGCGACAACTTCAATATCGGGGTGCTGTGCCATCACTTCTTTGAAGCCACTTTCCCGGCTCATGGCGGTTTCGGTAATCGGTTGATTGATAATGGCGACTTTGCTTTTTCCCTTTAAAAGGGTCAGCATATATTCGGCGGCTAATTTTCCGCCTAACAGATTGTCGGAGGCGATGTGTGAAACGATTTTGCCACCCATGGCTTTGATATCAGAGGTGAATACCGCGATACCCGCCTGGTTCGCCTTTTCGATAGTCGGCACTATACCTTTCGAATCGCATGGGCATAAGATGATTGCATCCACCTGTTTTACAATAAAGTTGTCTACCTGTTTTGAGTGTTTTTCAAGGTCCCATTCACCGGCATCAATGACCAATCGGATGCTGTCTTTTTCTGCGGCAGCAAGCATCCCGGCTTCCAGATCACGATAAAACGGATGCTCTCGGGTGAGCAGCGAAACGCCAACGGTCCATTTATAAAGTTTGTTGTCGGTTTTGCTGCATTCCATCGCAAAACTCGCGAGTAAAATAAGTAATAACATTATAGTGATTGCCGGCGATTTCAACGTCCTCATTCCTTTCCTCCAGTGTTGATTGAATTTGTATAGATAGCCGTTTCTTTAACGATATCAGTTTTTCAAATATGGATTTATGGGATAATCTATGTTTTGAAATCTAATCATTTTATATTGAAAATGCAAGGTTAATTTTCACCCAAAATGCAATTAGTCAGCTAATGGTTATTTTCATAATTTGCAATTCCTTCTGGATTCCAAAACAGGAGTTTTTGAACCAGTAGCTGAAGGATAGCACACAGAATATAGTGGCACTCATTTCTCTTTTTTCAGAAATTGGTCCAGCAGTACCGCCCCGACGATGACAATACCCAAAATGACCATTTGCCAATATGAGGAAACATTGACCAGGTTCAAGCCATTATACAGGACGCCAATAATCAGCACACCGAAAAAGGTTCCCATGATACTGCCAACGCCGCCGGACAGGCTTGTACCACCGACGACGACCGCGGCGATAACATACAATTCATACATCTCGCCGGAATTCGGCACGCCGGCTCCCAATCGAGAGGTGAGCACAACGCCGCTGAGTGAGGTTAAAAAGCCGGCAAGGACATAAACCAAAAATTTAATGCGCTTCGTGTTCACTCCGGAAAGCCGCGTTGCTTCCTCATTTCCCCCGATGGAGTAGACGTAGCGACCGAAGCGAGTGTGTGCCAAGAGCAGATGCCCGAAAGCGAATACCAGAAGCATCACGATAACCGGTACCGGAATGATGCCCACCCGACCGCGTCCGAGGAAACTGAAGGCTTCGGGTAAATCGCCAACGGCAAAACCATTTGAGGTCAGGAACGCCGCACCACGGCAGATCGTCATCATGGCTAACGTAATGATGAATGGCGCCATATTGAAAAACGTGATAGAAAAGCCGGAGATCATTCCTGTCAGGCTGCCGATACCCAGACCAATTAAAATTCCGAGTGGGATCACTATCCAGGAAGGCAAGAAGCCAATTTTCATTGCGCTGGCGGTAAGCACACCCACGAGAGCCACCGATGAACCCACTGACAAATCGATACCACCGGTGATAATCACAAATGTCATACCCACGGCGATGATGCCATAAATCACGACTTGATTCAACACATTCATAATATTGGGAACGGTGAGAAAAAACTCGCTCCATAAAGCGAAGATGACACATTCGACGATGAAAGCGACGATAATACCATACTTCTGCACCAGGCTGAGATAATTGTTGATTGTAACAATTCCGGATCCTGAATTTTCTGTGAATCCAACTGTCATCTATTTTTCTCCCGTGGCATAATACATTATTTTCTCTTGAGTAGCTTCTGCACGCTTCAATTCGCCTTTAATTCTTCCCTGGTGCATCACCAGAATGCGGTCGCACATACCGAGTACTTCGGGCAATTCCGATGATATCATGATCACCCCAATTCCTTTCTCGACCAACGCGTTCATCAGGTGATAAATTTCTACTTTAGCTCCCACGTCCACGCCCCGCGTGGGTTCGTCGAAAATGACAATTTTAGATTGAGAAAACAGCCATTTGGCGATAACGACTTTTTGCTGATTACCACCGCTGAGATTTTTTACAAACTGGCGTTCGCTGGGGGTTTTAATGCGAATTTCATTAATATAAGCACGAGCAGTTTTTCGCTCCAATTTGTGTTGAATGAATCCTCTTTTAACCAGCGATTTCAATTTTGTCAGGCTGATATTTTCATAAATCGCGCGTCCCAGAATCAAACCATGATTTTTGCGATCTTCAGTGAGCAATCCGATTCCGTAATCGATGGCATCTTTCGGATTATTGACAATAATTGGCTTTCCCTTCAAATAAATCACTTTGCTATCGACGGCGTCTGCACCAAAAATGGCGCGCGAAACCTCGGTACGTCCCGCTCCGACGAGTCCGGTAATGCCGAGAATTTCGCCGGAGTAGAGATTGAACTTAATATTGCTCAATTTCCCTGCGCGGTTCAAATTTTCGATCCTGAGCAATTCCGGACCTTTGGGGAATATTCTCTTGGGAAATTCATCCTCAAGGTCTCGTCCCACCATGTGATGAATTATCTGATCTTTGGTGAATTCTTGAATGGGTCCGGTTGCCGCGAGCTTTCCATCCCGCAAAATAGTGACCCGGTCCGCTATATGGAAAATCTCTTCCAGCCGATGCGAAATGTAAATAATGCCAATGCCACTTTGCTTCAATACGCGGATGAGCGCAAACAGCTTGTTCAATTCATGTTCAGTGAGTGTGGCAGATGGTTCATCCATTGCGATAATTCTGGAATCGATGGTGAGCGATTTCGCGATTTCAACGATCTGCTGCTGAGCAATGCTCAACTCTTTGATTTTCAAATGGGGAGAGATTTCGACGCCGATACGCCGCAGAATATCTTCGGCATCGCGATACATTACGCGGTGTTGGATGAAACCATACTTTCGCGGCTCCATACCCAGGAAAATATTATCGGCGACTGTCAATTCCGGGACCAGGTTGAATTCCTGGTAGATCAGGCTAACACCCTGGTTTTTCGAATCCTGCGGTGATGACAAATAGACGTTCCTTCCACCGATGCGAATGATGCCTCTATCCATTGATTCTGCACCGGCAAGGATTTTCATCAATGTCGACTTGCCCGCACCATTCTCGCCAACAAGGGCATGGACTTCTCCTGATTTTAAATCGAAGCTGACATTATCCAGTGCCTGCACACCAGGATAAGCCTTTGATATTGCGATCATTTCCAAAATTTGATTCATAAGCTCTCGACTGTTTCAAGTGATATTTTAACACCCTTCTAATAAAGTGGCATTATACTGAAGTTTCGGCTTTAATCACATATCGGTCACAAATTTCGCCCCCAATTCCCTGACCAAGACCTAACAGAAAGCCAATCGGCATGTTCCGTAAGAGGAAACCGATCTCAAACTTGCTGATAAACATCAGATTATGAATGAAATTAGCGGCGATATAAAGGACGCCCACAAGTGCAGCCAGCACAAGCGGGCGCGCAAAAGCGATGTGAGATAATTTGCGGTCAAAATTGCGAACATGGATATAGATAGCGATAAGCATTGCGACGTAATAGATGAGTAAAACAGCCGCAGTTATCGGTTTAATAAATGTTGATAGAATCGCGAATACAAAGTAAATCAATATGTTGATATAAATTACATCGCGCAGCTTTTGAGAACGTAACAGGGCGAGGGAGAGCGAGCCGGCAAATCCGAGCGTCAAAAGGTAAATCGGGGGGCGCTCAGGATTCAGAAAGTCTGTTCCAAAAAACACGATGGCGATTAAAATGCAGATCGCCGTGCCTAAAACTGTCGTCCATATAAGTTGCTTCTGTTTCATCTAAAACTCCTTCGCTTAAAATGGTATTTCGGGAATTAAATTCATCCGAAAATCAGGTTGCAGAAGAAGACCGCTGCCAACAAGCCGGCAAGATCACCGATTAATCCGGCTGGCACAGCATGGCGTGTTTTTTTGATACCGACCGAACCGAAATAAAGCGCGATCACGTACAGTGTTGTATCGGTTGAGCCGAACATTACCGAGGCAATACGCCCGATCATCGATGATGCGCCGTGGGTGTTGATAAGCTCGGTGGCAATCCCCATGGAACCTGACCCTGAAAGCGGTCGCATCAGGGCAACGGGAACTGTTTCCGCCGGCATACCTATGAGTTCCGTCAGCGGTGAAATCAAGCTCGTAAACAAATCCATCGCGCCCGATGCCCGGAACATGCCGATTGCAACCAATATTGCCACCAGGTACGGGATGATCTTCACCGCGACATTGAATCCCTCTTTGGCGCCATCCACAAATACTTCGTAGACTTTTACCTTGCGTATCATCCCGATGAGAACCATCACGAAGATGATCACAGGAATTGCCCAATTGGAGACGTCATTCATCAAACTGGCAAAATTATCCATGCTCATTCACCTCCTGCTTCCGATACATTTTCATCGTTTGCACCCCTGTCGGGCAAAAGCTGATTTTTGAAAACCGGTAATTTGCTCAATAATTTGGCAGCAGTTACCGCGACAATCGTCGCGCAAGTAGATGCCAGAATAGTAGGTGCGATAATTTCCGTTGGATTATTTGATCCGGCGGACGAGCGAATCGCAATCATGGTGGCGGGAATGAAGCAAATTGTCGCGGTGTTTAATGCCATGAATAAAATCATGGCGTTTGACGCAGTATCTTTTTTAAGGTTGACATCCTGCAATTCCTGCATTGCTTTCAATCCGAGTGGGGTGGCGGCATTTGCCAATCCGAGCCAATTCGCGATAATATTCATTAGCATGGAACCAATCGCAGGGTGATCCGGGGGAATATCGGGGAAGAGCCAGCGGGTCAGAGGCTTGATGAGTTTTGCCAGCAATCTGACAAGACCCGCTTCCTCAGCGATTCTCATCAATCCGAGCCAAAGCGCCATCACACCGATCAAGCCCAGTGCGAGTTCCACCGCTACCTCTGCAGAATGGATTGCGGCATTGGCGACTTCGGTAATTCGACCGTTTATTGCGCCAAGCAGCAGGGCAATGATAATTAGCGCAAACCAAAAATAATTCAACATTTAAAGTCTCCTCGCATTATTCTACTCCACAGATTATATTTTAACCATAAAATATGTATCACATAATTTTTACTATTGTCACATCTCGTTCCAGTTTCAGGCTTCCCCGCTGCATCGTCTCTTTTGAAATAAGAATGATTGAATTATCTTGTGAGTGGGGAACACCGGCGCGAACGTTTGCAGCGCGCAACCCGCCATACCACCATGCCGGATCAGCAATGTAAAGCAAATCGTCGGGCAATGCATTGAGTTGTTGCATTACATCCTGGCTGATCCGGACGCTGTCTTCATTGATTGAATCGATATATTGCGGTTTCAAACGTACTTTTTTGCCAGGCGTTTCGTTAGGTATTCCGCCTTTGAATTTCCGAATCGCGTCATTGATCGACGTGTATACTAATCCTTTGAGTACAGATTCTGGTTGCGGCTTGGTAAGCAAGGCAACAATAACACCGATAGCACCTGATGCAAACAGCCCGAAAAACGCTCGCATGTATTTATAATTGCCGGCATCAGAAACGCCATGCGCAAACGGTTGAATGAGCTGTGGCAGGATTAGCGACAGGAAAATGAGGATGCTGCCGCCAAGTAGTGTACTAATGGCAGCGATTGTATTATAGAGACGCCAGAATGCTCCTAGTAAAATTGCAGTGACGAGTGGTGGTGTGATGATCGCTGTAAACGCTGCATGCGCGGCATAGATTGTTTTGAAGCTGGCATAAATCGGAACGAGCAGGATTCCGATGAGTGCAGCGGCGACGGATACGATACGGGCAACTTTTAAATAATGCGAATCCGGCGCATCAGCTTTTATATACGGCTTATAGATATCATTCACAGAAATCACTGATACGGCATTAATCAGCGTATCGATTGTGGACATCAAGGCAGCGGTGAGCGCCGCAATGATGATCCCGAATAATCCCGGTTTGCAAAGCATTCTCGAAACGATTACGAAAATTTCCTTCGAGCCGGGTTGAAATGGTTCGCCTTCGCTGTTGATGAATAAGCCGGCATTTGACATGGCTTTGCCGATCCATCCCACATTTGCCACGGCGATGGCTGCAAGCGGCATCAGGATGAGCACGACAAAAATAAATGCTTTGCGACCATCGTGTACGCTTTTTGCTGAGAGGAAACGCAGGATCAAACCCTGGTTCATGAAATAGAAAGCAGCTGTATTTGCCATGCCATCCTGCCAAAAAATACCGACAAAATGGAATTCTTCGGGTTTATTGAAACCTGAAAAGGCAGTTTTGAAAGAAGGCGATAAGTTCGCGAGCAATCCCCCATGCGGCGCCAGGAATTTTAATCCCAGGAACAGCAGCACGAAACCAGCAATCAACAAAAGTATTCCTTGCAGCAAATCGGTCATAATCACCGCGGTTTGCCCGCCATAAGTCACATAAATTGCCGCCAGAATAGCAATGATGATGCTGGCGCTGTAAATATCGATTTGCGGAAACAGACTGTGCGCTGCTACACCTAATGTATAAATATTGATTCTGATATACCCTGTGAGATAAAGCAGCAAGATACCCGTTGCGAGCGCCCGTGTATTTCGGCTGAAGCGGCGCTCGAAATACTCCGGTATGGACGCAACCCGTGAAAAATAGATGATTGGCAGCCAGCCGAACATCCACAGCGGCATCCAGAACCAGTCATTCAAATAGCTCATCGACGAAGAAAAGCCATATTTATACGCTGCTTCTGAGTACTTGATAAAGCTATACGAGCCCACTGTTGTAGCAACGCATGACATCCCGATAAGCCACCAACTCAGCTTTTGACCGGCAAAAAAGAAATCCTTGGTGCCTTTGATGAAGCGACCGAAAAAAGAACCAAATAATACGATTATAACGAAATAGGCGACGATGATGATTGTATCGATCGAGATTGAATTTATCAGCGGTAATTCACCCATTGGGAGTCTCACAAGTTTTATTTTTTTCGATTAGCGCTGGTTATTCATTCAAATTTCATTTGCATCCGATTAAAGATCCGGCAAGATGAATTGCATGAAGCCTTGCAGCAAAAAATAAAATAAAAATGTCGCGACCATCAATCCCAGGTACACTTTGCCCCGCGTTTCCGAAGGTCGAAATTGCTTTGATTTTAGCGCAATAACAATTCCGATTAGAAATACAACAAATTCGAGGCTATACTGATAAACAAAAGGAAGCCAACGCATAATTCGATTCTCCGAATTTGGACTTCGAATAATATGGACAGCTTAATTATAATATTAAGGTTGGAATAGCCGGTAAGATACAAAACTTTCGTTCTATTAGCAAGTAAAAATAAATTTTCGCATTTCTCCGCTCTTACGAAGGCAAATAAGTTTTCAAAGGTTCCCCGAACTTTGAACGGGTGCATGTCTCAACAACTTGCTTTACCAGTGATTGAATTGAGCCGTGTGCTTATCGATAGGAGAAGGTGAATATTCTTAACTCATCGCCGACTAAAATCCGATCGCTCTGCAAATTATTCAATTCTTTAAGCGTTGCTATCGTTGTACCGAATTTACTGGAAATCGTCGAGAGGTTATCACCTCTCAGGGCGCTGTACCTGATAAACGCAAGGTCATCGGCTGCAACCAGCGTTATCCTGGCATCGGCTACCGGTTCTGCACCGTTTAGTTGATTCCATTGCACAATATTGCTCACGCTGACTTTGAAGATTTCCGCAATTTCGACAAGTGTATTATTTAACTCGACCTTATATTGGAATGAGGCACCTTTGGGAATGAATTGCTTTTCGATGATGCCGGAATTGCTTATAGCCACGGGCGTACTTTTGCGGGAGCTGCTTTTTGCATAAAGCACCAGTCGTTGTGATTTATAGATTCGATCACCGGGAAGCCCATTCCAACCGCGAATATATCGAATCGGAGTATTATACCTGGCGCTGATTGCGGAAAGCGTTTCACCGGCGTTAACAGTATGAATTATTTTTCGCCACTTTGAAACCTTGACATAGATTCGGACGGTATCCCCGGTGCGGAGCCCGCGATTTTTTAAAAATGGATTCCACTGCTCGAGCCTGGCGACTGAGGTATCGAACCAACTGGCGATCTCTGATGGCGTATTCCCCTGGCGTACTCGGTAATCGATATATTCACCGACATCGGTTCCCACAGGCGCATTATCGCCCTGGCTTTTATACGTTGCAGCTTTTTGCAGGCTCACTTTGTGCAGAGCTTTAAGGGCAGCGTCAACACTGGCTCCCTTTCCTGCGGGAACGAATAGAGGATAGTTCAATACATTTGAAGGGGTTGTGGTTGCATCCGGCGGCAGATCAGGATTCAATTCAATCATTTTCGCTACATCAATGCCGGCTGCTTCAGCGATTTTGCTGAGCCCGGTTTTATAAGGCACTTCGACTACGGAATAAATCGACGGATGGATGAAGGGAACATCTTCAAAGCCGAAAAATGCAAGGTTTGTATTGATAATAATCGACGCGAGGATTTGGGGGACGAAGTGGTTGGTTTCATCGAAAAGAAGTCCTGAATCGCGGAGTTTCCAAAAATTTCTGTCTTTGTAGCTGCTCAGCTTTTTCAGTGCGGATTGCACATTGCCTTCGCCTGTATTATAGGCAGCCATTGCCAGCATAAATGATCGGGAGCCAAAAATCGTAAGCAAGTCCAATAAATACTCTCTCGCAGCCAGTGTCGACTTCATTGGATCGTAACGCTCATCGCGATAGCGGGAAACCGTGAGTCCATAATATTTTGCTGTACCGGCGATCAATTGCCACAATCCAAGCGCATTCGAGCGGCTGCGTGCAGTGGGAGAGAAACCAGACTCCACTGTCGCCATATAAATCAACTCCTCCGGAATTTCTTTTTCGGCAAAAATCGGTTTCACAAGTGGAAAATATTTGCGGGATCGTCGAACCGTACGTTCGAAAAATTCACGCTTTTCGGTTTGAAAAATGATGATATGCTTTTCAACTTCTTTGATGAATTCCTTTTCCAATTGAAAATGATTATCTTCACCAAATTTCAATGCCAATTTCCTAATTTCCTTTTCAATGAAAGCCGAATAATTGGCTTGCCTTGCATAAGGCATCGGCTCAAGTACGCTTTCTGCATTCTGATTGGAGCGAGTGCTGCCCTGAGTAGACGGTGCTTGCTCAGCACCCGGCAGCTTCGATGCACTCACTTTTGCTTCAAGCTCAGTATATAGCTCACGAATATTTATACTTTGATAATAAACCGGCAGCCTGGCGTGTTTTTCAATAAATTGAAATTTTTCATCGGTTGTTTTGATTGAAATAGAATCGAGATGTTGAAATGCCTGGTTGAATTCATCCAGCGCATGTTGCCATTCCCCCAACTCATTATAAAATAGCGCGGCAGCTATATGGGGAGAAACAGCTTTTTCCGCTGCAGAAATAGCCAGCGATTGAGGATCTACGTAATAGGCTGTGGAATCGAACTGAGGGGATTCTTCCTGTACCTGAATCCGCCTGAAATATTCATGCGGAGGCGGTGCACATGCGTAAATCAAACTGAGACTAATGATAAAGATAGCTATTCCGATTCGTTTGCCCATAATATGCATGATTTTGTTTCATTCTACAACTAGAGTGGCTGCGACGGATAATCCGTTCAAGGCGCACAGCAAATCTTAAATTGCAAATTTTGTCCTCAAATGTTACATAAATTTATTTAAAAAGTCAAGCGGAAAATGCAGGCGCTTCAGAACACGCTAGCCAGGGATGCCCGATTTGAGCCAAACAGTCATTGGTTTGCCGGATAAAGGTTGATATGAAGCGTGCGAAAGACGGTATCAATACAATACGCGGGCGTATTAAGAATACGACTTTCGCACTTTTAAATCAATTCATAAAAAACAGTTACTTATAAATTCTATATATCTTAAATATTAAACTTAAGGCGTCT